>NZ_DATFKB010000256.1:0-11168 GCF_035268865.1 Salinivirga sp. | reverse complement strand
TATTACATTACATGGCAACATCACACCTGCCTTGTTTTCGGCTGTTAAAGCTTCATGTCCCAGGGGAGGATTACATGCACCAAGAATGGTGTATTTTTGAAAGTCGACATTCAGTTTTTCTTTAAATTTTTCCTGAATGTTGATTTCTGAAAGTACGCCAAAGCCCTCATCCTTCAATGCTTCTTTTGTGAGCGTCAAAGCTGTTTGAAAATCGGTTTTTAGTGTTGTTGTAATGTAGTAGTTCATGGCTGTGGTTTATAGTTTTCTACGATTTTATTTCGCTTTTGTTTGCTATAAACCAATGTGTATGGGAATTTTATCTCAAAAAGTATAAATTATTCAACCGGATCAAAATCATCATAAAAACTATCCCATGCCCACCATAACGCATTATAAGCATTTGGTGATTCAAGGTTTGCGGTACCAGTAAGGTTTACGGGCTTACCAAAAATATCATATTTTATGCCCTGGGCATCTCTTAAAATGGTTGGGAATTCATTTTCAACCAGGCTGAGTCCGGAATTATTAATGAAGCTGACTATAACTCCCATCTCACCATAACTAACTATTACAATATTGTCTTTTGTGATTATGGAAAGTCCATTTGGTAAATCGTTGTGACTGATTGTGATAACATAATCATCCTGTATTACTCCGTAAACATTTTCACCTGGTGAATAAAGGGGGGTAGATATGTCATCATCTCCGGGGTCTGCATCTTTATAGCCGCTTTGTTCGGTTTTTTTTGCAGATGATTCGAATACTCCATTATAAACCTTTGCATTCGGGTAATAGGTTTTAATCATATCCAATGTGCTTTCAAAAGAATGGAGTGTTTGGGGCTGCGTGAGATCCTGTCCGCCATAAATTTTTTCAATTAACATTTGAGACCATAACCGGCGGCGTTCAATATCGTAGAGTACCAGGTTCTCACGATACAATAATCCTGAGGCGGCAAATGTGAAAACTGTATCGCCTGTTTTTCGGTCCCAAACCATCGAGGTGCGTGTAAGTGGACAATAATTCGGTACAAAAAATTTGTCTCCCGATTCCTCATTAAGTACTTCAATGCCCATGTAATTTAGGGGGTAGGCAAATACCTGTCCACCCTGCCTGGTGACTAATACCCGTGACGATTCGGGCAAATCAATGGCTGATGCAGTGGTGTAGTTAACCATTGTAACTACAGGGAAGGTTTCTCTGATACTCGTGCCCGACATTTCAGTTGTATCTACACGCCAATAGAAACCGTGCTTGTTATTCGTTGACATGTTTGCGTTATCTTGCTCGCAAGATAAAAGCATCAGTGCTGTGGATATTAGAAGGAAGATTTTCATTTATTTTTTAATATTAGTCGGCTATTTATGTAAAACCTTACAAATGAAATGTGGTTTCGGTTTATTAATATAGTTTATTTTTTAGAAATCAGGATTATAGGTAATACAATAAAATGACTTTTATTGTTAGATTTGTCAATGGTTAATTTAATCTTAAGATGAGGCTATGAGAAAAATCGTTGCTTTAGTTTTGGTTTTGAGCTTTTACTCCTCAATAGGACTGGCACAAATTGAAAGAGAAATAAAAAATTACAAAGATAGTACGGTCGTGCTTGCCAATAAGGCAAAGTCATTAATGCTGAAGTATGCCGGAGAAGAAAGGCCGGAAAAAGTTGCCGAAATTTATGGCTACATTAATGAGCGTGTTACCGACCGTAAGACTAATCTATATACCTATTCTTCTGAGCTGTATGTGCTACTGCTCTCAAGGCAATGGGAGTTGTGGATAGCGCATGCAAGAAAATGCAGGCAAAAGTTTGGAAATGATCTTTATCCCGGGGTCAAAGATTTTACTGATCAGTATTTCTATGAATTGCAAAATCAGGTGCCGCAAATAAGACAAGACCTGAAAGCCTCAGCATTGCCGGAAGTTGACAAAGCTATGCTTAATGTTTTTCTCGAATTAATTGAAGCCGGAGGGGTTAATAAGGAATACGAATCAGCACTGAAAAAATTTAAAAGATACTATCCGCGCACGAAATATGATGATTTTATTGGCAGATATTTGCCGGTTGTAAATATTGATTTTATGATTGCCAGTGAGTTTGGCCCACAGGCATTAATGCCAATTGGTGAGCTCAGCAATACCTTCGATTGGAATGTGGGTTTTTATTTTGGCGGAACCTTTCAAATTGAAAAAGTCTATTTGAATTTTTCTGTGGGGTTTGGTAATCTGGGACTGAATTACCCGGTTGATGCACAACTTGATGCCAATCAGGTAACTTTTGAAGAAAATGAAGACTTCTATTTCTATGACTATAGCATTGAAGCGGGATATACTGTTTATGAGAAAAAATCAATGCGCATTACACCTTATTTTTCTTTTGGCGATGCTGAATTAGACAGTCCTGATTTTAATTACGAGGGCGATGATACCTTTATAGATGTATTCAGTTCAAGGTCTTATGGCCCGGGGTTAAGGTTTAGTTGGACACTGGCAGAGTTCAACTACCGTACTTTCTACGGCCACGCATTGCCTGCGCAGCTTGATTTATTCGCAAAGGGTGGTTATCGCTTTTTGTCAGGTGTTGATGACGAATTATTCTCCGGTGACATGGCTTATTTTAGTGTTGGGATTGTTTTTGGTGTGAATTATTAGTATTACGACCTTTATTCATCACCCTTTTGCTTTGCCCGGACTTTTTTCAATTGTTTAATGAATCCTTTCTCCAAAAAGCTGTCTTTATCGAGCCGGCAGAGATTTTCATACATCGGTTTGGTTACTGTAAAAGCAAGCAGGTTTGGTGGCAGGTACTGTCGCATGGCCATATCGGTGGCCCCTATAACGGCTTGTGGCTTATTTAAGTCTTCGAAAAGCGATACAGATTGCATGCATCCTGAGCCAAAAGGTGCCAAAACAGGTTCAGGATCATTTTTGGTGGCATAATATTGTGCTCCAATCATAAGCATACTTAGCTGGTCCGGATTTACCAAAAAAGTAATGGTTTTTACATATTTGTACGCCTCTTCTTTTAATGGTCCATAAAGCACAAATTCATGATCAGGTGTATACTCATTTGATTCAAGAATCCATTCATCCATTAAAGCATGATTTGCTTTCAGCCCTTCGTCGTCGGCCAAAAACTTAATGAAATCTTCATGCGATTGCAGCGGCTGATTAAAAAGGTGATGAGATGCTCCACCACAGCCAAAATTGTCTTTGGTAAGTACTACTGTTTTGCCATCGAGCCACTTTTTATAAAACGAATACATGCAGGCGTGCCCCTTTTTATTGGGCGCTATCACCGGGTTGAAAAGCTCAGTTTCCGGGGCATCATAAAATGCAATTAATGGCTGGTCTATTTCGGTTTTTTCCAAAAGGTATGAAGGGTCAGGTTGCATTTTTGAATGGTTTATGTGTTAAAGCAAACAATTTAATGAATATAATTGAGGAATAGGAATCAAGACCGGAGCTTTATAATTCCTCCGCCCAAATAAATGTGACGGAGGAATTTGTTGTTGCACTATAAATTTTCAATCACTGTGTCGAGTTTTTCTTTTACCTCTTTGGCGATCTTTGACAATTCCTCATTGTCTACAACCTGCATTGAGGCAAATGGGTCTATTGCTGCTACCTCTACTTCATTGTCACCAATTTCCTGCACAATTACATTACAGGGAAGCATGGTCCCAATTTTATTTTCAGTTTGCAGCGCTTCATGAGCAAGTGGTGGGTTGCATGCTCCCAGGATTGTATATTTTCTGAATTCAACACCCAGTTTTTCTTTTAGTTTTTCATTGATTTTAATTTCAGACAATACACCGAAGCCTTCGTTTTTTAAGGCTTCTTGTGTCTTTGTAATTGCTGAATTAAAATCACTTTTTATTGTTTTTTCTGTGTAGTACTTCATAATTTATTTGTTTAAAGGTTTTAGATTTAATTTTCTTTTTAGTAACTGTGCATTTATGGCCACTATCACAGTACTGAGGCTCATTAATAATGCCCCAAGTGCCGGATTAATGAGTATGCCATAACCAATGAGTATTCCTGCGGCCAGGGGTATTGCTACAACATTGTAGGCTGTTGCCCATACAAAGTTTTGAATCATTTTAGTGAAGGTTGCTTTGCCAAATTTTATGAGTGAGGCAATATCTTGTGGGTTGCTGTTTACAAGAATAATATCAGCTGTTTCGGCAGCAATATCGGTTCCTGAACCAACAGCTATGCCCACGTCAGCTGTTGCAAGTGCTGGAGCATCGTTTATGCCATCGCCAGTCATTGCTACCACTTCGCCCTTGTCTTGCAACTCTTTAACTTTTTTCTGCTTTTCGTCGGGTAAGATACCAGCGAAGTAACCATCCATTTTCAATTCTTCGCTCACATTTTTGGCCACATTTTCATTGTCACCCGTAATTATGTATGTTTTTATGCCGTTAGCCTGAAGCGATTTAATTGCTGATTGTGATGCATCCCGAATTTTGTCTGCAAGGGTTATGAGTCCGGCTATTTTGTTGTCAGCCAGTATGTAAACAACCGTTTCATAATTTTTTATTTCATCTGTTTTTGGAATTTCAATGTCGTTTTCTTCTAAATATGCCGGCCCGACTGCGGCTACTTTAATATTGTTTACGGTAGCGCGCACACCCTTTCCCGTCATGTTTTCAAATTCTTCAGCTTCTGGTATTTGGATGTTTTCTTCTTTGGCTTTATTTGTAATTCCTTGTGCCAATGGATGATTCGAGTGGTTTTCGAGTGCAGCTCCCAGCTGTAATATTTTTTTATTATCGTAATTTGTATCTATTGCTTTAACCAGGTTTACGCCAAAAACACCCTCTGTAAGGGTACCTGTTTTATCAAAAGCTAACAGCGTAATTTTTCGTGATTTTTCGAAAGCTGTGCGGTTTCTTATCAATAATCCGTTTTGTGCGGAAATGGAAGTTGAAATGGCAGCGACCAGCGGTACAGCAAGTCCTAATGCGTGCGGACATGTGATAACCATTACACTTGCCATTCTTTCCAGTGCAAAAACAAAAGGTTTACCGATTATGAGCCAGGCTGTTAGCGTTCCTGCACCTATAGTTAGCGCTATTATGGTTAACCAGAAGGCAATGCGGTCGGCGAGGTTTTGAGTTTTTGATTTTTTGGCCTGGGCAGAGCGAACCATCTCAATAACTTTGTTTAAATAAGCATCTTTGCCCACCTGTTGCACTTCAATGGTAAGTGATCCGTTGCCATTAATTGTTCCTCCTATGACTTTATCGTTTTCCTGCTTTTTTTGTGGGCGCGATTCACCAGTAACCATTGCTTCGTTTACCTGGCTGTTACCATCTGTTATGATTCCGTCAACCGGTATCTTTTCTCCCGGTTTTACCAGTACTTGATCGCCTTTTGCTAATGATTCTATACTTACATCTTCTGTGGTGTCGCCTGTTATTTTATGTGCCCCTGAAGGCATCAATGCCGCCAATTTTTGGAGCGATTGCGATGCCCCTACAACCGATTTCATTTCAATCCAGTGGCCGAGCAGCATAATGTCAATTAGTGTGGCCAATTCCCAGAAGAATGTTTTCCCTTCTAAGCCGAAGGTTGTAGCTGTACTGTAGCCAAATGCAACAGTTATGGCAACGGCTATCAGGGTCATCATGCCCGGGCTTTGTTTTTTTAATTCATCAAAAAGCCCTTTAAGGAATGGCCATCCACCATAGAAGAAAACCACAGTAGATAAAGCAAACAAAATCCATTTATGACCGGGTACTTCCAGTGTATAGTTAAGGATGCTTTGAACAAGCGGTGACAATACAAGGATTGGTAGCGTGAGTAAGAGCGAAATCCAGAAACGTTTCTGGAAATCTTTAATCATCATCTTATGGTGTTCGGTGTGGTCATGGTGTTCATGATGGTGGTTATGTGACTCGTGTTCATGATTACCATGTTTTGTTTCTTTTTTGTGTTTGTGATGATGGTGTTTATCCTGTATTTGCATAGTATTTCACTGTGTCTTTAATTTGCTTAAATTTAGTGTTTTATGTTTGCTTCAGTATGACAAGATGGAACGGCCAATTGTTTAAAAATATGGTAGTACAAAAAAGCCCGGTCAGGCATTGCCTAATCGGGCTTTCTTTGTGAGTTTATTGTTTATATGGTTTCAAAAAGCTCATCGCTGGGTTTACGAACTTTGGCTTGATGATGGTATGTGTCTTCCTCTGATCTGTAACCAATGGCAGCAATCACTGCTGCATTTAACCCTCTTTCCTCCAACCCGAGGATTTTATTGTATTCTGATGGTTTAAAGCCTTCCATCGGAGAGGAGTCTATTTTAAGTTCCGAGGCAGCTGCTAATAGGGTGCCAAGTGCGATGTAAACTTGATTCTCTGTCCAGTGGTCAACCTCCTCTCCTTTAGCCTCTATGCTCTTTTTCATAGTTTTACTGAAACCTTCCAGTGCTTCAATATCCTGATTCCTTGTTTCGGCTGTGAGTTTTACGTATTTATCCACGTCATCGGGTGTGGGGTTTGTGTAATTGCACAAAACCACCAGGTGTGATGCGTCGGTAACTTTTTCCTGGTCGAAAGAGGCCGCTCTCAACTTTTCTCGCACCTCTTCATCTTCAATGATAAGGATCTTGTAGAGCTGTAACCCATAGGAGGAAGCCGAATAGCGTACTGCCTCTTTTATTTTTTCCAGGTCGGTGGGTGCAATTTTTCTGCTCTTATCGTATTTTTTGATGGCGTAGCGCCACTTAAGGTTTTCTGTAATTTGCATATTATTCTTTTTCAATCTGTGTTTTGTATTTAAGAAAAATGGTGTGAATCTTTCTAAATATTAATATATAAGATAGACAAACCTATATGCAAAATGTTTGGCTGGTTTAGTTAAATAGCAAACTTCAATAAAGGGGAATAAAAGAATTCAGGGTCTCTGGTTGAGGTCGAAGTTTGTTAATAATTTCACTTCCATTCCATCCATGTAAGCTTCTTCACCTGAAGCATAGCTTAAAGCTATGCGGTTGTATGTGGTTGTTTCCTTGATTAATCCGGCTGAGGCTACCCACTGCGTCTTTGTGAGGGTGTTTTCAATTGTATCGTTCATATAATATTTTAATGATATTTTAAAGCAATCGAATGTTCTTCCGGCTGCTATCACCTGTTCTTTGCCGACAACTGTTTTTTCTATGCGGTTAAAATCGTTATCAACATAAACCCAGTGGTCACCCTCTTGCATTGGTGTCTGATAGATTAACAAGGGAGGTTCATAATAAAAGAGGTTGCCGGGTTGAATTTTTGCAGCATTGAGTCCTCTAAAATATGCAATAGGAAGGCTCTTTTTACCTGATACAAACCTATGTGCATATGCTTTTAGCCCCTGGTTGTCAGTATTCAGGTAAGTGTATGCCCCGACTGTATCTATCATTTCCTGACGTATTTTTACGTTTAGGGTGTCGTGTAAAATGGTATCAGCCAGAATGGTTTCCGTATAATTTCTGGTGATGTACATGGTATCTGTTGGGACTTGCGATGAGTGGTCATCATAGATTAAGCCATCTACAATTACATCATATTCCCAGGTATCACCAATAGCAAGCGGATAGTCGTTTACAACTGGATTTACCTCGGTTTCGTCTTTTTTACAGCTTGTAAATAAAAGTATTGCAGCAATTATGTATAGGACGTTCTTCATGATGTGTTTTTTTCAAAGTTAATTTATTTTGCTTTGTTGCGGGTTGTGAAAGATTATTTTTTTGTTTGAATACTCATTATCTTTAACAAGATTTTTTAAACTTGTTAAGATGTATAAATATTTTTTGGCTCTTCTGTTATTGTTTTGGTTTTTTAATTTCACAGCGTGTGAAAGACAAAGTCAGTTTACTACCAAACAGCACAAGCTGATAATGAGCAAGGACAGTTCACAGGCCATGCGCGTTTGGACTATTGCGGATAAGAAAGATTCTGTGCTTTTGCGGCAAAAAAGTGGGCCCGTAATACCTGATTCTACCGATGAGGTTTTACAAACTCTTGTGCACCGCTTATACAAAACGGTAACCGACAGTATGTCGCTGGGTGTAGGAATTTCTGCACCGCAAGTGGGCATTTTAAAACAGGTGATATGGGTGCAGCGGTTCGATAAAGATGGCTTCCCGTTTGAGTTTTACCTGAATCCTCAGATTAAACAATATTCAAAACTTACCCAGGAGTGCCGTGAGGGTTGCCTATCCATACCTGACCGTATGGATACATTAAATTCAAGATCTTATGCAATTTTATTGGAATATCAATCTATGGACGGTCAAAAACACGTTGAGATGGTGGAAGATTTTACTGCTGTGATCTTTCAGCATGAGATCGATCATTTGAATGGTATTTTATACACAGATCATCTGGAGGAGGAGCAGTCAACTGAGAAGGATGCTTTGTAAACATAAATAAAGGGTCTCACACTACAGCAGACCCTTTATAAAAAACGGTAATTTTTTTGCTTAACTATTCTAATTGGTATAGCAAACCGATTGTTCTCTGGCTTTTTGCATCAATTTACGTGTAAACTGACTCAGGTCTTTGTGCATTTCAGCTCTGATTGATTTTGTAACAGCTGTTGTGTCGCAGTGGTCATCGATGTATGCATTTTCTGCTTGTGCACATCCGTCAGGGTCGGTATCAGTTGCCAGGTCAGAATCACAATAATAGTTTTCGCCGTCTGGATTTACGTAATAACAGTCTCCACCATCAGTCGGGCAGCAAATGGTTGGAATTTCACAGTATTCCGGAAGTCCGTCAAATGCCTCGCAAAGTTCATCATTTTCATCTTCTGTTTCGCAGCTCCAGTTAAAAGCCAGGAAAATTGCAAGTAGCGATAATGGAAGTAAATAAATCTTTTTCTTCATAGTCTTGATTTTAAATTATACTTTATTTTGATAGATGTCTTTTAATTATTTTTTTAAATAATTCGGGTTCACGATACCCCTGGTAAACTATGTCGTTTATTACAAAACTGGGTGTTCCTTTTAATTCCAGTTGGTTGAACTCTTTCAGATTTTTCTCAAGATGTTGAGCTGCAATTTCACCATCTATACATTCGCCAACAAACGGGTCTTTTGTGCTAAACTCATCAATCATATTTTGAAAGTCTAAGGTATATACCACTTTAGGGTCATGTAAAAGCAGTTTGTGCAAATGCTCAAAATTTCCATAGTGGTTTACGCAAACAGCTGCTTTAAGTGCCCTTTTTAATCTGTCGTCTCTCGACTTTGAGGTGAGACGCATGATTATTTTAATTTGATTTTGTTCTATAAAAGATTCCAGTTCTGGCAATACTTCTGTGAAAAATTTTCTGCAATAACTACAATTATAGCTTGCATACATGTATACGGATAAACCTGCACTCTCGTTACCAAAAACTATATCCAAAGGTTGCTGTTTAGCTACACTGATTTTTGCCCTGACCTTTTCTAAATGTTTTGGGCTGTAGTGTTGCCATAGTTTTATTGCCAATAAAACTATTATTACCAATGAAATTGTATAGGCTATGATATGACTTTTACTCAGTCGCATTGGTTGCTTAGTTTTCTTCTTTTTGTGCTCTGCCTTCTTTTCGGTCGAGGTCGGTACTGAAGTTCACCAGTCGTGGGTGGAAAATCAGGTTTAGTCCTCTTTCTTTAAGTCTTATTCTAGTCTGCATCATACGGCGTGCAGCTTTGCTGTCGGGTCCGTATTTGGTTTCTCCATCTAAATCTTTTGCAATAATTGGAGTTCCTCTTCTCTTAGCTTCATCATTGCCTTCAAACACTGTGCTTTCGAACCCCTGGTCTTCAAGTGTCTTTTTGTTTTTTCCAAAAATTACATCACTGAAAAACATCAGGAAGTGGTATTCATAATCTTCATTGAAACTTTGCATTCCGTAGGCCGAAATATCGAGTTTATTACTTATAATGTCAGTTTTAGGGAAGAAAATGTCGTTTTTATAAATGAATACATTTGTGTTTAAAGTTCTGAAAATAAGCGTATCGAGGTCGCTTAATGCTGGTACCGGGTACTCCGAAACTTCCATTAGCGGCTCGTAATTGTAAATAGCACCGTTCTCAAGTGTGAAATCTCCAAGTACATTGATTTTATCGTAAATAACGTCGAAACTGTCTGTAAGTATTACGCGGCCGTCTAATGAGCTTGTAAGTGATCCTCTGATGTTATCATAAGTGAAATCTTCCTGATCAAAATTGTCAGCATCTTTCAGCATTTGATGTATGTCTACGTTTTCCATTTCATTTTTAAAGTAGACAGTTATCAGTGTATCATCAGGAGAACCTTTGCGGGTGTCGTATACGGCCGATGTAATGATTTTACCACCAAATGCATCAAAAGTAAGTTTGTCTGCGACATATAAACTGTCATCAACACGGAATTTTGTAGACAGGTTTTCCATGTAAATGTTTTCGTATTTTACACTGTTAAGAGCAAATGTTCCACGCACAATGTACGGTGGAATATAAGTTTCTTCTGTAGTTGCCGTATCGGCATTTCCAGCAGTTTCCCGGGTTACTTCCTTGTTTGATTCAGTGTTAGGTTGTGCTTCGGGTTGTGACTTGTTTTCAGCAATTTCTGCATTGATACTTGTGTCTGCTGCAGTTGTATCTTCTTCCATGTAGGGCAATACCATAGCATAATCGAACTTGCTGAGTTTGGCGTGGGTGTTGACAATGATTTTTTTGTCTTTTTGTTCTAAGAGAAAAGCTTTATACACATTCCATATTTCTGTAGAGTCCATCCAAAAATCAAGACCGTGCAATTGGGCATGTAAGTTGTCAATTTTCATGGTATCGTCAGCCATGGCAAATTCAAGATTCAGGTTGTCGATGCTTGTTAGCGTGTCATCGGGCAAGGCAAACTTGAAGTTTTCTATATTTAGCCTCACTTCACTTTGCTCAAATGCAACAGGCATTATTTGAGTTTCTACGGAGTCGAGATCGACACTTCCGTATGATTTCAGGTTAAATGCAATTTTACCCGACATTTTCTCTATCAAAGTATCTGGTAACAATTGCTTTAACTCATCCATATCTAAGTTTAATTCAGAAGTTAAATTGAAAGTTGGTTTGGATAATCCTTTAAATCTGGCTTTTGCATTGAGTGTGGTGTTGCCCATTTTAAAGTAAAGTGAATCCACATTGGCGCCCATGTTAT
>NZ_DATFKB010000255.1:0-10986 GCF_035268865.1 Salinivirga sp. | reverse complement strand
ATGGCTATGCTTCGGCCTTTGGCATGTGCTGCTTCTCCGTTGGTCAGACTCCACTTCAATGCTTCCGGACTCATAGTGGGCTTGTCGGGTAATTCACGGTGACTGCCTTTTCCCTGTTTGAGCGCCCTGAAAATGCGATTGAAAATGAAATCCATGTTAATTACACCATTAATGCGTGAGTCAGGTTCTCCAACCGGGCTCTTAATGGCTGCAATTTTTGCAGCACAGGGGGTGATGTAAAATATACCAATGTCTTCGTCTGCAATCCCCTGATCGGTTAAGTGTTTGCGATAAAATTGTGCAGCCAAATCAACCGGTGGCTTCAACTGCATTACATTGTTTGCCAGCGATGGGAATTTTACCTGTATAAGCCTTATTATTGCTGGGCAAAAGGACGATATTACAGGCCTGTATTCACTTTCCAATTGATATTTCGGAACTTCTTTTTTCAAAAAATCAGCACCATGCTCAACCTCAAATGCGTGGGTGAAACCTAAATCGAGCATTACTGCTGTAATTTGCGAAGCGTAGTATTTAGAAGGAAACTGACCGGTAAGTACACTTGGGTAAAGTGCCACGCGGTGTTTGTATTTAAATATATTGTTGAAATCGTCTTGTTCCACCTGTATGGCATTGACCGGGCAGGCTTTCATGCACATTCCACAATCAATGCATTTGTGTTCGTATATGAATGCTTTGCCGTCTTTAACACGAATGGCCTCTGTGGGACAAACCGTCATGCAATGTGTGCAGCCGTAGCAAACATCCTGATTTATTTTGAGTGCATGATGAAAAAAATGAGCTTCCATAGCTTTTTATTTTAAATAGTGTACAATGGATACTGTTGTACCCTCGTTCACTTTGCTTTCAATTTGCATTTCGTCGGCGTTCTTTTTCATATTGGGCAAACCCATACCGGCACCAAACCCCATTTCCCTTACAGCTTCGCTGGCAGTAGAGTAACCCTCTTTCATTGCTTCATCTATATTTTCAATCCCGGGCCCTTCATCTTTAATTTGCATTTTTATTATGGCACCGTCAATATCTACCGTTATTTTGCCTTTGTACGCATGGGCACATACATTTACTTCTCCCTCATAGAGTGCAACTACCACTCTTTTAATAATTTTGGGTTCCACATTGATTTTCTTAAGCATTTTTTTCACCTCACTTGAAGCAAAACCTGCTTTCGAAAAATCACCACCAGATATGGTAAACTCAAGTTTCATAATTAAAACAAGGGTTTAATGTTGTTTTGAAATAGTAGTCCGGCTATGTGGAACATTGAATAAGGGCTCTCGATAATGGTGATGTAGCTCTCTTCTGCAAGCTCAACCATTTCGGCAGTTGCTTTTTTACCACGTGCCAGAATAATACAGTTAATATCGGCCATTTCTGCAGTGCGTATTGCCTGCATATTTGCAAGACCTGTAAGGAGCAACATTTCGTCGGTATCAATCCGCAGTACATCGCTCATTAAATCTGAGGCAAAGCAAAAATTAAAATCAGCCTTATTCTTTGTGTAACTGGCAATATTTCCTTTGATAATTTCGCTGAGGGTAGTTATGGTCATTGTATCTCGGTTTTTTTATGTAAAGGTATCAAACCATGCACCATTTTCATATTGTCTGATATGCTGTATATCAGGTTTTCGGCCAATATGTTGCACAGCATAACAATGATCTTATTTATACTAAATAAAAATAAGGTTTACCGGGTGGTTTTGTAGTGTTTGTGTTTGTAAATCAGTTAGAAAGAGTGTAGTCGTTTTTATAAGTGTAAAAAACAAATAACCCAATCGCTCGTCTTTTTCCATTATTCCCCATAAAAAAGTTAGAAAAAAGATTTCAAAACTCACCATCTATTGCAACTACCAAAATACAGAATCGGAAAAGCATTTTTTTCGGCTTTGAAGACAAATTAACTAAATACCATTTTTATAAACTAAAATTTAATTTTTATGAAATTTCAAAATCAATTAAAAGCATTTGTTCTTGTTGCCTTAATGAGTCTCACATTTGTGGCATGTGAAGAAGATTCAGAAACTTATGAAGTACGCGTGCGCAATGGTGCTTATTCCGAAGCTTTAGGTGTTGTACCTACCAAGTACAATATTACTGAACTCAAAGTTGGTGGTAAAACAGTAGAAAATGTCGATTACGGCGAATTTTCCGATTATTTTGATATCGAGAGTGGAAAAGAGTACAATATTAGCATTTCTTATGATGTGTATTTGTACAATGCAGATACTCAGGCATGGCAGTTTGACGCATCTTACTCTGATGATTTAGGCGGAGAAGAGTGGGGAACAGGCGAATGTAACCCACAACGCATTACCATTACAATTAAAGAACTTTTAGGTGTTGCAGCAGGAGCAAACTATGAAGTATTTTGCGATGATTAATTAACAGTGGGGGTACTGTTTTTATTTATATAGCCTTTTGTAAAAGGTTTTGGGGAGAATTCCACCGGGAGTTCTCCCTTTCTGGTGAAAACCATCTGGCTTTTTTTGTATTCAATATTTTAGAATAAGAGGGAAAAGTGCAAAGTATTTGTAATAAAAAACGGATTAATCTGTTTTCTACCAAATTAATCCGTTTCAAAGTCGGGGTGACAGGATTACTCATCGCTAAACGTGATTCGTGAGCTCCTCCTTTCAGTCGTCGGTTCGCAACCTACGACCTCTTCTATATTTTAGAGTAAGAGGGAAAAGTGCAAAGTATTTGTAATAAAAAAAGGATTAACCTATTTTTCAACAAGTTAACCCTTTTCAATGTCGGGGTGACAGGATTTGAACCTACGACCTCTTCGTCCCGAACGAAGCGCGCTACCGGGCTGCGCTACACCCCGTTTTTAGATTACAGGTGTGCAAAATTAGTATTTATTATCTTTTTTTGAAAAATACACCTTTATTTTTTCATTTTCGCGGTTTCTCTGCTAGTTTTACATCCTGAAAAGGCAATGGCCGGATTTTTGTTCACAAATTGCAGGAATGAAAAGTTATAAAAAGCAAATAAGTTTATGGCTTGTGGCCCTGGCGCAGGGGCTCATGATTACACATGCTATTGTGCCGCACCATCACCACAACGAAGGGTTGGATGCTGGCAACTGCTGTGAAAGTCACCATGCTATGGATTTACAGTTTGAGCACCATACCAGTGATGAGTGTTGCACTGCCTGTAATTTTTTAAATACGCTTTTCTCTCAATTCCAATTCGATAATCAGTTTGTTCAGGTTGAATATCAACCCGCTTTTGCGGCTGTGCCGGCAAAAGCCTCTTTGACTGTCTTTAATGAAAAACCTGTTCGGTTTTTGCACCTCCGGCGACAATCGTTGCGTGCGCCCCCCAGAGCATAGTTATATCCGAATATTTTCCAATTAATTTTTCTACACCCACCAGACTGGGATCATTTTCTCAAAAAATATAACTATGTCACATAATCTATTGGCAATATTTATTGCGTTGATTTATTTAAGCGCTTGCGATGCTCATCCTGAGCACGAAGCAACGGGAGAAAACTCCCACCAGCATACACAGGAGCACAATCATGAAGCAGGAGATCACGACCATGATCATGGCGATCAGAATGGTGTTCATGAAGAAGCGCAACACAATCATGAATCAGGCGCTCATGAAGATGTTCAGGACCAGGAGCATGAAAATACAAAGCATGATGATGAACCTGCCACACAAAACCACGAAGAGGAGGGCCACGATCATGCGCAGGAAATTCATCAACACCAGGTACAAAAGATATTACTAAGACCCTTTTATGAGATTTTACATGTTAGTGGTCGCATTATGCCCTCGCAAAAGGGGCAGTCGATGCTTGCTGCCCGGCATTCAGGATTGGTAGTGTTTGACAACTACAGACTTATTGAAGGTCAAAAAGTACGCAAGGGGCAAAAGTTGTTTTTGATTTCTGCCAAAGGGCTAACTCATAATAATTTGGAGACAAAATACAATGAGGTGAAAAACGAATATGAGAAAGCCCTTCAGGATTATGAAAGAGCTCGTAATTTATTGAAAAATCAGATTATCTCACAGAGTGAGTATCAGGAACGTAAAGTCGATTACCAAAATATTAAAAGCCGATTCGAAATCATTAAAAAAAATTACGTTAAGGGCGGGCAGCCTGTGTATGCCTCGTCCGATGGCTTTATATCGCAATTATACGTTAAAGAAGGAGAATATGTGGAAATTGGTAGCCCGCTTGCAGCAATTGTAGAAGATAAAAGACTTGTTGTAAAAGCAGAAGTGCCGCAAGATTTGATCAGTGAGCTTTCTTATGTAACTGCTGCATCGTTTTCTCCTGCATACAGTGAAGAGATCTTTTTTACCGATTCACTAAAGGGGCAGTTATTGTCTGTGGGGCGTAGCACAGGGGCTTCTGTTTATACGCCTGTTTTTTTCGAGATCGATTATCAGCCTGAATTGTTGCCCGGGGCATTTGCCGATATCTACTTACACGCCCACGATGTTAACAATGCTGTTGTAATACCACAAACAGCTGTTTTAGAGGAGCTCAATAGATATTATGTTTACCTCTGGACAGGCCATGAGTTTAAAAAACAGTACATAGAAATTTCGGGCACTAACGGAAAAATGGTTAGTGTAGCTAGAGGCCTTAACCCTGAAGATCAAGTAGCAACAAAAGATGTATACAGAATTCGATTGTCGCAAATGTCAGGAGCTATGCCCGAACAAGCACATAATCACGCACATTAAAAATCGATCATCATGCTAAACAGAATAATTCAATACGCTCTGAAAAACAGGCTGGTGGTCATAACTGCTACGATTTTGCTAATCGCAGGAGGTGGCTATGTCACCACGCAAAGTGATATGGATGTTTTTCCGGATCTTACAGCGCCAACTGTTGTGGTAATGACCGAATCGCACGGTATGGCTCCCGAAGAGGTTGAAAAATTAGTGACATTCCCAATTGAAACTGCTGTCAATGGCGCTACGGGTGTCAGGCGCGTTCGCTCCTCATCCTCAATGGGATTTTCCATTGTGAATGTTGAGTTTGAGTGGGGAACCGATATTTATCGTGCACGGCAAACAGTATCTGAGAAGCTCGCTACAATTCAGGACCAATTGCCTTCAGGAGTAGACAATCCGGTATTGGCCCCCCAAAGCTCGATTATGGGAGAAATCATGATTTTAGCCATGACCTCAGATACTACTTCTCCTATGAAATTGCACACCCTCGCCGAGTGGAGTGTGCGTCCGCGTATACTTTCCGTTGGAGGCGTGGCACAGGTGTCTATTATAGGTGGCGAAACAAAGCAGTATCAGGTGCATGTAGATCCCTACAAGCTGAAATACCACGATGTTTCGCTTGACCAGGTACTGGAGGCTTGCCGCGCAGTGAACGAGAATGTTTCCGGTAGTTTTTTTAATCAGTATGGCAATGAGTATATTGTGCGTGGAATTATACGTACACACCGTTTAGAAGATATTGAAAACGCCCTTATTGAACAGCGCGGTGATTATGCTGTTCGGGTACGCGATATTGCAAAGGTGGAAACTGCACCTGCACCCGCTATCGGAACTGGATCTTATAATGGCAATAAAGCTGTAATATTGACTGTCACCAAGCAGCCTGACGTCAACACATTAAGGCTTACAAATCGTATTGATGAAGAACTCACCAGTATTGAATCTTCATTGCCGGCAGATGTGAAAATTCATAAAGATATTTTTAATCAGGCCCGGTTTATTGAAACAGCTGTTAATAATGTTATGCGTGCCATGGTTGAAGGAGGATTGTTTGTTGTGCTCGTATTATTTATTTTTCTTATGAATGGACGTACAACTGTAATTTCTCTTACAGCAATTCCATTGTCATTATTGGTAACATTTGTGGTTTTAAATGCATTTGGTCTTACAATTAATACGATGAGCCTTGGCGGAATGGCCATTGCAATAGGATCAGTTGTTGACGATGCCATTATTGATGTTGAAAATGTATATAAACGGTTACGGGAAAATATAGCTTTACCCAAAGCCGAGCGGCAGCCTAATTTGAATGTAATCTATAATGCATCAGTAGAGATTAGGGCTTCAATTATGAATGCTACACTTATTATTATTGTAGCCTTTTTACCACTCTTTTTCCTTAGCGGGATGGAGGGTCGCATGCTTAAACCTCTGGGTATAGCATACATTGTTTCGCTCCTGGCCTCGCTTATGGTTGCAGTGACATTAACACCTGTAATGTGTTCAATGCTTCTGACCAATGAGAAACGGTTGAAAAAACGTGCCAAAGGATCCTGGATTGAGCGAAATCTAAAGCGTATTTATCAAAACTCACTTGGAAAAATACTGAACAGACCAGCCTGGCCATTGGGGATAACATCAGCGTTATTTGTTTTTGCCTTTGTGCTTATGTTTACTTTTGGCAGAAGTTTCCTGCCACCTTTTAATGAAGGAGCTTTAACCATAAACACTGCCACATTACCGGGGATATCTCTGGAGAAGTCAAATGAAATAGGAAAACGTGTGGAGGCTACGTTGCTTGAAGTTCCCGAAATTAATACTACATCACGTCGAACAGGTCGTGCAGAACTTGCCGAGCACTCATTTGGAGTAAATGTATCGGAGATCGATGCACCTATATCATTTACCGGGCGCGATAAAAAAGCAGTTGTGGCTGATGTGCGGCAAAGGCTATCGCAAATCGATGGAATTATTTTCGAGGTCGGGCAACCTGTAAGCCACCGCATTGATGCAATGCTATCCGGAACGGAGGCAAATATAGCTATAAAGGTATTTGGTACCGAACTGAAAACCATGTACAATAAAGCCACAGAAATTCGAAGTCTTATAACCGATATAGAGGGCATTGCCGATGTGAATGTGGAGCAGCAAGTAGAAATTCCACAATTACAAATAAGGCCCAAGCGACAGATGTTGGCGCGTTATGGTATTTCTATTGCTGAATTTGGTCACTTCGTAGAAGCCGCACTTGGTGGTGAAAAAGTAAGTGATGTGTACGAGGGAGAGCGACTCTTCGAACTCATAGTGAGGTATAATGAAAAACATCGCGGAAGTATTGAGGCCATAAAGCGTACCCTCATAGAGACCGGAAATGGACAAAAAATCCCGTTGCATTATGTGGCACATATCAGCAGCGATTATGGTCCAAATACCATTAGTCGTGAAAATGTAAAAAGAAAAATTGTGGTTTCGGCCAATGTCGCAGGTAGCGATTTGCGTACCATTGTCAACGAAATTCAGCGACGTGTAGAGCAGAATGTGGATTTCCCGGAAAATTATTTTGTGACCTATGGCGGGCAGTTCGAAAGTGAATCCGAAGCCAGCAAGGTGCTGCTCATTACATCCTTATTGGCAATATTGATTATTTTTATGCTACTCTATCAGGAGTTTAAGAACGGTATATTAAGTGGATTGATTTTATTGAATCTGCCTTTGGCGCTTATTGGAGGTGTTTTTGCCGTTTGGTTTTCTTCTTCTGTAATTAGTATTCCTGCCATTATCGGGTTTATTACACTTTTTGGTATTGCTACACGAAATGGAATATTGTTGGTTTCGCGCTTTATACAGTTAAAGAAAGAGCAGTATAATCTGAACGAACGAATTATGATTGGTGCAGGTGAGCGGCTAAACCCAATTGTTATGACTGCCCTCACAGCGGCATTGGCATTACTTCCGCTTGCCATTGCATCAGGCAAGCCCGGTAATGAAATTCAGGGTCCTATGGCTATTGTAATACTTGGCGGATTGCTAAGCTCAACACTATTAAATATTTACATTATCCCATTGGTTTATCAAATTTTGGAAAAGAAAAAAGCGAAAAAATGAAATATATAAGGATAATTATTCTTGCAATAACCTTGTCTTTTTGTGTGAATTTCACAGTGGGGCAGGCTGTAAAACCTTATTTACAAAAGGTTTTGGCAAATAACCCATGGATACAGCAGGCAAAACAACAAATGGAAGCTGAAAGGTCTTCCCAGTTGACGGGAATAACTCCACCCGGCCCAGAATTAGAAGCAGGCTATTTTCCCGGAAAAGATAATGTTGTAAAAAGGACTTTTGGCGTTTCACAACGCTTTGAAATGCCGATGGTTTATAGTCGAAAATTGAAAAATGCGCGCTCTAAACAAGAAATAAGCAAAGCTGTTTATCAACAACGAATGATGGATATACTGCTTGAAGCATCCAAAAAAGCTATCCAATACAGGTATACACACAACGTGTTGGAGGTACTTGAAAGTAGAAAACAACATGCTGAGGAGTTACTTGCTGCTTTTGAAAAGAGCCTTGAGCAGGGAGATGCCAATTTACTTGAAGTGAATAAAATTAGGGTAGCTCAGTTAAATGTAACAGAGCGATTGGCTTATCACAAACAGAAACTAGCGAGTTTAAAGGCTGAAATAAGGCAATTTGTAAATGGCGAAAGTGTTGACTTCGAAAAAATCAAATATCCGGAGCCATTTGTATTATCTCGCAATGAATATGTAAACCTGGGATTGCAAAGTTCTCCTAATATTTTACAAATTAAGCAAAAATTAAAAACGGATAGTATTGCTGTTAAACTGTCGAAGGCGCAAAACTGGCCCTCATTTAAAGTGGGCTATGAATATGAAGCCGCCGACCCTGAACAGTTCAGCGGAATAAAAGCCGGGATATCAATTCCCCTTTGGCAAAACTCAAAAAAAACGAAGACTGCCAGAGCCCGCGTTATGGCAAGCTCGGCCAGAAACGATGCAATTATAAGCAGTTTGAAAACCCAACTGGTTAGTACTTACAATGAATACCGGCAGGTTACTGAAACTCATCAGCAGTACAGTAAAACTATGAATGAATTGGATTCATTTGAGTTACTGAAGAAATCTCTTGATTTTGGACATATTTCATTAATTGAATATTTACTTGAATTGAAATTTTTCTACGAAGCCAATGACCGTTTACTTGAACTCGCATATGAACAGGCTCTATTAAATGTAGAACTGAGGCGATTTGAATATATGAATCTGCAATAAGCAAATATTTTGAAGTCAGGCAGTAGTTAATTTTAAACTAATGCCTGACTTTGAATCTTTTACGATAAAGTAAATATCCGCTTATTACTACCATTACTGCAATAAGACCGCTTAATGGAACCAACAAAATGTAAAAATCCCCAAACAAAAAGCTGAAAAATCTTCCTGTATGTATTTCAAGGGAAAGGTTCCATAGCGACATATTACTTTTTTCTGAAATTTTATTTGGCATTTGTGGAAATTGTTCCTTGTGCCATAATGGAATTGCACCTTTGTCATAGTCAATCATGTATTGCTTTCCATTGCGTTTCTCGATAAGCCCGGTAACGGCATATTCGCCTACTGGTCTGCCTCCGGAGCGACTGCGGTAAAGGTTGCCTTTGGCATAATCCAGAATTTCTCTGTGTTCCGGATGCCATAAAAATAAACCGCTGAATGAACCTATCAAATAAGCACCTTTTTTATAAGGCTCAAATACGGTGATACCCATTACACTAACTGGAGGTTGTACCCTGAATTTCTGAATGTTCCTTAGGTTAAGGTTTGTATGATAAATTCCTTCAGAAGTTGCAATAAGAAAAGTGTTCCGTTTGGCATCAAAACGTATGTCTCTTAACTTATCGTACCATGGATTGGGTTGATCAAGGTGGGAAAAGGGGATGGGGGCAACTTTTAAATTGGCGATGGCAATTAATAATGGTGGCCGTAAAAATGTACCCGTGAAAAACAAAATGCTAAGAAACACAAATATCCACCTGCCTGTTTTATTATGCCATTTGAGTGACCATTTATTGGTTTTAGCTATTCTTTTAAAGTTCTTACCTTTTTTTCTCCTTTGTTTTATCCATTTGGGAAAAAAGAAGAATATAATACCTGTAAATGATATGAAAATGGTTATCAGCCCGAGAATGTCAGTAAATAGTTTTCCGGGCAACCCAAATATTTCACCGGAGTGAATTTGCCATATGGTTTCAAAAACACTGACCTCGTTTTTGTATCCGGTTGGAGCTGGTAGCTCTGTTTTCTGTAGTTTTGTATCAATACCTTTGTCGAGTCCTTTAAAAATATATGACCGGTTCATGGCATATAAAGTATCTTCTAGGCTCTCTATGCCAACGAAACGATTTATAGATACATCAACGTCGATTTTTTTCCAGATACCATTGCTTTTTTCATATGTGTATAAACCCGAAAGTGTTGCAGCATAAATGTTCCCGCTAGAAGTTTTATGTACATCAAATATCTTATGATTGTCTGCACCATGAGGAAAACCATGGTTAAAAGAAACGTAGTTTTCGTATAGGGAGTCGGTGAGCCAGATTCCTATATTGCCAAAAAGTAGTACACTATCCGCGCCGATATATTGGCTACCTTTCACGGCTGAGAGGTTCCAGTTATCATAACGGTAGTTTGAAGGAAGTATATCCCTGCTGATATCAAGTCCCGAAATTACATTTCTGTGATTCATTAAAATTCCGGTAACAGAGAAATATAAAAGCATGAAAGCAATAATAAGACCGGGCCACTTATGTAATTTTTTATAGGTTTTCCCTTTCCCCATTTTGTTGTAGTTTTATTTCAACCACAAAGAAAGAAGATCTTCAGCTCTTTTAATGTAACAAGTGTGACAAAAAGGTGAAAACAGGTAGTTAATTATTTCTTACCTTTTGCATGATGTGTGCGGAATTTTTGGAATCGGTACATGGTATTTCATAGCTATGGTAATGTAAGCTTCAATTTCATCCTGGTTATTTTTGTTTGGATAGCGTATCCCTTCTTCTACAACATGAATATCGTGCAACGAAACCTCGTAATTGCCGGGTGAGTTGCTGATTGTATCGCCAAAAAGTTGTTGAAGTGTAGCAATTGAATCTGCGAGTTGTTTTTTTGCACGGAACATTACTTTCTGTTGCAGAATATTCATTCTTTTAGCTTGCCCTTGAAGTGCGGTTGAAATATATATGGTATCG
>NZ_DATFKB010000254.1:0-3728 GCF_035268865.1 Salinivirga sp. | reverse complement strand
CCAGTTGGTTTTCGTATCAATTCACTCTGTGTTGTTCCATGCGTTCCGGGGCCTTGCTTTTTATATGTTGCTTCTTTATTTTGGCGCTACCGTGGGGCCCGTGCATATGATATTTTTGCTATTTATGTCTACGTTTATTGGGTTTTTACCCATTAGTGTTGGCGCGCTGGGGACTTTGGAAGCGGCAATTGTTTTAAGTCTGGTAATTTTTGGAGTACCTGA
This sequence comes from Salinivirga sp., assembly GCF_035268865.1. Lineage (GTDB taxonomy): Bacteria > Bacteroidota > Bacteroidia > Bacteroidales > Salinivirgaceae > Salinivirga. Next base: position 3,506 of record NZ_DATFKB010000254.1, on the reverse strand, counting down.
AGAAATAGCGCTAGGGCTTGCATTATTTTACAGGGTTTTTCTTGTGTTTTTTTCGCTTATCGGAGGAGTATTTTACCTGACGTACCGAAAAAAGAACAAAGCGGGCGCCCAATAATTCGTATGCTTTCACTATTTATGCTTACAAACATTGCATCTTTATGGGCTGATAATGTATTTTACCCATATAATTTATAATTTCGCAACTGCAAACTATATTCTTCAATGCGCAGAAAAGGAACTGTCGGAAACCGGATTTATTTATGGATGGTGAACAACCTCTCAAAGCGACAGCTTATGGGAGTATTGGCTGCTTTAGTAGGGCTTGCAGCCGGGTTTGCCGCTGTGTTGCTGAAAAACATGGTCCATTTTATTTCACATCAGTTGCACGCTTTTTCAATCGAGGAGTATCAGAACTACATTTACATAATTTCTCCTGTGCTTGGGATATTCCTCACCATTTTGTTTATAAAGTATGTATTGAGAAAACCTATTGGGCATGGTGTGCCCGGTATTCTGCATTCTATTTCGCGTAACAATGGTTTTTTGCACAGATATAAAACGTTTTCGTCATTAATCGCAAGTACCTTCACAGTGGGTTTTGGCGGTTCAGTCGGGTTGGAGGGGCCTATTGTAGGAACTGGAGCAGCTATCGGATCCAATGTTGGCCGGACTTTTAAATTAAACCGCCGGCAAATAGTTACACTTATTGGTTGCGCTTCTTCGGGTGCCGTAGCAGCAATTTTTAATGCTCCTATTGCAGGTATTGTGTTTAGTCTTGAAATACTGATGCTCGACCTTACTTTTTCATCGCTCATTCCACTGCTTATTGCATCTGCGTCTGCAGTAGTAACATCGTATTTTTTCCTTGGAAACGATATCCTGTATAAATTCGAGGTTATCACAACATTTGAACTAAGCGATTTGCTTTTTTATATTCTATTGGGAATATTTAGTGGACTGGTTTCCGTATTTTTTGCTCGTATTTATCGGTTCATGGATCACCGGTTTGAGCGTGTGCGCAATGCTTACCATCGACTACTTGCAGGTGGTTTGTTGCTTGGATTGCTCATTTTTCTCTTTCCATCGCTTTATGGAGAGGGCTATAACGAAATAAATCAGTGTCTGGCGGGTGATATGGACTATTTATTTAGTCGCAGCTTTTTCTATGGGTTTCAGGATCAGATATGGGTAATTATACTGTTACTTTTTGCAGTTACTATGCTCAAGGTGGTGGCTACAGCAGCTACCTTCGGCGCTGGTGGTATTGGTGGAATATTTGCGCCGGCACTTTTTATCGGTGCCAATGCTGGCATGTTTCTAGGCAAATTGATTAATATGACAGGGCTACATGAAATTTCTGAACGTAATTTTGCCCTGGTAGGAATGGGTGGACTTATAGCCGGTGTACTGCACGCGCCCCTTTTCGCCATTTTCCTCATTGCAGATATTTCCGGTGGCTACAGCCTGTTTGTGCCGCTTATGATTACCAGTATCTTTTCTTATGTCATTGTGCGGTATTATCACCCAAATTCTGTGTATACCTATCAGTTAGCTCAGCGTAAAGAACTTATTACGCACGATAAAGACAAGTCAGTGCTCAACCTTATGACCATCGACAATCTTATTGAGACCAATTTTTTACCCGTATATGCCGATGCTAACCTGGGCGAATTTTTAGAGACGGTAACTAAATCGAAGCGGAATGTTTTCCCGGTAATCGATCATGAAAATAATTTGCAGGGAATTGTATTTATCAACGATATCAGGCACATTATTCTGAAACGTGATTTGTACGATAAAATTCAGATGCGCGATTTGATGTATATGCCCTCACCACTTGTGCATCCGGACGAATCGATGGAAGGCGTAGCCAAGAAATTTCAAACCACATCGCACTATAACCTGCCCGTGGTAAAAGATGGCAAGTACATTGGTTTTATCTCCCGTGCCAATATGTTCTCCACCTACCGCAAAATTTTAAGGGACTTTTCGGAGGAGTAGGTGGAAGATTTATTCACCCATTCAGTTTCTTAATCAAATCAGGCCGTTTTTGTTGTTTTAAAAAATGTGAGATTTGCTTGCGTTCGTTGGGTTTGTGCCAGAAAAAGAAGCTGCGCTGCAGTTTTTTATCTTTCATGTTGCGGGCTACCTTAACGGGTTTCATGGTGTAAGGATCGAGGCCGGTGTAGAACATTACCGTGGCCAGTGTCATTGGCGTAGGGGTGAAATCCTGCACCTGCTCCAAATGAAAGTGTTGTTTTTTGGATTCGATGGCGAGCCCTGCCATATCCTGCCAGTCGCAGCCCGGATGACTGGAGATGAAATAAGGGATGAGTTGCTGTTTGAGTCCGGCTTTGCGGTTCTCTTCTGCAAAGAATTTTTGAAATTTGCGAAATTGCCCGAAATTGGGTTTGCGCATCCATTTTAATACAGATGGCTGCGAATGCTCGGGTGCTACTTTAAGCCTTCCGCTTACATGGTTTTTTATTACCTGGCTGGCATATCTTTTACCGTCCCTGGTCATTTCACCCTTTTTATCATAAAGCATGTCGTAGCGTATGCCGCTGCCAATGGTTATTTTTTTTACGCCCGGTATTTGTTGTGCCTGTCTGTAGAGGTCTACCATTGGCTGGTGCTCCATTTTAAGGTTTTTACATACCTGTGGGTATATACACGATGGTCTTTTGCATTTTTTACAAATAGCCAGGTCTTTGCCCTGCATTTTGTACATGTTGGCTGACGGCCCCCCGATGTCTGAAATGTGCCCCTTGAAATCAGGCATATTGGTAATTTGTTTTACCTCCGTTAATATGCTGTTAGGACTACGGCTAACGACCTGTTTGCCCTGGTGCGCACTGATGGCACAAAAACTACATCCTCCAAAACAACCTCTGTGTGAGTTTACCGAATGTCTGATCATTTCATAAGCCGGTATTGGCGGTTTTTTATGATACTTTGGATGGGGTAAACGGGTAAATGGAAGTGCCCAAATAGCGTCCATTTGTTTTTCGTCTACAGGTGCGTCCGTTGGCGATACCACCACTGCCTTATCCTTAATGGGTTGTATTAATCTTTTAGACTCAGTTTTGTTGCTTTCGGTTTCGATTTGTGCAAAATTGGCTGCAAAGGCTTTTTTCGAATTTACACATGTTTCATGGCTGTGTAACCATATGTCTTCAGTTTTTTTGTGTGCCGGAATTTCATTGATGTTTTGTAAAGTCGCAACCTGTGGCAGGGTGGCTAAGTTTTCGGTTGGTACACCTTTATACATAAGCCTGCAAATGGCACGTATGGTTTGCTCGCCCATACCGTAAACCAATAAATCGGCACCGCTTTCGTGCAGAATGGAGGGTTTTAGTTTATCTGACCAGTAATCATAATGGGTAAGTCGTCGCATTGAGGCCTCTATTCCACCAATAATTACAGGTGTTTCCGGGTAGAGTTTTTTTAGTATTTGAGTATATGTTGCCACTGCATAATCAGGTCTGAACCCGGCTTTTCCTCCC
>NZ_DATFKB010000253.1:0-7959 GCF_035268865.1 Salinivirga sp. | reverse complement strand
ATATAAAAAAGAAGGGAGCCATTAATCTACCCGTTAGATAATGTTGAAAGCAACTATGAAAAGCTATCTTCTTATTTTTCCGCTATGAACAACAATGAAGATAAAGCATTCGACTCCCTTCTTAAAAGAACCTCGCCTTTATCCAAGGCAATTTTATTCTATACAGTAATTGTATCTTTTTTCAAATATATATGGGCTATGCGGCCCCATTACAATCTCGCCTTTTTTATTGTAGCCCAAATCCCAACTGGTAAATTGGTTTGGTAAAATTTTAGATTCAGATGTGATGTAACTTACACCTGGTATACCCGCCTTACACTCTCTGCCACTGGTACTTGCAATAAACAAATGATTTTCAGGGTGCCAATCAAAATACATCCCACAACATGGCTTTAATTCCAGGTCATTTTTACTCAGTTTATCAAATTCCTCAGGATGCCGCCAGGCATAGACAAAAAGGCTATCGCCTGCGATTTTATAAACATTATCTCTTATTTGGCCATTAGCCTCATAAACTTCGTAAACTCTTTGGCGATAGGGTTGCGCAGTATCCTCAGCATAGGCCTGCTCCACATAAATCCAATAACTCCTGCTGCTATCGGGCCAGATTCTTCGCATACGCAGGCGTACATCAACATGATACTTATCTGTAGAGGTGTCAGCTTGCGCCTGCGAGCTAAAATAGCCTGTCATCCATTGCACAAGTTTTTTTATTGAATCTGAGGGGCGGTAAGGTTTTATTAAAATGCTATCACTATATTCATAACAAGCGGAGTCATCGAGCTCTACCCATATCTTATGGGTGCCAGCTGATAAATCATTAACTGCAAGTGAATACCCGTGTCCAATTGTACCGTTTATTGATGAAAACCATTTTACTGATTCTGTTTTTTCGCACAAATCAGCATCATAGGCCAACCAAACAGTATCACCCGCCATGCAGCATGTTTGGCTCACACTAAAAGATTCAACACCACCTCTATTGCCCAATCCCTGAAGCCCAATAGCAGAAGCAAAAAACAGCAACAAAAAATATTTTCCACGCATACATTAAAATTTCAAATGTAAAAGTACAACACATAAACCCCTAAACAATAAGACTTAACACTTATAGGGGGAAACCCTTAAGTTTAGTTCTTAAGAATTCGTTAAGCATTTGTGAAAAATGGGAATACCGAAATATTTAGCTTAACTTTAAGATTTCATACAGGGTTGAATGACAAAACGACTACACATAGAGTACAAAACAGCTTTATTTTACCTTATACTGGGTGCTTTATGGATTTTACTTTCAGACAGAGCACTTTTACTAATCACGCAAGATGCTCAATTTATTAACGAGCTCCAGACATTTAAAGGATGGTTTTTCGTTTTTGTTACAGCTATAATACTGTTTTTTTATATTAGAAAATACGGAAAAAAAATTCGGTCAATAAACGAACAGCTTGAATCCGGGAAAAAAAGATATAAGGCCTTATATTCTAATGCCCCCCTCGCTTATCAATCACTTGATAAGGAGGGTCGTATTATAGACGTAAACCCAACATGGTGTAAAGTGCTGGGTTATACAAAAGAGGAAGTAACAGGAGCCAATTTCAAAGATCTGCTTCACGATGATTTTAAAGCACACTTTGATTCAAACTTTGAAATCTTTAAAAATAGAGGGTCAGTATCAGATGTAAGGTTGAGGATTAAGAAAAAAAATGGTAACTATATACTTGCGGCTTTTGAAGGTTTTATTGGGCAGAATGACGATAACCAAAATATAAAAACCTTCTGTACTTTTAAAGATATTACTGAAGAAAACGAAATAAAGCAACAACTCATAGAACGCGAGAGTCGCTACAGAGCAATGTTTCATGAGAATATCTCGGTTATGTTGATTGTAGATTTGGCCGGAAATATACTTGAGGCCAACAAGGCCGCGCAAAAATTCTATGGTTATTCAATAAATGAGTTTCTGAAATTACACTTCGACGAACTTACAAATGAAAATCAACTTTTTAATGAACTATCACAGAATTTACTACAAAGTAAGCAATCGAGTTTTGAGCAGACTCATCAGTTAAAAAGTGGCACACTGCGCAATGCTCTTGTATACAGCAGTCAAATAAACTATAAAAATCAAAAAGTACTCTACTTCATTATTCATGATATTACACCGCGCAAGCAAGCAGAATCACAATTGGTGTTAGCCAAAGAGAAAGCCGAAGAGAGTAGCCTGTTAATACGAGCTTTTTTAAACAACATATCACACGAAATCAGAACACCGATGAATTCAATCCTGGGTTTTTCACAGATGCTAATCAGGCCGGGCAAGGATAGTGATAAAAAAGCCCGTTATACAAAACACATAAAAGAAGGATGCGATGTACTTCTGGAAAAAGTAACCGATACCATCGATATTTCCAGAGTACAATCCAGCAATCTAAAACCGGTTCCCGATAATGTAAACTTAGAAAACCTTATAAAAGAAATTGTGAAAAAACATCTCAATACAGGCAATGCCTCAAGTCCTATTGAAACGCTGTTTGAGGCTGGAGAAGATCATCGGTATATTTATACAGACAGATACAAACTTGAAAGAATAATCAGACATTTAATCGATAATGCGCTAAAGTACGCCCCTAATTCAACAGTTATAATCACCTCCAGGTATATAAAGGATCATTTCGAAATAGAAATAAGTGATAATGGCCCGGGTATTGATTACCATATGCAGGAAAAAATATTTGAACCTTTTGTGAAAGATTTACCAGACAGCACAAAAGTCTCCGAAGGCACAGGTATTGGATTAAGCATTGTAAAAGCGTTTACTGAAATCATTCAGGGTAAATTACACTTACAATCCTCACCAGGTAGCGGAACGACCTTCACTTTAATACTCCCTACAAGGGTTGATACAAATTGAAAATAAAATTATCAACCTTTTAAGAACTTTTAAAAAACAGGCTTTTAGCCCATATTTTGCTTGTAATGTTGATAACTTGCTGCAGCAGGGCATGCCAAAATATTTATATTTGCGCAAATTCGATATAGTATGGTTGCGAATTATTCAGAAGAACATATTAAGACCCTGGACTGGAAAGATCACATTCGAACCCGACCGGGGATGTACATTGGAAAATTAGGAGATGGGACCACTGCAGATGATGGTATCTACATCCTGATTAAAGAGGTGCTTGACAACTCCATTGATGAATATATGATGGGGTTTGGAAAATCTATTATTATAGACATTATAGAGCGAAAAGTCAGAATACGTGACCATGGAAGAGGTATACCACTTGGTAAAGTATTAGACGTATCATCTAAAATGAATACTGGCGCCAAATACGACGATCAGGCATTTAAAAAAGCTGTGGGTTTGAATGGTGTTGGTATTAAAGCTGTGAATGCATTATCATCGCAATTCATTATAACCTCATTCCGCGAAGGACAGAAGAAAACCGTAGAATACTCCAGGGGAAAAGTAGTTAAAGACAGCGAGATTGAAACTACAGACGAGGTTAACGGAGTAGAAATAACCTTTTATGCTGACGAAGACTTATTTGGTGAGTACAAGTTCAATGAAGATTTCATAGAAAAACTGCTTAAAAACTACATTTACCTAAATGCCGGCCTTATAATTAATTACAATGGCGATAAAATGGTCTCAAAAAACGGGTTGGTCGACTTACTGGAAGACAACCTGAACTCGCAGGGACAATATCCTATAATTCACTTTAAAGAACAGGATATTGAGCTGGCCATGACACATGGAAGGCAATACGGAGAAGAATACCACAGTTACGTGAACGGGCAGCATACCACAATGGGAGGTACGCACCTTACAGCATTCAAAGAAGCACTGGTAAAAACAATCAGAGACTTTTACGGAAAAGATTTTGAGCCTCAGGATATCCGTGCCTCCATTATTGCTGCTTTCAGCGTAAAAGTGCAGGATCCGGTGTTTGAATCGCAAACAAAAACCAAACTTGGTTCAAAAGATATGGAACCCGACGGCCGGACCATCAGGCAAGCTGTACTCGATTTCATAAAAACAAATCTCGACAACTATTTGCATAAGAACCCGGAAACAGCGGAGCTGCTCCTCAAACGAATTGTTGAGTCGGAAAAAGAGCGCAAGGCCATGTCAGGTATAAAAAAACTGGCACGTGAGCGTTCCAAAAAAGCCAGCCTGCATAACCGTAAATTGCGGGATTGCAGGGTGCATTATAATTCTAAACATGAAAAAAAACTTGAAACATCCATCTTTATTACGGAGGGTGATTCTGCAAGCGGGTCTATTACAAAATCAAGGGATGTAAACACACAGGCAGTATTTAGCCTCAAAGGTAAACCCAAAAACACATTTGGGCTCACCAAAAAGGTCGTTTATGAAAACGAAGAGTTTAATCTGCTGCAGGCTGCATTAAATATTGAAGAAGGATTAGAAAACATTAGATACAATAAAGTAATTATTGCCACAGATGCCGATGTGGATGGTATGCACATCAGGTTATTACTTATTACTTTCTTTCTGCAATTTTTCCCTGATTTAATTAAAAACGGACACCTGTTTTTATTACAAACACCACTTTTCAGGGTAAGAAATAAGAAAGAGACGATTTATTGCTATTCGGAAGAAGAAAAAGAAAATGCAATAGAAAAACTCAGGGGAAAACCTGAAATAACCAGATTTAAAGGATTAGGAGAAATTTCACCTGGGGAATTTAAAGAGTTTATTGGTAAAAAAATCAGGCTGGAGCCAGTAACCCTGAAAAAGGGCGACCAAATAAATAAGTTACTTGAATTTTATATGGGTAAAAACACACCAGAGCGACAAGACTTTATCATCAACAATTTGAAAATTGAAGAGGTGCTGGAAGAACCCATTTAGATAACTAAACAGAAAAAATGAACACCATAGGAATCGTTGATATAGAAACAACCGGCTTTTTAAATCAGGGTGGTAAAATTGTTGAAGTTGGTATTGTTGAACTCGATATCACCAATGGAAACAAAAAAGTATTATTTGACAGTGTAGTGAAGGAGAATGGTTTTAATGAAATGCATTCCCGTTACCCGATGGGTTGGATTTTTCAAAACAGTGACCTTACCTACGACCAGGTGCTGGAAGCCCCTGATTTTGATGATATGAAAGCAGAAATTCAAAACATTTTCGATTCCTTTTTTACCGGAATAACCGCTTTCAATAAAGCATTTGATTTTGGCTTCCTCAAGTCAAGGGGTTTGCGCATAGCCGAACTGCCTTGCATTATGGAAACGGCCACACCAGTGCTTAACCTGCCACCTAAAGGCAACCGGAAAGGGCCAAAATATCCGAATGTAGAGGAAGCATACCATTTTTTAACCGGGAATACAGCATTTATAGAAAGTCACAGAGCAGCAGATGACGCAATGCATGAAGCAGAAATTGCCTTTGAACTCTATAAAAAAGGGGTATTTCAATTTTAAAAGAGCGTGAGCATTATGGATGACAAAATACCATCAAACGGAGAAGGAGAAAACAAAGATATACCGCAGGACGGCATGGTATCGACCAAGCTTACAGGCATGTACGAGACCTGGTTTCTCGACTATGCATCGTACGTAATACTCGAACGTGCAGTACCTCACTTACACGATGGTCTTAAACCCGTACAAAGACGCATATTGCACAGCATGCGCCGTATGGAAGACGGCCGCTACAATAAAGTAGCCAACATTATCGGTAATACCATGCAGTTTCACCCCCACGGTGATGCATCTATTGGCGAAGCATTAGTGGGTATGGGGCAAAAAGACCTGCTGGTTGATACCCAGGGTAACTGGGGAAACCAACTCACCGGAGACAGTGCTGCAGCCCCAAGGTACATAGAAGCCCGGCTTAGCAAATTTGCACTGGACGTGGTATTCAATCCCAAAATTACTGAATGGAAACTTTCATACGATGGCCGAAACGAGGAACCTATAACCCTTCCCGTAAAGTTCCCATTGTTGCTTGCGCAGGGTGTAGAAGGCATTGCAGTTGGCCTGGCAGCAAAAATACTACCACATAACTTCAATGAACTCATCGATGCCTCAACTGACTACCTTAAAGGCAAAAGCTTTACGCTTTATCCGGATTTCCCCACAGGTGGCCTCATTGATGTCTCACGGTACAACAAAGGCTTAAGGGGTGGAGCAGTGCGCATCCGTTCCAAAATAACCAAAGAGGAAGATAACCGAACATTACGCATAACTGACATCCCCTACGGACGAACCACAGAGTCAGTTATTGACAGTATACTGCGCGCCAATGAGAAAGGTAAAATAAAAGTCAAAAAAATAGACGACAATACAGCCGAGCATGTTGAAATACTTGTGCACCTGGCTGCTAATACTTCGCCCGACAAAACCATTGATGCACTTTATGCCTTCACCGATTGTGAAATATCTATTTCGCCCAATTGCACTGTAATTGATAAAGACCGTCCCAAGTTCCTGGGCGTTGAAGAACTGCTTAAAGTTTCTGCCGACCACAGTGTCGACCTTTTAAAACAGGAATTACAAATAAAGCTCAATGAGCTCGAGGAAGCATGGCACATGTCATCACTCGAAAAAATATTTATCGAAAACAGGCTCTATCTGCTTATAGAGGATTGTGAAACATGGGAAGCCATAATCGAAACCATTGATAAAGGACTTGAACCCTACAAAAAACTCCTTAAAAGAAAAATTACCGAAGAAGATATTACGAAGCTTACAGAAATTAAAATCAAACGTATTTCAAAATACGATACCAAGAAAGCCGATGAGCACATCAAAGGCCTTGAAGCAGAAATAGAGAAAACAAGGGATAACCTCAGCAAAATTGTCGAGTATACCATCAACTTTTATAAAACCATTAAAAAGAAATATGGTAAGGGCCGCGAACGCAAATCAGAAATACGCAGCTTTGAAAATATCGATGCCGCAAAAGTAGTCGTTGCCAATGAGAAACTCTATGTAAACCGCAGCGAAGGCTTTGTGGGTACAGCTTTGAAGAAAGAGGAATATGTGTGCGATTGTTCCGATATCGACGACATTATAGTTTTCTTACGAGATGGCCGTTATATCGTTACCAAGGTAGCCAACAAGGCATTTATTGGTAAAGACATCATCCACGTGGCTGTATGGAAAAAGAACGATTCCAGAACAATTTACAATACCGTTTACCGCGATGGCAAAAGTGGCCGGGCCTTGATTAAACGTTTTGCTGTAAAAAGCGTTACACGCGATCGTGAATACAACCTTACCAAAGGTACACCTTATTCAAGGGTGCTCTATTTCACAGAAAACCCCAATGGTGAGGCAGAAGTTATCAAGGTATATCTGAAACCAAAGCCCAGGATTAAGAAACTGATTTTTGAAACAGATTTCTGCGAAATTGCTATCAAAGGAAGGCAAAGTCAGGGTAATATACTTACCCGCCACGATGTGCACAAAATTGTAATGAAAGAAAAAGGTACCTCCACGCTTGGCGGTCGTAAAATTTGGTTCGACAAAACCATATTGCGACTCAATACCGATGGTAATGGCGACTATTTAGGCGAGTTTAAAGGCGATGATAAAATTGTTGTGTTTTACAAAAGCGGACTTTATGCCACAACAAATTATGACCTTACGAACCACTACGAGGAAGATATTTTACGCATAGAAAAAATGAACGATGATGTGGTTTACACCTGTGTGCATTACGATGGTGAGCAAAAATATTATTACATAAAAAGATTTAAAGCTGAAGATACCGGTGGAAAACTCATGCCAATAATTGGAGAACATAAAAACTCCAGACTCATCACCATCAGCTCCTGGCAGTATCCACAATTCGAAATAGAATTTGGCGGAAAACATGCCAGGCGTGACAATGAATTGATTGATGCCAGTGAATTTATAGCAATTAAAGGTGCCAAAGCCCGGGGTAAAAGGCTCACAAGTTACGAAGTTAAGAAA
>NZ_DATFKB010000252.1:0-2032 GCF_035268865.1 Salinivirga sp. | reverse complement strand
GGAAATAAATTACCAAACGCTGAAAATAGTTTTGCCCCGGCCGTAATGAATGATTTTCAGCTACTTCACCCGCCAACTGATGGATGAGGTAGCTGAAAAATATATAAAACAGTTGTAATTATTTAGGTGCCTACACCAGAGGTAATGTTGCTTTGCTTTGGAATATTGATGTGAATAATGTGCCTGTTAACATATTTCCCTGTCGAGTGTTGATAACTTTTTGTTTTTGCTTTTCATTATGGGCTTGAGAATACGCTAGTTCGATTCTTGTTCTAGTTCGATTGCGATTATACCATTCTCAAGAACATGATTTTCTAAAACCGCCCATTATCAACAATTTTGGAGGTGTGTGGTTAATATCTATCGGCCTGTATTCTTGGTTTTGTGTATTAATCAGATGTATTTTTGTGGAAAGCAAAAATGTTTTGGATAAAGATAAAATCATACAGGAACTTATTGAACAGGTTAAACAGTTAAACTCTCGTTTAGCCTTCTATGAAGATCGCATTTTAAAACGCGAAGAGGAGAATGCAGAGCTAAAAATTGAAATTATTGAATTAAAAGCCCGTTTGAATAAAGACAGCAGTAACAGTTCAAAACCCCCATCCAGCGAAGGTTATAAAAAAAAGCCAGCATTGCCTAAGGCAAAAAATGGGAAGCAAGGGGGACAAAAAGGCCATGAGGGAAAAACATTAAAACAAAGTTCTGATCCTGATCAAGTTATTAGCTGCTTGCCGGAACCTTGTAAGTGTGGACATAAATTTCTTTCCAGTGAATTAGCACTGGCAGAGCGTCGGCAGGTATTTGATTTACCCAAGCCCCGCCTAGAGATTACCGAATATCAAATACATAAAGGCACTTGTCCTGTATGTGGTACAAACTGTAGAGGCAACACTCCTGAAGGTGTAAACGCTCCGGTGCAATATGGTACTGGAGTGAAATCTTATATGGTATTACTGGGAACGCATTTTAATGTTCCCTTCAAAAAAGTGCAGCTTCTTTTTGGAGACCTATTTGGTTATCCGATAAATGAATCAACTGCATTTTCGGCAGGAAAGCAGTGTTATGAGAGATTAACAAAAACTGAAGGTATAATAAAAGCAAGAATAGCCGACAGTCAAACTGCCCATGCCGATGAAACAGGAATCCGTGTTGCCGGGAAACTAGGGTGGCTGCATGCGGCGACCTCTCATTCTTATACTTATCTGTTCATGCATGAGAAAAGAGGTCGCATGGCACTTGAAAGTGAAAAGTCGCTACTCAACGATTTTTCCGGTTGGTTGGTACATGACTGTTGGAGTAGTTATTTCAGATTTCATAAATTCAAACATGCCCTTTGTGGCGCACACATTCTAAGAGAATTAGAATATTTAATAGAAAATTACCATAGCAAATGGGCAAAAGTATTTAAGCAATTTTTGTTGAGCATCTACCAAATGCCATTTGAAGAAAGGATTAAACGACGGCAGCTGATTAACTGTAGATATGATAAAATATGTGACTATGGAATAAAGTCAGAGCCTTTACCGGTTAAAACACCCGGAAAAAGGGGAAGATATAAGCGGAGCAAGGGTCTGAACTTGGTTGAGCGGCTGATAAGGGAAAAAATTGCAGTATTAGCATTTGCGTTTAATAGTGAAGTCCCCTTTACCAATAACCTAGCTGAACGTGATATTAGGCCATCCAAGGTTAAACAAAAAGTATCCAATTGTTTCAGGACGTTCAAAGGAGCTGAAATATATGCTCGGATTCAGGGGTTTATTTCAACAGCCAGAAAAAATAATCGAAATGTATTTGCAGAATTATGTAATACATTTGACGGGCATAATTTCATCACCGAAATGTAGCTGGTAAATAATTACGTTTAATCTAATAAACACATCAATACGGCGGTTATTGGTAATTGGTTCCTCAGTCTTAATACATACATTATCATACAAGCAATCCTCTTTGTAGAATTTTTCTATAAAAGCTTTCAGAAACACATCTCCCTGACCATGTGTTCCTTTCGGATTAAGAAAGTAAGCTAAAA
>NZ_DATFKB010000251.1:0-12115 GCF_035268865.1 Salinivirga sp. | reverse complement strand
CCTTGTTTTGTGAGTCTCCTTCTATATATTCAGAAATAAACAAGTCTGAGCAGTTTTGAGCAGAAAGGCTAAAAGCCATTGTGACAGCTGCAATTGTAAGTAAAAAATTCTTCATAATTATTTATTTTTGTTGGTTTTTTGATTTGTAAATCTATTCGTTAAATATTGATCAGTTGTTTCAAAGCTGTTAATAAAAATTTAAGAAAAAGAGTTTAAAATTAATGAAAAAGCATAAATCTTACCAGAAAGTCGGGGGTTTTTTTGATAATTAGGATAATTTGCAATGAATTTAAATATTTTTGTAAAAAAATTCTAAAATTATGTGGAAAACATACCGGAAGTTTTTAATTACTACACTTTTACTAAGTCTTGTTTTATCTTTTGCGGGTTGGGCAATTTTTAAATTTACAAACCTGGTTAGTTTCCATCCTGCTTATATTTACTTACTTATTGCCTACCTTATTTTTACGTGGATTATACAATACGCACTCTATCGGTATGTGCAGAAACGATTAGCTGTTTTTAACAGGGCTTTTATGGCTTTAACAGGATTGAAATTACTTGTGCTTATTGCTGCAATGTTAATTATGGCGTTTACTGTACCTGTTTTGTTTAAGACGCTGTTAATCGAGATGTTGATTTTGTATCTTTTATTTAGTGTTGTAGAAATACGTGATATTTTGCAGTTCATGAAGAAAAAGTAACTGCTTTAAGCAAAATGCCGCACCAAAGCTTGTTTGATGCGGCGCCAAAATTAACCCATTGGAAATGTCTGAATGTTTTCAGACTAGAATAACCCATTTCCACCATCGCTCTCATATTCGGTTGAGCGTTCCAGTTGTTTGGGTGTTTTGCCCCAGCTAAAATTATATGATAGTGTAAGCATCAGTAGCTGGCTTACATCTACGCGACCTTCCTGATAAGCATAATAATTGTTGTCGTTACGTTCGGTAGCCTCGTATTTAAAATTCTGACTCAGGGGGTTAAATACTACAGATGCCTTAAAGTTGTCTGTTATGCCTGCATCGGCCTGTAATAAGAACATCACATCTCTGGTAGTTTCAGCTTTATAACGTAATCTTGGTCCTATATACTGCGTAATGGCGGAGAAACTGTAGGGTTTTCCTTCCCAGGGTGTTAATACTGCTGCACCATTGAGTCTGCTACTCCATAGGGTTTCATGGTATCCCTTTTCGTCAGACACCTCTGTGCCATATACTGAGGCATATGCATTAATTCTGAACCAGCGGGTTAAATTTACTGCTGCTGTAAGTGCCAGACCATATTCGTAGCGTTTACCTACATTTTCAGGTCGAAGTACCGAAACTCCATCCGGGTTAATATAAGATGATTGTTGTACGCTGTTGGTGGTGTATTCTAAATAAAGGCGTGGTGCTATATAATTTGACCTGAAGTTTAATGAATACTGCAATTCAGCCCTGTTGATAATTTCTGGTTTCAAATCAGGGTTGCCTGTATTGATGGTTGTGCTGTCGGTCTGCATTTCGAATGGGTTTAGTTGTGCCATATCGGGCCTTGCAATTCTACGGCGAGCTGTGAATCGCATGCTTTGCCCTTTTTTTATCGGATACATTACACTGAGCTGGGGCAACAGTTCCAAATAGGTGTTTGTGGCCGATTTGTCGATGCGGCTTTTCGACCAGGCTGTACGCATACCAAGGGACCACTGAAATTTACCCAAAGAGCTGGCCGCACTGGCATATGCTTCCTGCCTGAATTCATTGTACTGGAATTGCTCTTCCTGACTTGCTCCTGAGTTGAAGGTATTGTCGAACCATTGATAATAAGTCCAATAACCTCCTTTGAGTTGAAATTTTCCTATATTCCGGCTGTAGTCATTTCTCCATTCGAACATATTCCTACGATTTTCAGTCTCTTCATTTCTTGATAGTTCAAATGGCTGGGGCAATATGCTGTCCAGGTATGTATATCTGTAATCGTACTGATGGTTTCCGGAGGCTTTGTAGTTGTAGTAATTGAACTGGCTCGTAATTTGGTGTCCCTTATCATTAAATTTGTGTTTGTAATACAGGGAATTGTACAGGCCTCGCCCTATATCCTTTTGGTCATTAATCAAATTGAACTTTCGGGTCAGCTCATTATTTATAGTTTCGGTTCCCTGTTCATTAAATTCATCCTGGTTGCGCACATAAACGTATGCGTCGCCGTAAATATTCAACGTGTTTTTGTCATTAATAAAGAAATCGATTCCGTAATTGGTGCTGTTACGCAGCCAACTTGCATAGCCTTCGCCTGTTTGTGTAAAATCTGTAATGTCTCCATTGTTTGTAATTCGGGTTTTCTGTTTTGAATAAGCTTTGTATGACTGGTAATTGAGCCTGTCAGATGCAAAGACTCTGAATTTTTCTCCGCCGTATTCTATGTTTCCGCGGTGGTTACTTGCAATTTTGTGCGGGTCGGCCAAAGTCAGGGTAAGTCCGCCACGTCCACCCTTTGGTCTTTTTTTGAGAATGATGTTGATCACCGCATCCACATCAGCATCGTATTCTACTCCGGGGTTGGTGATAATCTCCACTTTATTGAAATCTCCTGGGTTTAATTGTGCCACAAATTGTTGGTCGCGAGGGATATCATTTACCAGGTATAAAATATTTCCAGTACCTTCAAGGGTTACATTGTCCTGAAAGTCGACACTAACACCGGGAATGTGCTTCAAAATGTCAAGACCGTCTTTAGCAGTTTGTTGAATCTTGTCGTTGACGGTGTAAATGGTGCGATCTACCTCTTGTTTTCCTTTCAGTCGTTCTTCGGCTACAACAACCTCATCAAGCTGCTCTGCTGAGCGTTTGAGTATTACCCGACCAATTTTTAATGGATTGTTTTGTGCATTTACCTGTAGGTTAATCGTCTTTTTTTCAAAACCTAAAAAGGAGATTTGAAGCTCATACCGGTTAAAGGCAATGTTTTCAAGGGTGAATTGGCCATTTGCATCTGAAATAATTCCTGTTACGATTTGGTGGGTGTGATTGTCAAGCAAAGCCACGTTTGCATAAGGAACAGGCTTGCTGTTCTCTTTTTGGATAATGGAGCCGGTAATAATACCAGGGTTTTTGTTTGCAAGGGTACTTATGGCTAAAAATAGATACACCAAGGTCAGTACCACGAATGGATTAGTTTTAGGTTTCATGGGTTTGGGTTTTAAGGGTTTAAAAGCTTGCCTGGGTTAGGGGCCTGCTTTTTTAACGGTTCATTAATGAGATGTCCAACTTCGTGCCATAGTTTGTTAATTTTCACAAAAACAGCGATTTATGTTTGTTTTCGATTTTTTTGGACGGGTCAGGTGTGTTCATAATCGAACACGCGTTGCTGTAAACGAACAAAAACGAAATTCTCCATGCATCAAGGCTTCCTTTACCTGTTTAGCATCAGGGTTTTATTCGGTAATGTCCTTTTGTGCAAGGATGTCGATGTTTTGCCGGTTCGTTTACAATCGCCGACAAATACCTTTGGTTTGCAATTATGGTAGCATCGCGGCGAATTGGGTTCGGAAACCATAACACCCGGCTGAAGCGTTTGCAAGTCAGCGATTACAGTTTAGCAACTTAGGTTGATTTCGATTTTTCACACTTGTAGGCAATGGGGTTATTTAGAAATATTAAAAATCCTTTTCCACCGAAATCGCTGCGTTTAATCATTGTGGACAGCACGAGCAAATTTAGTTTGAATTAGAGCTTAAATGAGGAGTGCTGTAGGGCCATCGGCCCCGTCATTATGGTAGTTTTATCGTTCCTCGTGATGATACTTCGGCAAGTTCAGCACAGCGCACGTCGTTGATTATTGGTTTACGTTAATTCTGAAATGGGCAGTGCGCGGCAGATTCCCTTTAGGAAATAAAAGGGCAGCGCGAGGGCAATATTGTTTCACGCAGCGCTCGCAAGGTAACTACTCGTAGCGCTCTTTGCTTGTATTTCTCGCAGCGTTCGTGGCGTGAAATAATTTAAAAGATTTCAAATATGAATTTCAATCATAAATCTGGAAAAGTTATACGTCATTCTGCATTACTAAATTTAAAATTTTTGCCTCTCGGAATGACCTCTTCGAATGCTTTTTGGCCAGCCTACATGTCAGTTAAGTTTCGCGATGTTTTGTGGTTTTGGAGCAATACCGGGAGAAATTGTGGTTGTGGCGTGGATTTTTTACAGTGAGCTTTAGCCTGGGGGAGAGGTTAGGAAATGTATTTGCGCTAAAAACAAAAAAACCGCACAGGATTTTCCTGTGCGGTTTGAGGCAAATTAACCCTAATCACCCTATAGTGTGCCTCCACCACCATCTTTTTCGTAATCGGTTGAGCGTTGAAGTTTTTTAGGTTCTTTTCCCCATCTAAAATTGTAGGCTATTTCAATGGCAAAGAAGTAGCTGATATCTATGTTGCCATCGTTTTTATAATAGTAGTTGGTGTCGGTTCTTTCCGTAGCAGCATAAGTGAAGTTATAGTTTGCTGGTACTGCAAATCCACTTACTTTCCATTTTTCATTTATCTGATAATCGGCTCCTACAATAATAAGAGGATCACGGATGGTTTCTGATTTATATTGTAGTCGGGGGCTGCGATATTGTATTTGCGCCATAAAGTGGAGTGGTTTGTCTTTCCAGGGTGAAAAAATAACAGAGCTATTTATCCCCCAGGCCATCTTTTCATCCTGGTAGTTATCAGGGCCGTTAACTTCTGTATTAAAAACCCGCACATTGGCATTTAAACGCATCCAACGAGTAATGTTAAGAGCCGTGGTCAGGCTAAGTCCGTATTCGTAGCGTTTACCTACATTGTCGGGTTGTATTACCGATATTCCTTCATTGTTAACGTATGTGGTTTGTTGGCTACTATTGGTTGTGTAATCGATATAGGCTTTGGGCGCAATATAGTTCGACTTAAAGTTAATAGCATATTGTAATTCAGCCCGGTTTATAAGTTCTGGCTCCAGATTAGGGTTTCCCCGGCTAATGGTTAGGCTGTCTGCCTGTGTTTCAAAGGGGTTCAGTTCACCCATATCTGGTCTGTATATTCGACGACGTGCGCTAAACTTTAATGATGATGTTTTTGATAATCCGTATTTCAGGCTTAATTGTGGTAAAAGTTCCATATATTCATTGGTGGCAGCAGCATCGATTCTGCTGCGGGAATAGGACATACGTAAGCCGCCATTCCATTGCAGTTTTCCGAACGATCCTCCGGCACTTGCATAAGCTTCCTGCCTGAATTCATTGTATTTAAAGTCGCGATTGATATTCTGGTCGGCTTCAAATTTGTTGTCGTACCACTGGTAATAGCTCCAGTACCCGGCTTTCATTTTAATGCTGCCCAGCATTTGCTGGTAGTCGTTTTTCCATTCAATCATATTCCGTTTATTGTTGATGTCCTCGAAACGGTTTATTTCCAGTGGGTCGGTTAATTCGCTATTGAGGTATGAATAAGTATATTCATAGCGATTGTCGCCGTTACTTTTGTAGTTGTAGTAATTTACCTGACTGGTGATTTTGTTGTGTTTTTCGTCAAATTTATGCTCATAAAACAGGGAGTGGTACAATCCAATACCCAGGTCTTTTTGATTCATGAGCACATCATATTCTTTCGTCAGCATATCATTTGTTTTTTGTATGCCGTGTTGCTCATAGTTTTTCTGGTTCATGTTCCGCAGGTATGCACTGCCATAAAGGTTGATGGTGTTTTTATCATTTAAAAACAGGTCAATACCATAGTTTGTACTGTTGTTTAACCAGGTGGCATTACCTGAACCTTCTTCATAAAGGGATGTTACATCATTCCCATTGGTTATGCGCGTTTCTGTGGTTTGATTGGCATCGAAATTTTCGAAATGAAGGCGGTCAGAAAGAAATACGCGGAATTTATCGTTTCCATACTCAATACTGGCATTTTGGTTTCCCAGCACAGACTCTGGATTGGGCAATTGAGCTGCAATTTTACCTCTTCCTCCCTTAGGTCGTTTTTTAAGCACAATATTGATTACTGCGTCAATGTCGGCTTCGTATTCCACTCCCGGGTTGGTTACAATCTCAACTTTATTAAAATCGTCGGGATTAAGTTGAGCCACAAAATCTTTGTCGCGGGTGATGCCGTTCACCTGGTAAAGAATATTTCCTGTACCTTCCAGTGTTACATTGTCCTGAAAATCGACAGTAACGCCCGGAATCTGTTTGAGCACATCCATGCCATCGGTTGACATTTCCTGTACCTTATTATTGACCGTATATACTGTGCGGTCAACTTCCTGCTTACCTTTTAAACGTTCTTCTTCAATTACAACTTCATCGAGTTGTTCATTTTTAGGTGTTAACTCAATGGCCCCAACTTCCAGAACTTTATGTGTTCTGTTAAGCTCAACAGGAAGTAATTTGCGTTCGTATCCAAGGTACGAAATCTGCAACCTGTAGTTCCCATAAGGAACCTGTTTGAGTTTAAAACGTCCGCTTTCGTCACTAATGATGCCGGCCACAACACTTCCTGATGTGGGGCTCATTAATGCTACATTAGCGTAAGCGACGGGTTCGTTGGATTTAGCTTCAATTACTTTTCCTGTAATAATACCGGGTTTTTCTGATGCCTGACTGCCCAGGGTTAAAAAAAGGCAGACTAAGAGCAGTACCGCAAAAGGGTGATTTTTGGGTTTCATAGTTAATGGTTTTAAGGGTTAATCAACGGAAATGAATGGGGTTAATCATTCATTTTCCTGGGTTCAACAATAGGACGAACACTTTTTCTGTATGTTACAATCACAGTATAATTTTTTTATCTTTGGTGGTTGAGTTTTGTTTTAAACAACTTATTATCAATAAGATAATTTTAATAGAAAAATGAATAAAATTAATTTTGCCATTCAGGTTTTGCCACAGGGTGTTGAGAATGTTTATGAAATAGTGGATAAGGCTATCGCTGTAATAGAACGCAGTGGAGTAAAATACCGTGTTTGTCCGTTTGAAACGGTGATCGAAACAACCTGGGAAAATGCGCTTCAAATTCTTACAGAGGTAAAAGAGGAAGTGCTGAAGGAGGCTCCTTCAACACTTATAAATTTGAAAATCCAGGCTGCCGCCGGTCATGATGTGGTTATTGAGGATAAGACGGATAAGTATGATGGCTAATGAAGCTTTCAGGTTAAAGGACAAGATGTTTTTAAGGCCGTAACCTGGTTTGGAATTAATTTACAGGCGTTTTCAATTCTATTCGAATGATGGTGCCTTTGCCGGGTTCAGACCATTTTACAAATATGTTGCCTTTATGATAATCGTTGATAATGCGTTTCGATAGCGAGAGACCAAGTCCCCAGCCCCTTTGTTTGGTGGTGATGCCGGGTTGGAAAATTCGTTTGAATTTTGTTCGGCTAATGCCTTTACCCGTATCTTCGATATCAACATTTAAGTGTTTCTTATCATGCACCACGCTAATCTTGATGGTTCCTTTTCGCTCAATGGCATCAATGGCGTTTTTAATTACATTTTCAATAACCCAGGAGAATAGCGCTTTGTTCAGTGGAACAATATTCGAATCGGATTCATTTTTTATGTAATTGATTTCAATTTGTGTAGAGGCCCTTCTTTTCATGTAGGCCACAGAGTTTGCCAGAACCTGATCGATGTCGGTTGGTTTTAAAACTGGCCTGGCACCAACTTTAGAGAATCGTTCCACAATGGTTTCCAATCTGCTGAGGTCGGCTTGCATCTCGTCGGCATACTCGTGGCATTTTTGTTCTGCTTTCATTAGCTCCACCCAGGCTATGAGGGAAGATATTGGTGTGCCCAGCTGATGGGCTGTTTCTTTTGACATACCAACCCACACCTGGTTTTGTTCAGCACGGCGCGAGGCACTGAATGCCATATAGGCCATAAGTATGAAAAGCCCGAAAATGCCAATTTGTACAAATGGGAACCAAAAAAGCATACTCAGCAGGGTTGAATCATCATAATAGACCCGGCGTTCAATTTTTCCGTTTAAGATGTCGATGATTACGGGGTCGTGTTTTTCTTTCATTTGGCTGAGCCGGCGTTTCAGATATTCGGGGTTAACGGCTTTGCGTTCGTTCAGGTTTTTATGCGAAATAATGCTGTCGTTCTCGTTGGTGAGAATTACGGGAATGTTGTCATTGCGCGTAATTACTTCTGATACAAACGTCAGGTCTTCGTTCATGTTGTCTGTTTGTGCAAACCGCCTTGTAGCTTCTGCAAAAAGTTCTACCCGCTTCCGCTCCTGTTCAGATAGTTTTTCAACCAAAAAATTCGAGTAACCCAGAGAGAGTATACTAATTAGGATGGCCAGGCCAATAATGGCAATTTTATAACGCCTTTTATGTGTGTATATGTTCATGGTTTCAAGTTACTTAAAGTCGCCGAACTCTATGTCAAATTTCTTTTTTTGCTGCTTTTCGGGCACGGGCTCTACTCGTTTTCTTTTTAATTTACTGAATTCAATATTGTAATCTTCGGTTGTTCCGGTAATATCAACGAAAACCATCATTTTATTATTTTGTTGTTTTGCACTGGCTTTTTGATGTTTGCGCCGTAACTTACGAAATAAAACATCGGTAAGCCCAACCGATATTTGATAGTCAATTTCGTTGTTGAATGTATGTGTGCCAGTCAGACCAAGATCTATGGCCGATGACTGAACCTCCATATACGGAATGGTGATTTTTTGGTTTTGAATACTGATTTGGTTTTCAAACCGGGCAAATTTCACATGCTGAAGCTCTTCTACATCAATATAATTTGAAAGGGCTTCCAGGGTTTTGTAGTCAATCAGTGCACCATCTTCAATTTTTAAATCCGTAATGAGATACAGTGATTCGGGCCTGATGCTAAAGTCGGGATAAAAAACGAAATCGGCCTTTACATCAGCTGTTAGTTTACCGGCAAGGTTCTTCGAGGTGATGTATTCCTGACCAAAATTGTTAAATTCACTGAAAATACCCGTTACATTCACATTTTGCAGATTACCGGTTAGTTCTACGTACCATTCGTTGTTTTTTTGTTGTAGTAACTTTCCGTTTGTCGATATGCTACCGTCGCTTGTTTGCATTTGTAGGTTGAGCACTTCAATTCTTCTCCCGTATTTGCGAAAGTGTGTTTTAACATGCTTTGCCCGGAATTTGTCCCGGGAGAGGTTTTTTGCTTCAAAAGTTAGGTCAAGCCTGATGTTGTCGGTAAGCCGGAAGGGTTCGCTATTTTTAGAGTTTTCTGACAATAACAGGAATGTACTAAGGTTGAAGTTTGTTGTGTGTGCATGCCCATTGATGTTGATTGGTTGTTTTTTCTGCAAATACTCAAATAAATTGTCAATTTGCCCCTTAAATGAAAGATTGTTTTGATTGAAGTTGCCTGTTAGCTCTTCAATATTGATGTTCTTCGGCGATGCTTTTAGCACGGCGTTGAGGTTATTAATCTGAAAATTGTTTTCGCGAATAACCAACCCCACATTTTGAAAGCCCAATTCACCCTCTTTAAACATGTTGGAATAGGCCTGTCCACCTTTCAGCTTTGCATTTACCTGCGCCTGCCCATCAATAAGGCCGGTTAGGTTTTTCACGGGTAGGTCGGAGATCTGGAAATCATTTAAATCCTTAAGATTGGCGGTGAATGATGTGAAGCCTTTAATGATTTGATCAGGCAGGTTGTAGTTGCCTTCGAAATATACAGAAGATCCTTTATAGGCGGCCTCTGCAGTGTTGATTTTTATGAGCGGGCGTCCGCTGCGGTAATTGAATCTGCCCTGTGCTGTAATGTTTATGTTTTTTTGTTTTAAGAGGGTTTTATGCGATGCATCAAAACCAAAGCTCAGGTACTGGTTGTTTTTGTTTTTGTAAGTGTAGCGTAGTTGTGAAATTTTTGTAACCCCATCGCTTATTTTGAGTTTGCCAAGCTTGTTTTTGGCCAATATTTTATTGATGAATTCAGCATTAAGCTTCATGCCGGGACTTTGTATTACAGCCTGGTTGTTTTTCAGATTGAAAACACCATCTAATTTTAGTTGTTTATTGTCGCCCTCAAGTGTTCCTTTCCAGTCAATGAGCTCCTGTGATTTAAAAATTTGGCCTGACCACCGGTATGCTTCAAAAAAATTGTATGCCTCCGGAATTATGTTGGTTTGAGTCAAAGTAATATCAGTATTAAGTTGCCAGTATTCTTTTTGAATCACGCCCTGAATAAGTGCTTCGCTGATTTGATTTACGTAAAAAGCCCCTTTTTGGCGGTCTTCGTAAATCACCTGTATTTGTTCTATTTCGATAGCATCTATTGCTAGCTTGCCTTGTTTTCCGGTGTTTTCCGAAGGTGCAGATTTTAATATGTTGTAATTTGTAGTTCCATCATTGGCAATGGTAATGTGTATTTTGCCGTTACTGATGGCCAGCCGGTTTATTTGTGGCTTATCACTGATGAGCGTTTTCAGATCGAGGTCAAAAAAGAGGCTTTGGGCCGTTAAAAGTGTGTCGTTTGATTTTGTGTCTGTTTTGTTGGCTCCATGTATGGTAACCTGGTCGAATTTCACCGAGACATATGGAAAGCGTTCGAAAAACGACATGGAGACTTCCTGTACATCAATGGGCGTGTTTACTTGCTTGTTGACCTCTTTGATGAGTATTTCTACAATTTTTTCCTGGTTAAAATAAAAATAACCGATTAGCCCCAGCATCAGGAAAAAAAAACCTGCAAAAATTCCGGCCAGTATTTGTTTTATTGCCCTCATGGTATATTTATCAAACTTATTTTGTGGAAAAAGATTGCAATAAAAATAGAGAATAATCACTGAAATTTTGAAAGGTTTGATAGAAATTAGCAATTCAGATATTATAATTCGGTGTTGATTGTCGTGGTGGGCGTGTAAAAATGCACTAAGTTAACGCATATACCTGGTGTTTTTGTGAGATATAATCCTATACATACTGTGAAGCATAGCAGATGGCAATGAGTACCTCTTGTGTTCCTTTGCAACATCATAGGTTTCGCCGATGATGAACTGTTTGGAAAGTAATTACTAACAAACGCGGCGGTTTTCGGTATGGTGTTATCTAATCCAGGGCGTTGCTTGTGGGTTGATGTAAGTTGCCCTTTCAGGTCGAAGAAGAGTGGTTTCAGGTTTCAAGTTTATAATTAAAAACCGTTTCGTTTATTTTAATAGTTATGAAAGTATGCTACGGAAAGCCCGTAGGGCTGACATGTTGGTAGAATATTGTAATTAAGCGATAATTCGCCGCGATGAGGTTTTTAATTGGAAGTATTAAAAGTGCCATCGGCGAAATGTGCTATCGTGACGCCACGAAATGCAACGTGTGCAAAAAGATTCTAGCGTTGTTCTTTATATCGTAATTTTCGCCGCTGAGGTGGTTTAATGGAGGTAATTTCTGTCAAACGCGGCGATTTTCTGTGGGTTTGATATACCCAGGGCGCTGCCCGTGGGTTAATGTAAGTTGCCCTTTCAGGGCGTAGATGGACGAGGGGTAAAGTTAATTAGTTGATTGAATAATTGTGTTTTTTCGGTTAGGGATGCGGGTCCTGTTCTCTTCGATTCCCACATTGCCAGCGCAAAGAGCTACTCAGAGAACTATCCAACTAACACATTATCAAACCCGGGGCGTTGCTTGTGGGTTGAAATAAATTGCCTTTTCGGGACGAAGAAGAGTGGTTTCAGGTTTCAAGTTTATAATTAAAAACCGTTTCGTTTATTTTAATAGTTATGATCGTATGCTACGGAAAGCCCGTAGGGCTGACATGTTGGTAGAATATTGTAATTAGGCGATAATTCGCCGCAACGGATTGTTGCCGGACGTAATAAAAGTGTCATCGGCGAAATGTGCTATCGGGACGCCACGAAATGCAACGTGTGCAAAAAGATTCTAGCGTTGTTCTTTAGTATCGTAAATTACGCCGATGATGTGGTTTAATGGAGGTAATTTCTGTCAAACGCGGCGATTTTTTGTGGGTTTGATATACCCAGGGCGTTGCCCGTGGGTTGAAATAAGTTGCCCTTTCAGGGCGTGGAGGTAAAGTGATTAAGTTAATTAGTTGATTGAGTAATTGTGTTGTTTTAGTTAGGGATGGGGCCATCGTTCTCTTCGATTCTCACAAT
>NZ_DATFKB010000250.1:0-31036 GCF_035268865.1 Salinivirga sp. | reverse complement strand
GTCTTACATCGCTCTGTATGACTGCACCATTGCATGGCTTTTGTAAGATATTTACTATATTCAGCTTTAGTCATGTGCGGCTATTACAAATCTGTCTTTATTGTGAATATCCTTTATTACTTTTACTGTTCTGTAAGCGCTATCAAACAGATTTTTTGTTTCAGCTCCAAGGGATTCATTAATTTCCATAATAATCACACCCGTCGCCGAAAGATTTTTTTGGGCATACTTTTTTATAGCTTCATAAAACTGTAATGCATTGCTATCTTCCACAAACAAGGCTATATCAGGTTCATAATCTAATACATTTTTTTGCATTAAGCCCTTTTCAGATGCTTTTACATATGGTGGGTTGCTGACAATTACATCAAAAGGTTTTTCCCGGTTTTTCATTGGATTAAGGATATTGTCCCTGAAAAATTCCACTTCCGCATCATTGAATTCCGCATTTCTTTTAGCAATTTTCAATATTTGTGCATCATAATCCATTGCCCAAACATTTGCCGGCATTGCAAGACTTAATGAAACAGCAATACAACCTGATCCGGTACCGATATCAAGTATACTGCGGGCATTTGGAGCGTATTGCTTTACAATATCGATTATTTCCTCAGTTTCAGACCGGGGGATGAGTACATTATGATCGACATAAAACTTCCGTTCTAAGAACCAGGCTTCATTGAGAATATACTGCACTGGTTCGCCGGTTTTTAGCCGTTCTGATATTTCTTTGAACCATGCATGCTGTTTGTCTTCTATTTCCTTACTGGTGTTTAGGTAAAAATCTGTTCGGGACATACTTGTGATGTGCTCAAGCGCAACAAAAAACAAACTATCTGTCTCTGAGGTTTCATAAGTCCCTGCAAGAGCTGCTCTAAAGGATTTTAATAAAGATTGGTATGTCATTGAAAAAAATATAAATTAACTTTGATCAGGATTAAAAATACTAAATGGGAGCTAAATATTCAAATAGCTTCAAAAAATATAAAAGTAATAGTAAAAGATATACCATGGGACAAGAAATAACAGATTTTGACAAACGCATGATGCAAAGGTGTTTTAAATTGGCTGAAAATGGTGCTGGTCATGTAGCCCCGAATCCCATGGTAGGATGTGTAATAACACACGAAGATAAAATTATTGGTGAAGGTTTTCACAGGGCCTATGGTAAACCCCATGCCGAAGTCAACGCCATTCATTCGGTTAAAAAAATTGATCTGCTGAAGAAAGCAACGCTTTACGTTAATCTTGAACCTTGTGCGCACCATGGTAAAACTCCTCCCTGCAGCGATTTAATTGCTGCGCATCAAATACCCCGGGTTGTAATCAGTAATGTTGACCCTTATGCCAAAGTGGCAGGGAAAGGGATTGAGAAACTTGAGGCTGCCGGCACAGAAGTTATACATGGGGTTAAAAAGGCTCAGGGCTGGTTTTTAAACCGCCGCTTTTTTACTTACCACACCCAAAAACGCCCATGGATTATTTTAAAATGGGCGGAAAGTGCTGATGGTTTTTTAGATATATATCGTGATAATACTGACGATTTGCGCCCCACATGGCTTACAAATCAAATGGCTAAACACCTGGTACACCGCTGGAGAGCAGAAGAACAGAGTATATTGGTCGGACAAAATACTGCTTTACTCGATAACCCCAAATTAAATACACGAGAGTGGCATGGAAGCAATCCCTTACGCATACTTATTGATCCTGAACTAAAGGTACCTTCCGGATATCATATCCTGGATAAAAACCAAAAAACACTTGTGTTTAATTGGCTGAAAGCTGAGAAAAACAACACAATTGAGTACATCAAGATCGGGCAGGAATCATCAATCATACATGCAGTTATTGAGGAGCTTTTTAAACGTTCAATACAATCTGTAATAGTAGAAGGCGGTGCCTATGTGCTTCAGCACTTTATCAATGCAAATATGTGGGATGAAACACGCAGGTTTATAGGCGAAATACATTTGAAAGATGGTATAAAGGCTCCCGATTTTAAGGAAATACCTGCCTCAAAAACACCTATGGGCAACTCAATCTTATACAAATACTTCCGCGAAAGCGATTTATTAGATCGTACGGTTAAGGCTTGATGGTTTTTTATTGTTTGAGATATAAGAAAAAACCCGCTTTTTAAAATCTTCCTTATCATCGTCGAGGAACTCAACCTCCACCGGCACATAATATATAGGCAAACTCGATTCTTTAAAACTTTTTGAATCACTGATGCGAATAGCATCTTTTTCGGTTGTGATTATTATTTTGTAGTCGCTGTCTATCTTATCAAATGCTTTAATAATACGTTTTACATCTTTAGGGCCGTAGTTATGATGGTCGCTAAAGTTCAGATGACTTATATTACTGAAATATTCAGAGAGGTGTTCTTTTAATGGTACAGGATTGGCAATACCGGTAATTAGCAGCACATTAAACTCTTTTTCTTTAGCCTCTTCAAAGCTAAGTGCTTTGTCCTGACTAAAAACGCGGGTTAAATTCCCGTACTTAAGATAGGTAAAATAAAGACTTTGGTAAGGAAAGAGCTTCATCTCTTTAGCTATAATGCGCCTATCGATTGGTTTAAGCTCTTTGGGTGTTTTAGTAACAATTACAATATTGGCTCTTCTCTTCTCATACATACTTTCCCGGAGCCGGCCGTAAGGCATGATGTAATCTTTTTCAAGGGGTCTGTTAAAATCAACGAGTAGTATGGATAAGCCTGGTTTTACATAGCGGTGTTGAAAGGCATCATCAAGTAAAATTACGTCAGGGTCAAAACCCGCTGCTCCCTTCATCAGTTTTTCAACTCCCTTTACACGGTTGCCATCCACAGCCATGCCAATATCAGGATATTTCCTTTTTATTTGTTTGGGCTCATCACCAATTTCTGATGAAGTTGATTCTTTGCCGGCAACAATGAAACCTTTCTTTTCTCTTTTGTAACCCCGACTAAGCACTGCTATTTTTTGATCTTCATGGAGTAATCGCACGATATACTCAACATGTGGTGTTTTACCTGTTCCTCCAACCGTAATGTTGCCTACTGAAATTAAAGGAATATTAAACTCCTTGGATGGCAATAGGTTAAGATCAAACATCTTGTTGCGAATCCAGACAATCATGCTGTATAAAAAAGTAAATGGTAGCAGTAGCCAACGGAACATATTATGCCTTTTTGAGTTTGCCGAATGTAAATAAAAAATGCTAAAAACGCAATTTTTTTATACTGCTACAGTGCAGGATAAAAAAAAGGGATGCACTTTGCACCCCTTTTTGATTATAATAATGCTAACCTATTACTTCACCTCTTCAAAATCTACGTCAGTAACCTCATCGTCTCCACCTTTCTTTTTCTTGGAGTCATCCTGAGCCTGACCTTGACCTTGATCTTGTTGCTCTTGTCCTCCGCCTTGTTGCTGCTGAGCATTATAAATTTCCTGTGAAGCAGCCTGGAAAACAGTATTTAGCTCGTTTATTGCCTTATCGATTTCCTCTACATCTTCTTTCTTATGCGCTTCTTTGAGTTTTTCCAGCGCCTCTTCGATTGGTTTTTTCTTATCAGCCGGAATTTTATCCCCAATTTCTTTCAATTGTTTCTCCGTCTGGAAGATAGTAGCATCAGCCTGGTTGATTTTGTCAATCCTTTCTTTTGCTTTTCTGTCTTCTTCGGCATTGGCTTCAGCTTCATTTTTCATTTTCTTGATTTCATCATCACTCAGCCCTGAAGAAGCCTCAATTCTGATGCTTTGCTCTTTTCCGGTACCTTTATCTTTTGCCGATACATTCATGATACCATTGGCATCGATATCGAAAGATACTTCAATTTGTGGTACTCCGCGAGGTGCCGGCGGTATATTATCGAGGTGAAACCGACCAATTGACTTGTTATCTTTTGCCATTGAACGTTCACCCTGCAGCACATGAATTTCTACAGAAGGCTGATTGTCTGCCGCGGTGGTAAATGTTTCTGATTTTTTGGTTGGTATTGTAGTATTGGCTTCGATGAGCTTGGTCATTACGCCACCCATGGTTTCAATACCAAGAGATAACGGTGTTACGTCAAGCAACAATACATCTTTTACATCTCCTGTCAAGACACCACCCTGAATAGCAGCACCAACAGCAACAACTTCGTCAGGGTTTACACCTTTTGAAGGGTCTTTACCGAAGAAATCTTTTACTACATTCTGAATTGCAGGTATACGTGTTGATCCACCTACAAGAATTACCTCGTCAATATCGGAGTTGCTGATATTGGCATCGCTCATTGCCTTTTTACAAGGCTCAAGCGTAGCCTGAATCAACTGATCTGCAAGTTGCTCAAATTTAGAGCGGCTCAATGAACGCACAAGGTGTTTAGGCACACCATCAACAGGCATAATGTATGGAAGGTTGATTTCTGTACTGGTTGCACTTGACAATTCGATCTTAGCTTTTTCTGCTGCTTCTTTGAGACGCTGCATAGCCATTGGATCTTTAGTCAGGTCTGCACCTTCGTCTTTTTTGAACTCATCTACTAACCAGTCGATAACTACTTCATCAAAGTCGTCACCACCAAGGTGAGTATCACCGTTGGTTGATTTTACTTCAAATACACCATCGCCTAATTCAAGAATAGAGATATCGAATGTACCACCACCAAGGTCAAAGACAGCAATCTTCATGTCTTTGTCTCTCTTGTCGAGACCATAGGCCAATGAAGCTGCAGTAGGTTCGTTAATAATGCGTTCCACTTTAAGACCTGCAATTTCGCCAGCTTCTTTTGTTGCCTGACGCTGCGAGTCGTTAAAATATGCAGGAACTGTCACTACAGCACTTGTTACGTCTTGTCCAAGATAATCTTCTGCGGTTTTCTTCATTTTTTGAAGTACCATAGCAGAAATTTCCTGGGGTGTATATTTTCTATCGTCAATTTTTACGCGTGGTGTATTGTTGTCACCTTTTACAACTTCGTATGAAGTTCTTTTTACTTCTTTACTTACATTTTCGTAGGTTTCACCCATAAACCTTTTAATGGATGAAATGGTTTTTTGTGAATTTGTAATGGCCTGACGTTTTGCCGGGTCACCGACTTTACGTTCACCATTTTCCACAAAAGCTACCATTGAAGGTGTTGTGCGTTTTCCTTCACTGTTAGGAATTACTACGGGTTCATTCCCTTCCATTACGGCAACACACGAGTTAGTTGTTCCTAAGTCAATTCCTATTACTTTACTCATATTGTATGTTTTTTAATTTATATTCAAAATTTCATACAATATGTTTCAATGTTTATGCCACAGGTAGAAACATAAAAATATGCGCAAAAATGACATTTTTAGGGCAGAAACGCCCCAAATTTCATGTCATACTGTCAACTTCTGGAATTAATTGACTGTAACGCCGAGCACAACAATATCGTCAACCTGAATTTCATCTCCTTCTTCTATCCATGATTCAATGCGATCGTCTAATATTTGTTTTTGCTCCTGCATGGGTTTCTGGTGAATATTGAAGAGTAGTTTTTTGAATGATTTGG
The DNA here is from genome assembly GCF_035268865.1 of Salinivirga sp. GTDB lineage: Bacteria > Bacteroidota > Bacteroidia > Bacteroidales > Salinivirgaceae > Salinivirga. Next base: position 25,515 of record NZ_DATFKB010000250.1, on the reverse strand, counting down.
ACATAAATTTTCTTCTCCGGGGACCACCAAACTGATCGACATAGCCATCGGAGAAAGTATATAATTTCATTCCTTCTTTAATATGAACTTCTTTAGTTTCAAATGGTTTTTTCTTAATATGGATACCAATAGGCATTTTGTCAGCCTTAATCTCCTCTAAGATAAATGTATCATCGTAAAGTGCCCGCTTTGGAAGTTTTGAGCTGTCTTCCTCTGCTATGGCTTTTTTCTCTTCTTCTGTTTGTTTTCTGATGATATACAGCGGATTGTTGGCCCCTGCATAATATACCATATTTTCGTCTTTATCTATCACGTAAAGTGCCAGATCCATTCCATCTTTCGCTTTGGCATCGTCACCCTCTTGTTTTAGGGCTTCAATCACATGTGCTCTTAACTGGTTAAGGATTTCTCCGGCGTCTGTCACAACATTTTTATTGACAATTTCATTGAAGAAAGACATGCCCAGCATACTCATAAAAGCTCCCGGAACCCCGTGGCCGGTACAGTCTGCAGCCACAAGAATTGTTTTATTCTTAATTTGTGTCATCCAATAATAGTCTCCACTGACTATATCACGTGGCTTGAATAACACAAAATGTTCGGGCACTGCTTTTGAGAACATTTTTTCGGAGGGTAGTAAAGCTTGCTGTATTCTACTGGCATAATGGATACTATCGGTAATACTTTGATTTTTTTCGGCAATTTCGTCACGTTGCTTTTCAATTTCTTCTTTCTTCTCCATTATTTCTGCAGTTCGTTCCCTGACAATCTCTTCAAGCCTCTCTTTTTCTTGCTGTAATTTACGCGTACGCCACTGAACAATTACGCGAATAATAAAAACCAATACGATAAAATACCCGATAATGGCCCAAATAGTCTGATACCATGGTGGTAAAATACTGAAGCTAAAAGTACTGCGATCGCCCCCGAAGGATATATCCATTTCGTCGGGTTCACTTTCGAAGCCGTATATATTGCGTGCCCTTACCTTGAAGGTATATTCGCCGGAAGGCAGATTATTATAGTCTTCAACGGTTTTTGTATCCCATGGCGACCAGAAATCATCGTACCCTTCAAGTTTATAAGAGTATAATAGCTTATCCTCTTCTTCATAGTAAGGAGCCGAAAAAGTAAACTCTATATCATTACTGCTATACCGGAATGAAATGGGTTCTTTTTTCCCCTGTCCGGTTTTTTCAGCCGCTAATTTGCTTGTATAGCCTCCATAAATTAAGGAGTCTTTATAAAGCACAACCTTTCTTATCAACGTATTGAATGATTTATTTGCAAACCCTTTTTCCATGTCTTTGACATAGGCAAATAAACCCTTTGAACAACCAAACCAAACCACATCTTTTTCCGGATAAATGGCATCGTACTGAACATTGGGTAACCTGTTAAAAATTGCGGTATCATAAGTTGACCATGTCCCGTCTTTACTCATTCTGCGAATTCTTTGTTTCTCATCACTTATCATGCTGAAATAGTAGTGGTCTTCATCCCATTTTAATGCTGAAACACCCATATTGGTAATTGCAGCCAATTTACCAAGTTCGTTATCTTGTTTAAAGCTATCTGTAGTTTTATCGTATTTAAATACACCAGCTGGGTTAAGTGCATATAAGTTGTCATTATCAATTACAATTCTATTCTGTGTAATTGATCCTAGCTCTTCCTCATCTTTATAGCGCCTAATCTTATCATCCTCCCTGGTGTATTTTACAATTCCCTCAAAACTAGTTCCTAGCCAGTAAGCACCGTCGTAATAACCGATTTCTCTTACCTTTGAATCAATATCTTTTTTTAATTCACGTGTCCAGGAATTACCCTCATTTTTAAGAATTATAAAATTATCGTTTGTGCCTATTGCTAATTCATTTGGTTTATCGGGGTTTGGTATTGCTATTTTATAAATATAATAGTTTCGTTCTTGCTTAATTCCTTTTATCCTTCTTTCTATTATACCATTATAACCATTTTCTGTAATTTCATGAAGGCCCCTAATAGTGCCTACCAGGAGAACTTTTTTAGAGTTATACGGGTATGTATAGAGTTGTAAATCCCAAACCGAATGATCGATAATTTTTTCAAATTTGGGGTTAAAACCATCATAGGTTAGCTTGAATAATCCCGAACTGGTTCCTACATAAAGCTCATGATTGAAACGTATGATATCGAGCAAATGGCCACTCAAGCCGTTTCTTTGGTCCATAACCCTGAAAGGTAAATGCCAATCAACTCTGATAATACCGTTATTCAGGGTCGCCCATAAGGGCGTATTAATACCGCTATCTGAATATACTGATGAAACTGTTTCATCGCTCGGCAATCCTGTTTTTTGATCGTATACTTCGTAGGGCTTAAAATCTCTTGCCACCATTATTCCACCCTGCAGCGTTGCAAAAGCTTTATATTGAGTAGTTAAATCAGCATTATAAAGTTGATTTTCTTTTAAATACTGGTTAATCTCTTTATATGGTGCCCGGGCTACTCTATTTTCGGGCAGAGTCATGGTGAATAACCCGGAATCAAGTGTGCCAATTAAAACTATACTATCACTGAGTTTTTCAAGCACAAAAGCATTTTTGTTATTGATGACCCGGCTATCAATTGTAACAAATGTTGTATCTTCTGTATTTTCTGCTTTTGGATCATATTTCAACAGCCCATCATAAAACTGACCTACATAAATCTGATCATCAATCAAATGGGTAAAGTTAGTATATTGTGGTAAATCTATTACCTCTATTTTGTTATCGAAGTATTTAAAAAGCCGGTTAAATGATGCGTAATATACGGTGTCTGCCAAAACATATGTTTTCCATATATCTTTGAAATTCTCCCCTTTAGACGAATCAACCAAAGGAAGTAATGATTGATAGTGCAACATACCTTTATCATCTGGTACTAGCTTACCGAATTCATCCACAGCACCTACATAAACAACACCATCATCATCAACGGCTAAAGACCTTACAATTGAATTGTTATTAATTGAAATTTGCCTCCAGTGTTTGCCATCATACTCTAAAATCCCATCGTCATTATTACCCACGTATACAATGCCACGGTGATCTTTTACCAGAGCCCAATTTTGTTCAGTACCGCCATAATCGGTCATTCCATAGTACTTATAAAAAGGATACCCGTACTGGTTTACCTGTGCGTAACTGCCAAAAGAAACCAATGTAAAAATAAAAATGTATATTAATTTTTGCATTATTCTTAGGGTGCTTACATTATTTAAAAAAAGCAAGTCATTTTTTGTTCACAAAAATCAGTTAAAACAACTTTTTTAGCAAAATCCAATTAAAAATACAACCAATAAAAAAAGGAGACAAATAAAATTGCCTCCTTTTTCGTAATTTAATAGCTATTAGTTCTTAACAACACCTTTGGTTTGATATAATTTTCCACCATCGGTTAAAAACTGAATTAAGTACATTCCATCTTTGAGTATTGGCCTGAATAGGCTTGCACTCTTCGCTTTAACGCTATACTCCCGGATTCTGCGCCCGTTTAATTCAAAGATTATCAAACTACCTTTTCGGACAAGTTGATGTTGCTTAAGATAAATATCACTCCCGGCTACATATAATTCCACAGCACCTTCCTGTTCATTTATACCTACATCGCTGGAAATAATAATATCCTGTGAATTAAGGGCTTCCACTCCAAACAAAACGCTATCCGCAATTTCGAAGCTAAATGGGTTATCCTGCCCAATACCGGAACCAGTGTATGACAATACAGCACTAAAATGTGTAGAATCGGTCATTGTAATGTTTTCAACACTGAGTCCTTCAGGTTCGCCGTAAAGGCGAATATCTTCAATTGTAAAATGAGCAGATTTAATCCAGTCATCTATGAGTTCAAAATAAATTTCAATATTATCCAGGTTGCTTTGATAGATCGTGTCTGTCAATGCCGTTAATTGTTCATTACGAGCTTGAAATGCAATATCATTATCACTAATTAATGCATTGCCCTCAGCATCATTATATTCTGTTGGTTCAATTTCTATTGTAACAAATTGATTAATGTCATAGTCTGCCACACGGTTGCCACTGATATGTACTTCTACGCTTGTGGGGCTCAGGTATAACACATCACTCATTGTCACGCCTTCGGGCAGCCAGCTACAAGACCAGGCATCTGCATTAAGCACCGGATTAAATGTACCTCCTGATAACTCGATACTAAAAACATGACCATCTTCTGAGCCTTCGGTAATTGCAGGCGGATCAATAATGGTTAAAGTCTCATTATCATCGGTTGCTGAAATCAATAAGACATTAGATGTGTAATCATTATCTGAGGCAACCTCAGCGCTTGTCATATTGATGGCGTAATCTGTATAATCTGTGTCAAAATCGGTTCCATCAAAGGCCAGGGTCATTGTTGCAGTGGTAGTAGAAACATAGTCTACAGTAAGAATTTCACAGCCTTGTGGTACATTCTGTAATCCAAAGTTGGTTGGATCTAAAGTGCTGTTTTCGAATTCATCGTCAACAAGTGTTAAATCAATGACAGCCCCATTGAGGTTTTCTTCGGTTAACCCAGAATGTGAAACCACTAATTCGCCAGTCTCCAGTTCATTTGCTCCCGCTGTAAATTCGCCCATTTCGCTTACTGAAGCAGTTAAAGTATTATTCTCGGTATTGACGGCATCAAAGACATCCCAAAAGCTGCCATCATACCGAAGCGTATAATAATTATTTTCATTGCCAACAATATCAGATTCGGCATAAGTGAAAGTAAGCTGGGCATCATATCCTGAGATGTCTGTTTCGGATAACTGCCAGTATCTGGTTATATAATCTGTAGGATTACTGTTTTCCGGATGTTTAGCTTCTGTCATTTGTAAATCGACGAAGCCTCCGTTATAAGTTCCTCCTGTAGGATCTATAGTTACGGGGATATAATCGGTTTCTACATTACTTCCAATTGGAAATGTAAAGGTCTGTGCATTATCGAAATATTTTCTCAGTACTCCGTTTGAACCAGGGATCAGCATTGAATTTGTGCCCGCTGAGCCCATTATGACCGCATTGGATCCAAAAGCCAGGATATAGTTATTGACTACAATATTACCCTGACTGAAAATAATGCCATTTTGTATAAAAATACTGGTATTAAGATCTATGCCCGGGGTATTTAGTTCAAGATTTTCAAAAGTGATGGGCCCGAATCCCCCTATTCCCTGGTTGGATGTTCCACTAAATAGAACATTTCCAGTGCCATCAAGATTGATAAAAACCTCACCGGCTGATGCATTATTTCGAAAATAACCATCAAGTTGTATTTCACCATTGAGATCAATCCGACCATGTTGTGAGCCAAAAGATTCATTGGTATAACCTGTAGTGTTGTCACCCTGTATTTTGATATAGGCTCCATTATCCACTACAATTCTGGCACCATTATTCACTATTCCCTTTTGCCCGTAAAGTGAAAATGCAAATAGTGCCAACAGGATAAACAGGATATATTTTCGCATTATATTTTTTTACTTGGTTATAAAGTTACTTTTCACTTTTTATTGTATTTGTCATTAACTTATTGTTCTCTCTCTTACAGACCTGATCGAATCTATTTCCAATATCATTAACCTGCTTGTTTTTAATTACTTTGCTTCCAAATCAGCAATGCGTTGTTCCATCTTATTCATTTTGCGCATCAATTGATTTATAGTTTGGTCATATTGATCCGGACTTTTATTATCGTGCTTTAATCCTTCTATTTGTTGGTTTTTATTTTGCAATGTTTCCTTTAAATGGCGGATTTCAGCTTTTAATTCATTAATCAGCGTCTGCTGCTCAAAATTTAGTTGGTAATTATAAATGGCCATTTCTCCTGTAAGCATAGCATTGCCAATGGTAAGCGACTTCGGTAAAGAACTTATATCAAGGAAACCTGCTTTTTCAGCGCTTTCTTTGAGGGGATGGCTAACAATATCATCACTGAGTTTTATACCGGTATAAATTTTGCCATTTGACTTTAACCAGTTTGTACCATAAACATTATTCCATTGCAATGAAGCGGTTCCCAGATTCGAGTTTTGGTCGTACAATGGTACTATATTTCCGTTGATTTGCAGCTTTTCAGCTGGAGATGCCACACCAATTCCTACATTTCCATATACATACAAACCATCATCAGGCGGTGTGTTATTGAATGTGCCAATTGTAACTCCCCCGTCTTTTCCTACGAATAATTTTGTACTACCGTTTACCTGCACCCTAAAAGGGTCTTGAGTTGTTTCGGAATTAATTTGAAATTGAACATTAGGAACCGAGACACTGCCCACACCAACCTCTGCATTGAACCTGAGTCTATCGAGACTAAAGTCTCCGTATATGAGCGCGCTATTGGCATCGGCTGAACTATTTTCGATATACAATTTGTTTGAACCTGCTTCATTATAACCAGCCCTATATCCCATAAAAACATTCCCGGTACCTGCTGTATTGTTGTAACCTGCGCGATGACCTATCATAATGCTACCTGAAATTGAAGAAGGTGTGGAATAATCTCCTCCGTTTCCACCTGCATTGTCACCCAGAAATACATTATTACTTCCTTCATTGGCATATCCAGCCCGGTTACCAAGATAAACATTTTGTGATCCGGTAGCTCCATGTGAGCCGGAAGTTGTACCGATCATTACATTATCGCTGCCATCTGAAATGCCGGAACCAGCAAATGCACCAACGTAAATATTATCGAGACCTTCTACATTCTCATATCCAGCTTCTCTGCCAATAAAAACATTTCTGTAACCACCTGACGCTAATCCCTTATTATTAAATCCACTCCTATTACCTATAAAAACATTAGACCAGCCGTCCACATTGTTCAGGCCTGCATAAGTACCGATAAAAACATTTGAGGCACTGTTATTTAAACGCCCTGCCTGGTAACCAATGGCCACATTATAAAACCCATCTTTGTTTCCCATTCCGGCTTCATATCCTGCATAGAAGTTTTTGTATCCGCTGGTAATAGAGTCTCCGGCCCTGTGACCAATAAGGTAATTATCCTTTGTTAAATTAAGAAATTGGGCTCCACCTTTACCGCCGGTTAAACCTCCCACTGCAAATCCGCCTTTTTGTGCCTTAGCATTTTCATTTACATAAATACGTGTACTGTCTCGTTCCACGGTAAGGTAATTTTCAGGAATTGATTTGCCACCTGTCAATCCACCTACCGCAAAACCTCCTTTTTGTGCCTTCAGGCCGGTTTTATGGTAAATTCTTGTACTATCCTGGTTCAATAAAAAGTATTTATTATGATTGGCTTTACCAGAAGTTAGACCTCCAACAGCAAACCCACCCTTCTGGGCTTTTGTAGAACTATCATCGATGTAAATACGCACACTGTCAGGTGTAATTCTCAAATATTCGGTAGGCTCCGACTTACCTGAAGTTAAACCTCCTACAGCAAATCCGCCTTTTAAAGCCTTTGATGAGTCTTCTTTAAAATTAACCTGCACCTCGTTTTCATACACAGCAAATATGATCTCACCCTGGCTGTTTTTTACTTCAAAAAGTGGTTCGTCGCTAGTAGCAGTGCTATCACCCATCACGGTTAGGCGCCCCATAGGAGAGCGTGTACCAATACCAAATCTTTTTCCATCTCCGGTAATGAATACGGTATCTCCATTTGACTGAAAATACTCACTTACAGCTACAATTTTCCAGTCTGCCCCATCCCAGTAATAATAATTATTAAAACTGCTGTTGTACACAATTAAACCATTAGCCGGCGTTGCAATTGAGTTCATTTCTGTGTTTGTAACCCGGGGAACCAGTAGCCCTTTTGTTTTGGAATAAATATCTACCATTGCACTACTGTGAGCCTCATAACTTTCATCATCTGACAAAGTAATGTTCTGGGATAAAGAAAACTTAGCTAGTAGTACAAGGAATAAAAACAATATTAATACTTTCATAACTTTTCGTTTAAAGCTAAAGTACCTAAAGGAAATCATATTTTCAAAACAAAACCATATAATAACATTTACTTAACCTTACGTTTTCATCATGATGAATAATAAAAATACTATATTTGCCTAAAAATCATGGCGAAAAAATTTTCTTACAGCGAAGCAACACAAGAAATAGAGCAAATTATAGATCAACTTGAAGCCGGGGACCTTGAAATTGATGAACTTAGCACAAAAGTTAAGCGTGCTTCACAATTGATAAAAAAATGTAAAGATCACCTAAAAACCACTGAAGACAAGGTAAACGAGATTTTAGACGAAGACCAGGATAACAGTTAAACCTTACGGTTCAGGTATAATTCTACCAACGGATATATTGGCTCCCTTATAATTGAATGAATTTTTAGGTTGTGTTTTTTTGCGACATTATTCAGCAATCGGGAGCTCAAATAGGCTATAGAACCACCAAATACTATAGGAAAAGGATATTTTTGCAGCAAGAGGGCATAAAACTCAAAGAAGCTGGAAAATTGCTTTACACAAAGCTCTGAAAGCACTACATTATGCTGATTTTGCATTATATAACGGGCTAATAACCCATTTTCATCTTCTTGCTCCAGTTTTTTGTTTAAAATTTTTTGCAAATCACCACTGATATCATCTGATAATGCAGCATCTTCGTAGAGCTTAAGCATCTGCAGAGCCAGATCGGTGCCACTCCCGGGATCTTTCTCTTTCCCGGGCGACCACACTTCAAAGTTTAGTTTAAACCCATCGTAGTAAGCCATAGAAGACCCTGTACCAAGTATAGCAACATTTCCGGCCTCATCACCCCATCCGGCATGGGCAAGTGCCATTAAATCGGAAAAAACCGTTATATGAGCATTGGAAAACCAATTTGCTAAAAACTGCTTAACCTTTTCTCTACCCTGCTGCCTTGCGCAGCCAGTACCATAAAAATAAAGCTCGGTGATATAATTACGATGCCTTTCCAAAGCCGGTGGAAAAATCATACCATAGCCCAACTGTGAAGGATGCATACCAGCTGATTTAACATACTCAACGTTATGCTTATCAATAAGCGCCCACATGGTATTTGTACCACCACTATCTGCAATTAGAATCATAGTACGACATTCAAGAAAAGATAAGACTGAAAAAATAAAATTACAAGAAATTATTTCCGTTACAAAAGTACTTTTCTATAACAATAAAGCATTGAAGAATCTTTTATTTATTGAATAGTCACTATTTTTGTTAATTCAAATTGAGAATACGGTGAGTAAAAGTTATATACAGCAGTTAATAAGAGAAGGTGAGCATCAAAAGCAGGATTTTAAGTTTGCGGTGAACGATGCCAGAAAAATTGCAAGGTCACTTGTAGCTTTTGCTAATACGGATGGTGGCAAACTCCTGATTGGAGTTAAAGATAATGGCGTAATAGCTGGAGTGCGCTCAGAAGAAGAGATTCATATGATTGAAGCTGCCTCCCAGCTATACTCAAAACCTAATGTCCCATACAACGTGACGGAGTGGAATATTGGAGGCAAAATGGTATTGGAAGTTGATGTGGAACCGGGGGATCAAAAACCATATTACGCGCCAACCGAAGAAAAAAAGTGGCTTGTATATCTGCGCGTGAAGGACCAAAACAGACTTGCCAATAAAGTAATTTTGAAAGTTTGGCAAAAGAAACGCGATAAGTCGGGCATATATTTTACCTATAGTAAAAATGAAAAATTCTTGCTCAACTATCTCGAACAGCATCCGGCTATTACCTTTTCGAAACTTTGCAGATTAACAAAAATGCGTCGCTTTGAAGCGGAAGAATTACTAGCTAACCTGATCGTGCTCAACGTATTGGAACCCGACTTTAGTTCAACCAAAACCATAATGTACAAGCTAAAAGTAATTCAAAAAGAATAATTATAGCCAGCAGAATTACTCGTAATTTTAACCCGCGGCGATTTGCAGGAAAACAGGCACTATGGGCACATTGCGGTTGTCGATTACAAGGGTAAAACGGTTTTCAGTCGCGAATAGCCTGACTATATAACTTATTTTAGAAGTGCAGCAAAGCCCATCCAGGCAATGGAAGTTATAATTTCAGGTGCATACGATCAATATAAATTTTCAGATAAAGAGCTAAGTATAATGTGTGCTTCGCACTACGGAGAAAAAACACACCGCAATACAGTAAAAGCCATTCTTTCAAAAATAGGCCTAAATAAAGATTCACTCCTTTGCGGCAAAACAACTTCATTAAATTCTGCTTATGCTATAGAAATGGCCTTGCAAGACTATGTCCCCGATGTAATTTTCAATGACTGCTCAGGCAAGCATGCCGGTTTTCTGGCTATTTGCAAAGATAAAAAATATAATTCTGATGAGTATATTCAACTGTCACATCCACTTCAACAAAAAATTAGCAAACGAATAGCACGCAGGTGCGAATTTGACCTGGAAAATATCATACATGGAACAGATAGCTGTGGGGTGCCTGTATATGGCATGCCCATTTCTCGCATGGGGCTGGGTTATGTTAAGCTTGCAAAACCTGATAATCTTACAGCGCAAAATTCTGGTTCAGCTAAAATAATAACTAATGCCACGGCTACACACCCGGAAATACTTTCCGGAACAGGTAATTTTTGCATTGCCTTAAATGCCTTCACCAAAGGTCGTCTGTTCGGGAAAATTGGGGCTGAGGCTTTCTATTGTGCGGGGAACCAATCAAATGGACAAGGCCTGGCAATAAAATTTGAAGATGGCAATCTCCGCCGGCTACCACCCATAGTAATAAAAACGTTAAAAGATCTTAATTGACTGACTGGTAACGAAATGAGAAAACTCAGTGACTTCTCTAAAATACCCGGTGAAAATAAATATAATGAGGTTGTAGGATATACATCAGCATAGCGGGGCAATGATTCTAAACAGATTTAATTTTATTCCATTCCTTTTGGAACAAATTCAATGCATTGCCCATCACTTCCACATTTCTTGTGGTAACACACTCCTTCTCTATAACATTTAGCTGATGTACCATTTCCCGGCTGATTAACAAATGCTTATCAACCCGCATTCTGTTTATTTGTTCCATTACAGTTTTCCATTCTTTTTGTCGAAGTCCTGCATTTATCAGCATAATTTTTTTGTCTATATTCTGAACCTGGGCCTGCTCGATCTTTTGTTTTTTCTCAGAATCTTCTCCATCTGTACTCTCAAGATAAAACCCTAATAAGGAGCCTGCTTTAATATCCAATGCATTAAAACTCCGTTCTATCTCAACAATCAAATTAAATATCTCTACCGGCTTTTCAACAACTGTCGCAACACCAGCTTTGTGGCATTCCTGCAAATAGCCTTTCGAAATATTGTCTGACAAACCAACAAAACGGATATTATAATCTCCTTTAGCTGAATAGAATGTTTTTACTAAATCCTCAACTTCTGCAGTGTTGTCGGGTAAATCAATAATACAAATATCATAGGTGCTTTCGCTCAAAAACTGCAGGGCCATATTTTCATCTTCTGCCTGCTGCAGCACAAGATTCATTTTATATTTTGCCAGACCCAACTCTAAATTCCTGACAAAATCCTCAGGCTGTCCGGTAATTAATACTTTGCCCGGCTGCTGATTAGCATTTCTCAGACCCTGACCATTGGCTTTAAAACTAAAAGTTGATTTGCTCATTATTCCTGCCGGAATCGCTACTGTATATTCTGTTTCTTGTTCGGAATTACTATCTATAAAAATACTTCCACCGAAAGCATCCACCAGGCTCTTAACAACCCCTAACCCAAGACCCAGCTTGTCAGTTGTGTATACAAGATCGTCTTTTTCCTGAAAAAACGCATAAAGCTCCTCTTTATAACTATCTGAAATAGCGTCGCCGCTATCTTTTACACGAACTCTAAGCAAATCAGGCTTTTCATAATAGAAATCTACATTAACCCTCCCCCCGGGCAAAGCACGCTTTATAGCATCTATGGTAAGATTCGACAACATTTGAAAATACTTATATGGATCTAATTCAACAATTTCCGGACAACTGTCATCTAAGTTATAGTTGAGCTCTATCTTTCTTTGATTTGCAAGCGGGGTAAACTTTCGCAATAAATGTTCAGCAATCTCACTAATCTGTGTGCCTTCTTTCTGAAGTTGATTATCACCAGTCTCAATTTTCGTTGCCCTGAAAAGATCTTCAAAAACCTTATTCAACTCAAAAACATTTCCTTTTATATGCTTTATGCTGGTTTGTATATTCTCAAATGTGGATGAATTAGAAATCAAACGTGCGACAGCAGAAATTTTACTCAACGGATGACTAAACTCAGTTAAAATATTACGATAAAATGTTTTTCGCCCCCTTAAACTGGATTCGAGTTTTTGCACCACATCAGTAATCTCAGTGTTTTTACGTTGAATGGCTTCGTTCTTAAGCTCCAACATTTGATTCGAAAGCTTCTTTTGCCGATATAGTCTGTATAACATTATGAGCGCAAATAATCCGAATGCACCAACCAATAAGCCTAAAATAGCAATGCGTTGCCGGTTGCCTATTTGTTCTTGCTGTTGTTTGTTTTCAAGGACAGCCAGCTTATTTTGCTTTTTAAGTAATGCAATTTCCTGATCTTTTTGCTCTGACTCGTACTGCTCCTGAATTTTAGCAATCTGTGCTTCTTTTCGCATATTGAAAACAGAATCCTCTAATCTCTTGTGCGCCTTATATTTCTCAAGTGCCTTTTTATAATTCCCCCGGGCCTCATAACTGTATGACAACTCAAGTAATGCTGTTGCTAATTCATGATTTGCTCCTATGCTTCTTAAAATATTAACCGCCTCTTGTTGCACCCTAATGGCATCATCAATTTTTTTTAGGTCCTTATAAACATTACCAATAGCTATTAAAGACACAGCCTGGTCTGACCTGTTATTAAGTTGCTTTTCAATCTCATATGATTTTTTATAGTAATAGAGCGCTTTTTTCAACTCACCCTGCTCATAATGAATCTCAGCTATATTGAAATAAGGCTGGGCCTGACTTCTTATATCATTTATTTGCCGGTAAATATTTAAACTTTTCTTAAAATTTCTTAAAACTTTATCGTACTCATCGAGGTAATAATAAACAATACCTATATTATTATAAACCAAGGCCTCGCCTTTTCTATCCTTCGCTTTTTTCTTTAATGGAATCGCATTTTGAAAATAAAGAAGTGCTTTTTTAAACTTCTGTTGATTCAAGTATACCACACCAATATTTATGTAAATTCTTGATTGCTCTTGAATAAGCTCAGCACTATCGGCTAATCTCGACGAATTAAAATAATATTCGAGCGCTTTTGAGAACTCTCCCTGTTGTTCGTACAATGCTCCCATATTGATAAGTATCTGTACCTGCTTCTCCAAATGATTCTGTTCCACATAAAGCTCGTATGCATTTTTATAATTAACCAGTGCAGAATCATATTCATCAATTCTGTGCATTAATACGCCTTTTTGCTGATAATAGATTGCGTCATACTTCTCAATAACATTGGAACTAAATTTATCTTTGATTTCAGATAAATAATCATTAGCACTTTGAAGATAATATTCTGAAGAGTCAATATTGACTGACCTATAATGCCGCGAAAGCTCCAGAAATTTTAAAAATCTTGCAGTATCTTTTGCGGAATTAAGTTCCTGCATCAAAGAGTCCACATTGCCGGCAAATAAAAATTGCCCCCAAAAAAGACATGTTAAAAGTAGAGCGGATCGTAAACTCATGGCTTCCGTTTAATCAACCTCTAAATTAATTAATTTAAGGTTTTTATAACAAAAAAAGAAAGAATTATTGATTCAACTCAAGCAATCCGTCGGGCAGTTGGAGCAATATATAATGCTCCTCCGGAAGAATTTCAACGATAAAATCTTCACTAAAAGGTATTAACACCTCATCGTTACCATTATCGATAACAAGCAGATAATTACCTGCAACTTCATCGATTCGCTTAATGCGGCCAATTTCGCCTTTCTGCTGGTCAATGACATTCAGACCATCCAGTTGTGACATTTCAATTGATTCAGAAAAGACATCATCGGCAGCAGAGAGATATACATCCAAACCTATAAGTGTAGAAGCCTCATCGACATCTTCGACAAGTTCGAGGGTCAGAATATATTGGTTGCGCCCCTTGGTGTCAATTGTAACAACAAAAAAGGGAACCAGCAATCCATCAATATTGATGAATATTGGTTCCCTGAAGTCTTTTGTTTCAAGATCGTTGTCTGTACTTATCACCACCTTACCATCAACACCGTGTGTTTTAGTAATGGTGCCCGCAAGAACACAATCCTGAAAATTCATGCAGATTAGTTTTCAGCTTTTTCCTGATTTTCGTCGTCCGCTTTTTTAGCGTCATCTTCTTTGGCCTTTGGGGCTTCAGCCTCTTTGGCAACCTCAGCTTCTCCTTCTGCTTGTGCTTCACTGGCTTCTGCCTGCTCTTCTTTAGCTTCGGTAGCTTCTTCCTCGCCCTTAGCTTCAGCTTCTGCAGCAGCATTCAGTTCAGCATTTTTCTCAGCAAGCTGTTTTGCGCGTTCTTCATTGACCTCTTTCTCTTTGGCCAAACGCTCAGCTTTTTCTTTTTCCTTTTCAGCTGTTGTTTTATCTGCTTCATCACGAAGTTTCACATCTTTTTCAGCTTTCCAGGTTTCAAACTTTTTATCGGCGGTTGCCTGATCAAAAGCTCCTTTACGCACACCTTTTAACAGGTGATTGTACATCATGACACCTTCCCTTGATAGGATGGAGCGACAAGTATCTGAAGGTTGCGCTCCTTTTTGCAGCCACGATAATGCTTTATCAAAATCCAGTTGTACGCTAGCAGGATTTGTCATAGGATTGTATGAACCAATCCGTTCGATAAATCTACCATCTCGTGGCGCCCTGCTATCTGCTACTACTACGTAGTAGAAGGGATGATGTCTTCTTCCGTGTCTCTGTAATCTAATTCTTACTGGCATAACATTATCGTTTGATTAAAGTGCGGCAAAGGTAAAAAATCTTTTTAATATAAATGACGAATTAATAGTTATTTTCACTTTTTTTGTACTTATGAAAGCGAAATACTATTATCTGGAAGATAAAGAGATAGGTAAAATTAAGATAGTCCCTAAAAGCGGACTGAAAAACTTCAATATACGCCTTAAACCGTTCGATATTGTCACCATTTCTTCGCCCACTTCGGCTTCACAAAAACAAATTGCCCGCGTTATCGAACGCAAGAAAAAATGGATTCTGGAAAAACAAGCTTACAACAAGACGATAGAACAAAAAAGAACAGTATTTGAACATCAAACAACCATTGAGACCTTCTTCAACCAATTTACCATTCAACAAAACGATACCGACCGCCTTCGCCTAATGGGTAAAAAACCTGAATATGTGATTGCTGTACCTCAAAAAATCGATATCAAAAACCCGGCCTTCCAGCAAGGGATAAAAAATATTATTGATTTTGTACTCAAAGATGAAGCCTCTAAATACCTTCCAAAAAGAACCCAGGAACTAGCCAATCAATTTAAATTCCGCTACAACAATCTTAGCTTCAGAAACAATAAAACCCGCTGGGGCAGTTGCTCTACTAAAGGTAACATCAACCTGAATATTCAATTAATGCGGTTACCGGCCAGAATGATTGATTATGTGATAATTCATGAGCTTTGCCATACCATACATCCAAATCATGGCAGCGGATTTAAAAAACTGCTGTATTCAATTATGCCTGAGGCTCCGCATATTGAAAAAGAAATGAAAAACTATCGTACACAGATATACTAACCTATGTCAATATTTTTAAATAATTTACATACGCCTGTTGCTCCTGAATGGACAGATTTTCTGGATGCAAAAAACAAAAAACTTCTTGGAAGCATAGCAGATAAAACTACGCAAAAAGATTTCACACCTCCGGCTTCGCGAGTTTTACATTTTTTAACGGTTTCGTTGAGCAATGTAAAAACCATTATTCTTGGACAGGATCCCTACCCCCAGGCAGGGGTTGCTACGGGCAGAGCTTTTGAAGTTGGCACACTTAAAGACTGGAATCATCCTTTCCGGAATGTTTCTTTAAAAAATATCATTCGGCTTATCTACAAAACCTATTATGAAGAGGTTTTGCCTTATAAAGAAATTGTAAATTGGAATACGGATAATAAATTAATAGCCGGGCCACAAGAACTATTTAGAAACTGGGAGCAACAAGGCGTCCTATTGCTCAATACTGCATTTACCTGCGAAACCGGGTTGTCTAACAGTCATAGTAAACAATGGCAGGAATTTTCACAAAACTTACTCAAATTTATTAATTACCAATACCCGGATCTTGTTTGGGTTCTTTGGGGCGGACATGCACAAAAAATAACAGAAAATCTGGATATTAAACACAAAACACTGTCTCACCACCCCATGATGTGCTCTGCTAAACGCAAAAACGATTTTTTATTTGGAGAAGTAAACACACTGGCTGAAACAAAACACCTAATCGATTGGCGGGGTATTTAAAACCGGAATCGGTAACCCAAATTAAAAAAAGAACGGACCTTGTTATTGTAGGTGTTTGAAGAAACACTCACCACAACAGGTCCAATAATAGATGAGTATCCCAACTTAAGTCCATAGCCAAGAATAAACCGCTCCTCAAGCGATGTATTAATAAAATCCTCAATATAATCTGCCGATAGTAAGATATTTACCCGAGGTTCTATAAAAATATCTGTAAACAACTCATATTGCAAACCACTACCACCCGACAAAATTTGCAATGCCGTGTATTCCAATTCATTAAATCCGGTAAACGGAATCAGATAAGAATAGGCTGTAAAAATTCCCCCGGCCATATACTGTTTTACCAGGGTGAAATTCTCACCAAATGTGAGGCCTGCGTGAGAATAAGCATGAAAAGTGAACTGATCCCATACGGGTTGATAATAATCCAGGTGAAACTTAAGGCTTCCAAATGTTTTATTGAACATTTCACTCTCAAAATTAGATATGGTATCTTCCAGAGTAATGTCATAATTCAAATCAAAGTTATACTCATACCTTAAAGATAAATCGAGTCCCCGTGTGGGGAAATACCGTGTATTTGTGGTGTTTAGCTCAAAAGAAGCGTAGAGCTGTTTGTTCTTGACCAACCAACGCTTAAAATCATTGGTATTATGCACTTTAGGCTTTACAGAAGTACGCTCGAACATGCCTCCCCCGCTAATTCGTGAATCATTGGTAAGTGCATAACGTGTATAAAGCTCGTAAGAAGTATAGTTGTATTTATACAATCTGCTTAAATCACCCATAGTGTAAACCGGCACATCAAAGGCATCTGTGTTAAATTGTGTACCAATGGTATATCGTCGTTTTTTTCCAAAATATTTAAAAAAATCTACCTGAAAGCCAGGGTTTTCAGATAAGTTGGCAGTTAAACTCAACCGGCTCGATGGTATCACTAAATCGCGAAATGTTGCATTAAGCAGCAAAGCAGCTCGTTTTTCTGAGTCGTAGTGCACACTCGCACCTAAAAAACCGGTCGGCTTACCTTCTGCATATATCACCAACACCTGTGCGCCATCATCAGCATCCTCAAACCCATAGTAAACTCTGTAAAAATATCGACTACCATAAATTCGATTTATACCATCCTCGAGTTGATTTATATGAAAGGGTTTGTTAGGCTCAACACCTAAACGTGCCTTTACAAATGCAGTATATTTGGGTGCTATACCACGTGTAACAATTTTCTGTACCACAATACTATCAGGCAAAGATAAGCTTGTTGGTTCCTGTGTCTGTTGATATTGTTTTTGTGTTTGCTGAAGAGAGTCTAATTGGTGATATACCTTAAGAGTTGCCTGTTCTCCTCTGTGAATAATAGAATCGACCTGGACGAAGTCTGCTGCAGTATATCCATTAAGGTCGGGTTCAATATAAATATCGACCATCTTCTTTTGTTCTTCTGCATCGAATATGCCCATAAAAAAGGCAGATTGGGTCAGGATATCAATCATGGAATTCAAAGACTCTTTGTCCTTAAGTACACCGCCTGTATAAACCCCTATAACGATATCAGCTCCCATATTTTTCACCTCTTCTACCGGAAAATTACGGCTTAACCCTCCATCGACAAGCAGCTTCTCTCCCCATAAAACAGGTGTAAAAACGGTGGGTATGGCCATACTTGCACGCATTGCCATTGCAAGGTTTCCGGTATCCATCACCACTGGTTCAGCGTTGGTAATATCAGCGGCAACACATTTAAACGGGATAGGCAATGAATCAAAATCATGAATATTGTAGGCGGGCAAGGTATAATGGTTTAGCAATTCCATTACCCGCTGCCCAAATATGAGCCCTTTAGGCAATTTTATTTCAATACCCTGTATTGGAAATTCTGCGAAATACTGCCCGTAACTATCTTTTTCGTTTATACTTATATCAGAGAGTTTAATATCATTTGAAAGTACCTCGTTCCAGTTCTGGTTTCTGAGTAAATCGCCAATTTCATCGGCCGAATAACCAATAGAATAAAGACCACCCACAATGCTACCCATTGAAGTTCCGGTAATAAAATCGGGTTCAATACCGACTTCTTCCATTACTTTAAGAAAGCCTACGTGAGCCATACCCTTTGCACCACCACCACTTAGCACTAACCCTATTTTGGGCCTTTGGGTGGAATCATTGACCGGGCTTTGCCCCGATAGAATTAAAGGGGTCAAAAAAACTATAAGAATAAGGACAAGTAGCTGCTTCACCTGAATTCTTTTTTAAAACATACGACTTCTTCTGGCTAAAAATGATGTCAGTACCTTATCAAAAGGTTCATTAATATCTGCTGTAACAAAATCAACTTTATACTGTAAACATTTCTTTCTTATCTGCTCATAAAAAGCCCGCATTTGCTCACCATAAAGCTTCCTTACCTCCTGAGGTTTAAGCTTCATTTCTTCGCCGTTTTCCATATCAATAAGCCTGTGGGGCCTGTCTTCTAATACTAAAGCCTCCTCATATTGCCTGTCATGTACATGAAATACAATAACCTCATGTTTATTGTATCGCAAGTGCTCAAGTGCATTAAAAAGATTTGCGGCATCTTCGTTTTCAAACATATCTGAAAATATTACAATCAAAGATCTTTTATGTGCTGCTTCAGCAATTTGGTGTAATACATCCGAAATGCGGGTTAGTTTTCTTTGTTTTGGTTCATATTTAAGTTTAAGAAGCTCATCCAGCCTGGCATATAATGTTTGAATATGATTTTTGCTCATTCTGGCCCGTGTATGAAACTGCAATTGTTCATCAAAAAGGGAGAGTCCTGCGGCATCGCGCTGCCTGTTGAGCATATGAATAAGCGCTGCAGATGCATAGGCACTAAACTGTAGTTTATTCACATTTTTTTCGGTTGGAAAAAACATTGACGAAGAAGTATCAACAACAATCTGACAGCGCAAATTGGTTTCCTCTTCGAATCGTTTTACGAAAAGCTTACCTGTTCGGCCATAAAGTTTCCAATCGATAAAGCGCACAGATTCGCCGTTATTGTAGGCTCTGTGTTCGGCAAATTCAACTGAGAAACCATGAAAGGGGCTCCGGTGCAGGCCTGTAATGAAGCCCTCCACTATTTGTCGAGCAAAAAAATCAAGGCTGTTGAGGTGTCGAACTTCCTGTATTTTCTCTACGGTAATTTTATCGGTCATAACAAAACATTTTCCCTCATGACAAAGTAACAAAAAAAGGCTGTTCAAATTGTTGAACAGCCTGTTAAAATATGTTAATTTATACTTTTAAAGCAATGTGTCAAGCTTTTCTGTCAATTTGTCTTTCGGAACAGCCCCTACCTGCTTATCTACAACTTCTCCATTTTTGAAGAAAAGTACTGTAGGAATATTCCGCACACCAAATTTGGCCGCAATGCCCGGGTTGCTGTCAACATCAACTTTTGTAATTAATGCTTTACCTTCGTAATCAGAGGTCATCTCTTCCATAATTGGAGTTAACAGTTTACAGGGGCCACACCATTCAGCCCATAAGTCTACTACTACAGGTACATCTGATTGTATTACCTTTTCGTCGAAATTCGATTCAGTTACTTCAATAGCCATAATATTCAGTTTTAAAATTTTGGATTAAATTTAGCAATTATTTTGCCATTTATTTCAAACTATATTCAAGTTCAGGAAACCTGTCGAGGTATTCGACCAGCTCCTTTGAAATATCAACACTTATATTTCTCGAAAACATTGGTATTACAATATCTTTCCTGGGATCGAAAACCATAAACTGCAACTCCTTTTTACCTTTACCCTGCTCCATGATATCATACATTTCTGTCACCAAATCTTCAGTAAGTGAATCAATTGGTATTTTAATGTTGATACTGTTAATTTTTTCATCTCTTGCATCAACAAGGTTGCTTATTTCTTTTATTTTAAACTCCAGTTCATTGGTATCTCCCCACTCCCTTTTTTGTACCCTGCCTTTAATAAGCAGGTACCAATCTTTCTCCATATAGGGTTTAAAATTCATATAATCGCGACCGAAGAGTGCATATGAATAGGCACCGCTAAAATCTTCTACTGTGAGTTTGCCCCATGGCTTGCCATTTTTTGTTGTGAGGTGTTTGACCTCTGTGACCATACCCCCAACGGTCACCTCCTTATTTTCCATAGACTCCATGTCTTGCTGCAGGTCAATGAAACGGGCATTGCAAATATGATCAAGTTCAAGTTTATAATCATCCAGCGGGTGCTCCGAAAGGTATATTCCTACATACTCCTTCTCAATGTTCATGCGGGCCATTTTTGTCCATGGTTCACTCTGAGGAATTGCTGGTTTTGCAACTTTAAAACCCTCATCTGCTCCGCCAAAGAGCGATTGCTGTGCACTGGCACTTTCCTCTTTCATCCGGTTCCCATATTTAATGAGCTGCTCTATAAGGGTTTGTCCTCTTTCATCGGTTGCAAAGAAATTATGGCGTTCTATGTCGAAACAATCAAAAGCTCCTGCATATGCAAGGCCTTCCATGTTTTTCTTATTGACAATATGCATATCTACTTTTTCCACGAAATCGTAGATATCTTCAAATTTACCTTGTTCCTGCCGTACTTCAATAATATGGTTCACCACATTGCTTCCGACATTTTTCACGGCTCCCAGGCCAAAACGCAAGTCGCCTTTTGGTGTTACCCGAAATTTGTACACACTCTCATTGACATCGGGACCGAGCACCTCAATTCCCATGTGACGCGTTTCGTCTAAAAAGGTGGTAACCTTACTAATATCTGACAGGTTACGGGTGAGTACCGCAGCCATAAACTCCGATGGGTAATGTGCTTTAAGGTAAGCTGTTTGATACGATACGTAGGCATAGCAAACAGAGTGTGATTTATTAAATGCGTATTCAGCAAACGCTTCCCAATCTTTCCAAATTTTTTCTATGAGCTTTTCAGGCTCCTTGTTTACCTGTTTGCAGCCTTCAATAAACTTTTCATTGGCCAAAGCACCTTCGTGGAATTTCACTTTCAATTCTTCCATCAGGGCTTTTTTCTTTTTTCCCATGGCTTTACGGAGGCTGTCTGACTGGCCGCGACTAAAATTTGCCAGTTTACGCGATTGCAGCATCACCTGTTCCTGAAAGACGGTAATTCCATAGGTATCCTCCAGAAACTCTTTCATCATCGGGTGGTCGTATTCTATTTTTTCACGGCCATACTTCCGGTCAATAAATGAGGGGATGTAGCCCATTGGACCTGGCCGGTAGAGTGCATTCATAGCAACGAGATCCTCAAAACGGTCGGGCTTAAGTGCACGCAGGTGTTTTTTCATACCGGGCGACTCAAACTGGAACAGGGCTGTGGTTTCTCCGCGGGCATAAAGTTCAAATGTTTTGGCATCATCCAGTGGTACCTGATCGATATCGGGAGCAAAACCTTTGGAATCCTGAATATATTCAAGTGCTTCTTTTATAATAGAAAGGGTTTTAAGCCCCAAAAAGTCCATTTTAAGCATACCCACAGGCTCCACAAAATTACCGTCGTATTGGGTAACCAGGAGGTTGGCATCTTTTGCGGTACAAACAGGAATATACTCGGTGAGGCTATCTTTAGAAATAATTATACCACAGGCATGCACTCCTGTCTGCCGCACCGATCCCTCGAGTTTCTCGGCATATTCAAGCACGGCTTGCTCTTCGGGGTTGCCCTCCTTACGGATTTTTTTAAGTTCCGGCGCCTCTTTATAAGCTTTTTTGAAATTCATTTTTGGGGCCTCAGGCACCAGCTTGGCAATTTCATCAGCTCTTTTAAGAGGAAACTCCTGTACGCGGGACACATCGCGTATTGAAGATTTAGTGGCCATGGTTCCAAATGTGATAATATGCGCCACTTTATCTTCACCATATTTATTTACAACCCAGTCAAGGATCTCCTGTCGCCCATCGTCATCAAAGTCAATATCGATATCGGGCATTGAGATGCGGTCGGGATTCAAGAAACGTTCAAAAAGCAGATCATATTTAATGGGATCGATATTGGTAATTTTAAGGCAGTATGCAACTGCTGATCCGGCTGCCGACCCACGGCCCGGCCCCACAATAACCCCAATTTCGCGGGCTGCCTTAATAAAGTCCCACACAATAAGGAAATACCCGGGAAATCCCATATCCTTGATTGTGTTCAACTCAAAATCGAGTCGTTCAATGGTGCTTTCATGTAAATCTTCGCCCCATCGCTCTTTTGCTCCCTCATAAGTTATATGCCTCAGGTAGTCATTTTCATTATCAAACCCCTCGGGAAGGCTAAAATCCGGCATAATGGGTTCACTATCGAGCTCAAGGTCTTCTATTTTATTTACAATCTCTTCGGTATTGGAAATGGCCTCAGGAACATCTGCAAAAAGTTCCTGCATCTCTTTCGTAGATTTAAAATATTCCTCCTTGGTATAGCGCATGCGTTTGGGATCATCGACCGGAGAATTTGTAACCAGACAGATGAGCCGGTCATGAGCTTCGGCATCTTCACCATTGGTAAAGTGTACATCATTTGTAGCAATCAGTTTAATGCCCAACTCTTTTGACATTTTAATCAGCTCATTATTTACAAGCTGCTGCCGGTCATAAATTTCTTCACGCTGTTGAGGTGCTTTTGCCGGGTGGCGCATCAACTCGAGATAAAAATCCTCACCAAACAAATTCTTAAACCATTTGGCGCGCTCGTAAGCTTTATCGAGCTGGTTCATTAAAATATATTGTGGAATTTCTCCTCCCAAACATGCCGAACTGGCTATAATGCCTTCGTGGTACTTTTCGAGCAACTCATGGTCGATGCGTGCATTGTGGTAAAAACCCTCTGTAAAGCCAATTGAGCTTAGCTTCATTAAATTTTTATATCCGGTTGCATTTTTTGCCAGCAAAATGAGGTGATATCCACGGTTACCTTTACCTTTCTCCTTTACATGCCGCCCATTTGCTGCCAGATATGTTTCAATACCAATAATGGGTTTAATTCCTGTTTTTTGAGCCTGATCCCAAAAATCTTTAACGCCAAACATATTGCCATGATCTGTAATGGCTACTGCCGGCATTCCATCATCTTTAGCCTTTTGCAAAAGTTCATTAATCTTAGAAGCTCCATCGAGAATGGAGTATTGTGTGTGCACATGCAGGTGTGTAAACTGGGACATATCAGACTATTATTGCAATAATTTAAACTTTCAGCGGGTACATGCGCGCTAAAAACAACGGCATGATTTCCCTGAATTTATTAATGCAAAAATAGGCGGTTTTGTTCTGATGAAATCTAAAAATTAAAGGCTATCTATTAACATTTAACGACGGGTTTTCAACAATGTCAACAAGCGCTTTAATTTCTGCAGGTTGCAAATATATACGTTTTCTTCTTAACCTGTAGTCATCTGTTATAGATTGGCTACTGAGCACTTCATGAGCATATTGATAGATTTGATGTCCAAAGCCTTTCCAGATTACCATCCGGTCAATTTTATGCTCAAGGGCAATTTTACCGCTACGGGTAAGATACTTAAATCCCTGACCTATGGTCTGCCCGCTGGACATCTTCACATAATCTACCACATGGGCTATTTCATGAGCAAAAAGCCCCACCCGTGCATTAAAGCTCAGCTCACCGATTGCTACTCCACGCGATTTTCCCTGATTACGGTTAAATACCATCATAAACTTCCGCTTATCGGGTTTTCTGAAAACAGAAAAAACTTTGGGTCTGCACTGCATGGTGGTCTTTATGTTGCGATGTTTGAAGTGAATGGTCGTGTTTTTTAACTCAGGATAAGCACTCAGCGCCGTATAAAAACTGGTTGTGTATGGACCCGTATATTTAATTTGATGATAAACTGATTTTAAAGAATCAATTTCACCGGCGCTCTTTGTACTGTCAAGGGTAATATGGGCTGCATTAGAAGGAGTTCCGGCAAATATTATGAAAACCAGCACCAGCCAGCCCAAAAAACTCAATCGCATTTTATTTTGAATCCACATGATGTGTTAATTGAACAAAACCCATACCGAAGCATAAATTAATTCACCAACGTTAATAATATTTCAATGATCTAAAAAGGTAAAAAATATACTAAAGAAATATTTTTCTACTTAAGAAAGTGACATTCATATGTTTATAATTTTGATTTTAGTGGTCATTACCTGTCCCGATACCAATCGGGATGAAACCTCCTCTTTTTGACAGTAAGCATTTTACTGTAACTTCTCCGAATAACCATTCGTGTACTTCGACAAGCTCAGTATAAATGTGTTTAAATGGTTAAACATGGAGGTTTCATCTGTTTATTTTTAATTTTTAGTGGTCATTACCTGTCCCGATACCAATCGGGATGGAACCACCTCTTTTTGACAGTAAGTATTTTACTGTAACTTCTCCGAATAACCATTCGCGTACTTCGACAAGCTCAGTATAAATGTGTTTAATGGTTAAACATAGAGGTTTCATATTTTATATTGATACATTAACCGAAAAGTTGCTCAAAAAATATGTACGGGTCTTTTTAAATTATTATTTTTACCATAGAATCAAAAATCTGAATATTATGAAAAAACTTGTAATCCTAATAGGCGTAATGCTTGTTGCTCAAGCATCATTCTCCCAAATCTTTACATGGGGTGTAAAAGCTGGTGTAAACTCTACAAAAGTTAGTTTTGATGATTTTAGTATTGAAAATGACATTACAATTAAGCCAGATTATTTGCCTGGCGGACCAAACGAGGACGATTTGATAATTTCTCCAGATGGAGAAACACAAATCGTTAACCCACAAGCTATAAACAGACCGGGGATCAAATTTGAACCAAAATCTTATGAGATGGGTTATCACTTTGGTGCATTTGCACGCTTAAAAGTGTTGGGAATTTATATTCAACCCGAATTGATATTCTCACATGCGGAGGCATCTATCGACTTCAGTGACACTGATAACTTAGCTGGTGAATTAGAATCATCAACAGCAACGATAAAATACAATAGTTTTGATATCCCCGTT
>NZ_DATFKB010000249.1:0-29493 GCF_035268865.1 Salinivirga sp. | reverse complement strand
AACCAATTTTAATAACTCCATAAGACTTAAATTTACCCTGGGAGGAACAGATGATTATACAGTTTATTCGGGATGGAACATTGATGATTTGGCGTTGGTTGGTAATTTTATAAGTTATGATATTGCCGTTGTCGAATACCTTGAACCTACCTGTAACTGCTACCATACCTCTCAGGAACAGATATCAGTAAAAGTTACCAACAGGGGGTATGAAACTGCCAGTAATATTCCTATAGGATTCTCCTTTGACGGGGGCGACACCTGGACAATGGATGTAATATCTGCCAGTATAGCAACCAATGATACCATAACTTACACTTTTTCGGAGTTTGCCGATTTCTCTGATGGCGGTTGGTATGATATATCAATAAAAACATTTCTTACAGAGGATGAGATTCCGGAAAATGATATGCTGCAAAAAGATCAGTTTATGCCTTACCAGGAAACCTTACCTTATTATACAGATTTTGGAACAGACGATGGTAGATGGCATATATCGGATAGTAGTGATTTGTGGCAAAGAGGCGTACCAAATGATGATGTGATTAATGAAACTTCGACTGGAAATAAAGCCTGGGTAACCAAATTGACGTTTAATTATACAAATAATGCCAATGCATTACTTGAAGGACCTTGCTTTGATCTCACACAACTTGACAAACCAGTGTTTGAATGTAAGTTGTGGGGACAAATTGATGATGCAGGAGATGGGTTGACACTTATGTACAGTGTAGATGGTGGCGATAGTTGGCAACCGGTTGCCGATGACCAGTATTATAACTGGAACTGGTATGATAATGAAACCCCAAATCCTCCGGCAACACCTGCATGGGATACAACTTCATCTGACTGGATTGTGATGCGGACAATACTTCCCGATGCTCTGGATGCATACGATTATGTCAAATTTGGATTCCTTTTCACCTCTGACGAAGGTGGAGTTAGTGAAGGGGTTGCTGTCGATGATGTGGCTATTTATGAATCACCTTTGGATTTTACCGTTTCAGCCCTAAATTATCCGCAAACAGATTGTGAATGGCCGGATACCACACATGTGAAAATTAATATTGAGAACAAAGCTCCCGTAACGGCACTTTCCGGTACAGAGGTTCCTGTGAAATTTATTTGGCAGGAACAACACATTGTAACCGATACAGTAATTCTCGATCAGGATTTGGCACCCAATACTCCGTATGAGCATTTATTTAGTGCTACTGTACCTATGGATTCGGCCGGTGATTATGATTTTAAGTTTATCACTCTATATGAAGATGATCCGTATTATTATGGGGCAAGTAACGATACAACCACCTCATTAGTTAGCGTAAATGGAATGCCGCAATACAATCCATTTCCGCCAATTACAGGGAAGCCCTCAGGGTCAGTAGACTTAGATGCCGGAGCGGGTTATGCCGGTTATGCCTGGAGTACTGGCTACAACGAGCAGGTGCTTTCAGTATTTACCGATGATACTTACACTGTAACCGTAACAAACAGTGAAGGATGCACAGCTGTAGATTCAACTGAAGTTATTACTTCTACCGATGATTTGGAGATGAAACAGGTTTTAACATCGATTGGTAATGAATGCTTAAGACCAAACCCATTTGACCTGGAAGTAGAGATCATCAACAGAGGGGAGGAGCATTACGGCCCGGGAGAAGAAATACCGCTGGCCTTTCAACTTAATGGAATGGAACCCTATGAAGATACCCTTGTACTTGCCGATAGTTTACACATTGACAGCTCAATAAATTACACCTATTCACAGCAGGTTGATATGAGTGAATCGCGGCAACATACACTGGTAGTTTATGCTAATAATGCAAAAGACCTGAATCGTGCCGATGATACATTATCCATTGTTGCTGATACCTGGGGAACACCTCGGCCCGCAATTAACGGAGATACAATATTTTCTTCCCGGATAGATACTTTGAGTATTGATGCCGGAGAGGGTTTCGATTCTTATTTATGGCAAGATGCATCAACAAGCAGGTATTATGATGTGAATAGCGATATTGCCCAATGGTATCATGTTACAGTTGACGATGTACATGGCTGCGGGCCTACAGACGATTCGGTGTATGTAAATACAAATGATCTGTACCTTACATCACTTGAAAGTCCAATTGATGCATGCGAGCATAGTACAACAGAATATCCATCCGTTAGAGTTTACAATAATAGTGGTAATTTAATTCCGGCAGGCGAAAATATTCAGATTGGATTTTCTGTCAACAATGGCACAGCACAAACTGAAACCCTGGCTTTACCCGCTGATTTGGAAGGGGGAAACTCGCAGGTGGTAGCTTTGAATAACAGTGCCAGCCTTGCCGATACAGGAACTTATAATTTTGTGATTTGGGTAAAGGCAATTGAAGATGCCAACCGGGAAAATGATACTTTATCACAATCGGTAATTACGTTTGGATACCCTGATGTTGAATTGGCATATGATAGTATTTATACATTGACACCAGATACGCTTGAATTTGATGCAGGAGAAGGATTTGCCAGTTATTTGTGGTATGATGGAGCTACATCACAAACGCATGTAGCTGACCGTGATACCTCTTTTGTTTATTCCGTGACAGTGAGCAACGAGGATGGTTGTGGTACCGACAGCGATTCTGTTTCTGTATTTACACAGGACTTGCGTTTGGTGGATATAAACAGACCATTAAGCGGTTGTGAACTAACTGATCAGCAACTAGTAAGGTTGAAAGTATATAACAATAGCGCTGATGAATTATTACCCGGTACTGTTGTCCCGGCATCATATAAAATTAATAGTAGTAGCTGGCATAACGAGGACTTTATTTTGAATGACACCATAGTCCCAGGGGAACAGTTTTTTATAGCATTTGAACAAACTGCTGACATGAGCAGTGGTAACTATTTTGAACTTGATGCAGCTATTCATTATGTAACAGACGCCAATAGAAGTAATGACTCAGCTAGTCGCTCTGTTGAAGTTTGGGGATACCCGGAATATTCTTTAAACTATGAATTTGTGAGTTCAACCCAACCCGATACTGTAGACTTAATAGTAACACCCGGAAATTATGCCGGTTACATGTGGAGTGTGGGCGTGGATAACGATACGCTCTCGCTGGAAGGATACGATGAGCCCTGGTATGCTGTAACAGTAACCACAATTAATGGATGTAGTAAATCAGATACGGTTTATGTAAATAGTAAAAACCTAACTATCGATCAATTGCTTACACCAGTTGATGCCTGTGCACATACCACAACAGAAAATGTAAGTATCAGAATTAAAAATACAGGATCTGATACCATACAGGAGGGCAACAATATGTTACTGGAAATTAACAGTCCGGAAGCAGTTTCTGAGAATTATAACTTCTCCAATCCACTGGCGCCCGGAGATTCCATCGATTATACCTTTACAGGTAATCTCGATTTAAGTGCGGAAGGTAATTACCAGGTTGAAGTTACCCTCTCTGCTGACTTCGATGCCAATAGCGATGATAATGTGGTTACTGAAACCATTACTACCCACGGACCTGCAGATGTTAACCTGGGTAATGAGATTACAGTTTCATCGCTGCCTTTTGTACTTGATGCTGGTGCCGGATTTGAAAATTACTTGTGGCACGATAACTCAACAGACCAGACATTTACGATTGACGAGACCAATATAACGGGTACTGGCTTGTATTCTGTAACGGTTACAAATGACCTGGGCTGCGAAGGAAATGATAGTCGCAGAGTTAATGTTGATATAATTGACTGGTCTGCAGATGATGTATTGTCACCTGAAACCGGCTGTTATGGTATAAATCCACCTGTTTTAACGCTTAGAATGAGTAACCAAAGCAGTGTGCCAGTGCGTGCAGGACGGTCTTTCTTTGTAAACTATGTTTTAAATGGCGATAATACAGAGCAGGAAACATTTACTCTGACAGATAGTATTTATCCGCAAGAATCATATGATTATACCTTTAATGTGGTGCCTGATTTTAATGCATATGAATCCAATGTAATAGAAGTTCTGCTTGATAATGCCGGTGATATTAATAACGGCAACGACGCCATAACCCATACGCTAACACCTTATATTCCGGAACTTGAATTTGGGCAGGATAGCATTAAGCCTGAAGATTTCCCATACATACTAACGGCACCCGATGGTCTTGAGGACTATGAATGGAGTACCGGGGAGTTCGGGCAATCTATTGAGGTCGATGAACAGGGTTGGTATACCGTTACGGCCTACGATGACTTTGATTGTGCCGCCATGGACTCAGTATTCATCGTCGATCCAACCGGACTTAGTGACCTTGCTGCAAATGGCAACCGAATTGAGATTTGGCCAAATCCGGCAAAAAACACCGTTTGGATTGATCTGAACCGTACCACTGGCGGAAAGCTACATTACGAACTGGTAACCACAGCAGGGGAAGTTGTACATGTGGCAGAAACCACTATGAACAAAGGCGAAATAATTGAACTTCCGATAGACCATTTGGCACCAGGAATGTACCTGTTCCGCTTTTACGACACTGATGAATATGGTAACCGAAGTTTGATAATAAAATAACGTTAATGTAATCATTTAGAGGCCGGTGTAATCCGGCCTTTTTTTATTTTAAGCCTGCAAACAAATTAAGAAAATGCCTGTTTAAACTATAAAGCTGATAACTATGGCAGAAGAAAAGAAACATACAATCGTAGTAACCGGAGCTACCGGTTACATAGCCTCATGGGTAGTAAAAAAATTATTAGACTCAGGACATAACGTGCGTGCTACAGTCAGGGATAAATCAAATAAAAGCAAGTATGAGCATTTAACAAATATTGCCGAAAATAATAAAGGACAATTAGAAATTTTTGAAGCCGACCTTCTAAAGCCCGGCAGTTTCGATGAAGTTGTTCATGATGCAGACAAGGTAATACACATGGCATCACCATTTAAAATTTCCGGCATTAAAAATGCCCAAAGAGATTTAATTGAGCCGGCTGTAGTAGGAACACGAAATGTATTGGAATCAGTCAATAAGGCCAAGTCAGTTAAGCGCGTTGTGCTTACATCCAGTGTTGTGGCCATTTACGGCGATGCGGTAGATATTGAACAAACGCCTGAACAGGTTTTCAATGAAACTATCTGGAATGAAACCAGTACTGAAAAACATCAACCATATGCCCTTTCGAAAACATTGGCTGAAAAAGCTGCCTGGGGCATACATGATGCTCAAAAAGATTGGTCACTGGTGGTTATCAACCCGGGATTTGTACTGGGCCCTTCATTAAGCAAGCGTAAAGACTCCACCAGTATTGATTTTATGCGAAGCCTGTTAAACGGTAAATATAAAGCAGGTGTACCCGATTTGTATTTCGGTATCGTGGATGTTCGAGATGTAGCACAGGCTCACGTTAACGGCGCTTTAAAGAAGGAAGCGAATGGTCGCCATATCCTTGTTTCTGATACTTTAAGAGCACTTCAGATTGCCAAGAAACTAAAACAAGCTTTCCCCGATAATCAGAAAATCCCGAAAAAGGTGCTTCCTAATTTTTTACTATATCTGCTGGGTCCATTGCAGGGTTTTACATGGAAGTTTTTAAAGCGCAACCTTGGTATTAAACTGCGGTTTGATAACAACTACAGTATCAAAGATCTTGATATTGATTACATT
This sequence comes from Salinivirga sp., assembly GCF_035268865.1. Taxonomy (GTDB): domain Bacteria; phylum Bacteroidota; class Bacteroidia; order Bacteroidales; family Salinivirgaceae; genus Salinivirga. The sequence goes on along the minus strand of NZ_DATFKB010000249.1, from coordinate 23,830 downwards.
AAACCGGATGATACACTTCGCGAACATGGGAAGCAATTATATGATGATGGACTGCTTTAATCCATTGATTATTTTTTAATGATCATGCTGATTGCTTTGGCCCAGTCATCGGAATCGTTTAAACTCTCCACCATTTCGAGTTTTTCGCCACCATGTTGTTCGAAAAGTAGTTTGTATTCATGTCCGAGCTCAATAGTTGTTTCAAGGCAATCGGCAACAAAAGCCGGGGCTGCAATTAAAATACGTTTTTTGCCCGCTTTGGCCAGGCTTATTAATGTTTCGTCTGTAAATGGGCGCAACCAATTTTTCGATAGTCTTGACTGGTAGGAAGTAGTATAGTGCTCTTCCGCCAGATTAAGTTCCCTTGCAAGCAATCGCGTGGTATGGTAGGTTGTGGCCTTATAGCAGTATTGGCCATGCACGGGAAGATCTTCGGTGCAGGGGCAGGTTTCACTCTTTATACCCGGATGCATTTTATCTACCTGTCGCAGAGGTAAACCGTGATATGAGAATATCACATGATCATAATTTTGAGGTTCATATGCAGCAATGCGGCTTTTAAATGCCTGAATAAAGGCTGCATGATTGTAAAACTGCCTCACAAAATGAATTACGGGCTTGTTTTTCCACTTTGGGAGTAATTCGTTTATTATGTCTGCCACCGATTCGGTAGTTGATGTGGCATATTGAGGATAGAGCGGCATAACTATTATCTCATCGTAACCTTTATGCTCCAGTACCCTGAAAAGCTTTTTGAAAGATGGATTACCATACCGCATAGCTCCATAGACATCAAACTCGTCTTCAATGATTTGCTCAACTTTTTTTGTCAGTGCCTCCAGGTGAATAAGCAGTGGTGAGCCGTGTTTTGTCCATAAACGCTGATAGAGTTTGGTTGATTTGGGTGCTCTGAATGGCACTATGATAAGATTTACAAGAAGTTTGCGCAACAACCATGGTATATCGATGATTCTTTTGTCATTCAGGAACTGGAACAAATACCTGCGCACTGCAGGTACTGTTGGTTTGTCTGGAGTGCCGGTGTTGACCAAAATCAACGCTTTGCTTTTTTGACTCATGAGGTTAGCTTTTTACTTAAATCCACGGCTTGTTTTACACGATCTGCCATTCCAATGCCATCTCGTATATTGCCTGCCAGGATCAAACCCGGGTATTGCTGTTCAATACTTTCTATAGCGTTTAACCGCTCTGGTGTGGTTTCTGTATATTGCGGAATGGCGTGTTTATACCTGAAAACATGTGCCAGGTCCGGCTCATTGTTGGCTTTTAATGTTTCGTTTACTGTATTTTTGGCCAGTGTCAACAGTTGTTCGTCTGATTGTTCAATGATATCTGGATGCCGCATTCCACCCATAAAAACAGATAACAGGGCGCCTGATTCAGGTGCGCGATTTTTAAATATGGATGAAGGAAAAAGTATTCCAAGTACTTTGCGTTGTTCGAGTTTTGGAATCAGTCCACCAAAAGCATTAAGCTCGCGACCATCCCAATCTTTGAACCCCAATACCACTTGCACCACTTTAGCATAAGTAAGATCTGTAATTGGTTTGGTAAGATTTTTATCAATAAAGGGTAGTAATTTCTCAATGGAAGGCGCGGGAACTGTTGTAACTACTTTTTTAGAGGTAACAATAAATGTTTCTGTTTCTGTACTCCAGGATGTTTTAAATCCGCTCTCATGTGGCTCAATAGTAGTGTTGTGTGCGCCTAATTGAATATTTTCGGAACCAATATTTTTTGCCACGGTATCGGTTAAATGCTGAAGGCCATTAAAGGCAGAAAAAACCTCTTTTGTTGCCTTGCGATCCCGGTCGGTTTTCGGTTCTTTCTTTTTTTGTATGGCTCCACGAATAAAACTGCCATAAGTTTGCTCCAGGTTGTAAAGTTTGGGTAGTGCATATTTGGGAATCAGTTTTTTCGGGTCTCCTGCATAGATTCCCGAAATAAATGGATCTACAGCATAGTCCAGAAATGATTTTCCCATACGACGCTTCACAAGTTGAGCCAATGTTTCGTGCGGATTAGTACCTGGTTTGCGCCAGGGTTCTCCCAGTATCCTGAATTTATCTTTTAATGAAAAAAGTGGTGTAGTGATTCCACCAATCAGCCCTGAAGGGATGGCATGGAAGTGATTATTTTTAAGTATCCACCTGTTTTTAGCGTCGGCATTGGCTGTTTCCAGTTCGGCTTCCTTATTGTCCTCAAAAAGCTCAACCAGTTCAGGGTTTGATAGTACGCCTGTATTGGGTCCTGTTTCAAATATGAACCCGTTTTCCTGGTTTGTCTGTATTACACCTCCAACATGGTTTGACTGATCTATAATGGTTACTTTTTTTCCGGCTTTCTGAAGATAATAGGCCAGGGTTAGTCCTGTAATTCCTGCACCTATTATTACAACGTCCTTACTTTCATTTTCTTTCATACAGTTTTTAGTTTTCGCTTTTTGGAATAAGTATAAAAGTCCAAACTGATTCTACTTTGTGCTCATTCTCTAAACCGATTTGGAGTATTTTTGTTGCTGTTCTTTATATGCAGGATCCAAAGCTGCTGCAATGTTGCGTATAAATAATGAACCTAACTCAGTTACCTCAAAGCCATTGGCTTTCGGATTTATTAGTTTGTCCTGATCAAACATTTTGAAAGCAGTTGTATCCGGCTGTACAATTGTTTTAAGGGTTTCTTCTGTAATATTGAGCTTTTCTGACATTTCTTGCCAGTCAATTTCTTTATTACACATTAAATGCGTAATTATTTCACGCACTAAGGTTTGTTCTTGGCTTACGTGCATTCCTTTGACTGTGGCATATTGCCCACTTTCAATTTTATCGATGTACGCTTGTGTATCTTTCTCATTTTGCGCGTAACCGCTTTCTGTCTGGCTGATGGCCGACATCCCAAAAGCGTATACCTGCCCGGTTGTGCGACGTGTGGCATAACCCTGGAAGTTTCTGTGCAGTTGTTTGTTCTTGAGGGCAACGAAAAGTTCATCGTTTTCACGCACGTAATGGTCCAGACCTATGGCGTGATATCCCGCGTGAATGAGGAAATGGTATGCGGCGAGAAACATTTCCATTTTGGTTTCTGTTGATGGGAGCCCTCTTTTTTCAAGAATTTTTTGTTGCTTTTTAATCCAGGGCACATGAGCGTAAGAGAAGGTAACCAAACGGTCGGGTTGGAGCTGCACGGCCTTTTCCATAGTTTCAACAAAGCTTGCCGGGGTTTGCTGTGGTAGCCCGTAAATAAAGTCGAGGTTAACGGCCACTTCCGGGTTATCTGAGCGCATCAATTGCATGAGCTCCTGTACCGGCATTTGGGCCGAATCACGGTTCACCGCTTTTAGTACCTCTTCATTAAAGTCCTGTATCCCCATGCTGAAACGGTTAAAACCAGCATCTTTTAGTTCGCTAATGTATTTTTCGTCCAGGTGTGCCGGATGTGTTTCAATGGCTATTTCGGGCTTATCTATAAATTCAAATGTATTGAACAGGTATTCGTTAATTTCCCTAATAAATTCAGATGCAATGGAGTTGGGCGTTCCTCCGCCGTAATGTATTTGTGCCACTTTTCGCCTTTTATCCAAATGGGCGGCAACCATTGTAATTTCTTTTTTCAGTGCCTGTATGTAAGGTTTTATTAGCTTTTTGTCACCAGTTAAGCACATGTTACACCCACAATAGAAACACATTTTATTACAAAATGGAATGTGTATGTATATCGAAATAAGTTCGGGTTGTAACATATTCGATTCTACGAGCAGATCTTTATAATTACTGCCATTAAAATTATCGCTGAAATGGTTGGCGGGCGGATAACTTGTGTACCTTGGAACAGGTACATTATATTTTTTGAGTAAACTATCAGGTACTTGCATAATGCTGATTTTTATTGAGAACGTAAAATACTGTAAGAAGCGCTATCGCACAAAATGCTGCTTCAATTGTGAACAGGCCGGTATAGCCTAATAAATCACCTATTTTACCACTAACTACGGCAAAAATGAGGCCACTAAGGTGCGTAATTACAATTTGTACAGTAAAATCAGTCCCTTCATGACCCGGCCTGACCATATCCATAGATGTGGTATAAATTACCACCGTGGAGAGGCCATATCCACCCCAAAGCAGACCAATACCGAGATAAAGTGCAGCCAGTGCCGGTGTACCATGTGAAATTGCGACAAACCATAAGGCTGTTATTAAATTAATTGAGGCAAATAAATATAAAGCTTTACGCCGGCCTATTTTCTTTTGAATAAACCCGCCAACGAATGCCATAGCTGCCGCTATTGATGTACCGAATATCCCGGACATGAAACCAATTTCTTTAACTGTGTAGCCTAAATCAACCATGTAGGGTTTGAGCATGGCCAGTGTACCAATAATTCCTGAATAGTAGAAAACCAGTAGCAATACTCGTTTATGCATGCCTTTCCGCGCAAAAAAACCTTTAATTGCAGCTGGTGTAATTGTTTTAACTTCGGGTTTTTCCACCGGATTTTTACGGTGATAAAAGGGGAGGGGGATGAGTGCAAATAGGACGAATGAAGCCAGTAACCAGAGTAATACCTGCCATCCGAAATAGTAATAAGCGATTAATAGTACCCCGGTGCCCATAAGGCTGCCCACAAAACTTCCGGCCGACTGCATGCTGTTGCCCAAACTGCGTTCGTTTTTCTTGAGTATGAGTATGGCAAAAGCATCGGTGGCAATATCTTGCGTGGCAGAGGCGGTGAATGCAATCACCATTAATATCACAATGAGCTGAAAGCTGGCGCCCAGGTCAAGCCAGCCAATACCAAATATCACAATGGCATAAAAAATCTCTGAAACAATGATCCAGCGCCTTAATTGTCTGCTGTTGTGTGTCTTACTGTCGATCAGAGGTGCCCACAAAAATTTAAGAATCCATGGTAGCTTTACCAGTTGAAGCAACCCAATTGATTCCAATGAATAGTTTTCCTGGCGCATTATTACCGGAACAACCGTAGAAAAAAAACTCATCGGTATCGATTGAGCTATATACAAACTAAATAGAAGCGGAAATTTATGCCAGTTTTGTCCTTTCATTGGATGTGAAAATTTTAAAGAGGGCTAAATTACAATAAAAGGAAAACCTACAACAAAAAGTTTGCAGGTTTCCCTTTTATTTTTAAAAGTTATATGTCAGGCTAAACCCATAGCGCGAGGGTTTTCCGGGTTGAACGTATTGATTACCCAGCGCATCGAAGGCAAATGAGTGATATTCTGTTTCGAGTAAGTTTTTGCGCCAAAAATTGAGTGCAAATTTATCTTTGATGAATGAGACTTTTGTAGAAAAAAGGTTGTAAAATTTCTGACTGGTACGATTGGTTTCATCCCAGTAAATTTTGCCGACTCCGGTGTAAAGCAAGCTTATTCTGATTTTATCCAATATGTCGCTATGCCGCAGTTCATATGATTTGCTGAAACGTGCTGAAATTGTGTGCCTCGGAGCATATGGAATAAAATTGCCGTTGTAATTTACCGAGTCGTTAACTTCATAGCTTTCAAAGGTAGCATGGTTATAAGCATAAGTAACCGTTGTCACATAACCGCAGAAAGGAACCGTTTTCAATGTAAGCTCAACTCCCTGGCTAATTGACTGGCCTGCATTGGTAAGGTGACTACCACGGCCACTTGGATTGCTCTCATAAATTTGCTGGTTGTCCCAGTCTATGTAATACAAAGCAAAGTCTGCATAAAGTTGCTTGTTTATGAGACTGGTTTTTACTCCAACTTCATAGTTCATGCTATACTCAGATTCAAATTCCATGTGTTCCGGATGATCTTCATCGAAACTGGAGTTGAAACCACCAGTTTTGTACCCACGAGCAATGGTTGCATAAATGTTTGTACCATTAAAGCGATAATTGGCTGCAATTTTAGGTAGTATTTCAAAATATTCTCTGCTTGCGGTGGTGTCATCAACAGGTGTTGTAGTTCCGGCCATGATTCGGTCATAAGTATAATCCTGTTTATCTTTTTCCAGGTCTACCCTCACACCACCTGTCAAAGTAAGGTTGCCTAACGTCAATTCCGATTGGTGAAATAGTGCTCCTCCCATAATTTGGTGGTCGTATTCTTTCAATACTGTCATTCCTGGTGTGTGAATTGTTACATCCACCGTTTTGTCAAATTGCTGTGAAAATTGAAAAGCCCCGAAAAGCCAGTTATAGGTAGCATTATCCTTTGATCGGATAATGAGTTCGTTTGATTGCATATGCTGTAGCTCTTCCTGCACAACGAAATATACTGAGTCAGGAGTGAAGTCCTGGTCGATCTCCTGCTGACCGTCGAGTATTTGATATGAAGAGGTGAGTTTAATGTCGAAGTTATCTGCCTCATACCTGAAAATGAGTGCTTCGGAAAACATATTGCGCAAAAAAGAGCTGTATTCGTTGTAATTTATTGGCATGGCTTCGCCCTCTACACTGTCGTAAACTGCATAGGGATAGCCACCTTCATCGCTATGCTCGAAAGATGCTATACTGCTTATGGTAAGCTTTTCTGTTGGCTTCCATATAATTTTGTTCCTAAAACCAAGGGTTTCTGATTCATCTACCTGTTTATCGGTGTATTCGTTTGTATAAAATCCATCACCTTTATTGTAAATGGCAGATAAAGAGACACCAAACTTCTCATTGAATTGGTGGTAGTAACCAGCATTTGCCTCATATTGCCCATAGGAGCCAAGGCCAATTTTAGCTTTTGCACCCTGAAAATCGAAAGGCGAAAGTGTTTTAATATTAATTACGCCTCCAATGGTATTTCTTCCGTATAGTGTCCCCTGGGGTCCGCGCAATATTTCAATGCGCTCAATATCGAAAAAGTTGAAATTGAATGCTGATTTTTCAAAGTAAGGAACGCCATCAACATATAAGCCTACACCCGGTGCATTGATTCTTGAACCGATTCCCCTTATATAAATTGGCGAAGTTAGTTTCGACCCGTAATCGGGCATAAATACACCAGGCGCTATGGCTGTAACGTCTGCTAAATTATTAATGTTGTCATCTTGTATGGTGGTTTGGGTCATTAATGAAACTGATGATGGCAGGTTCTTAAGTTTCATATTATTTTTTGAACCACTAATCACGATTTCACCCAACTCTACGCTTGGTGTTTTTGTGGTATCTGGTTCTCCGATTGACATTAATTGAGAAAAGAGTGTGTACGGAGCCAATGTAAGTACAAGTAGTGTAAATATAGTGCGCATAATAGATTTAAATTATTGTTGTACAATGAAACGTGCATTGTATAAATGCATTAACTTAAAAAAGAGTAATAACAGACTTAGACAAATGCAGGGGGAGGGCGAGACCAGTGGTGTCTGTATGGAGTATGAAGATAGTAATCCATGCATGACTCAGGATTTTTGTTTGACCTGGTCTTTTCAATGTACGTAAATTTTTGGTAGTCATCATCTGCTGCATCTTTTTGATCTTGAGTAAAATCATATAGGCTCAGCGCAGAAGATTCATCAAAAGATTGTGCTGTGTTTTCGGTAGTAATTATGGTCTTATCTGTCTGGTCTTCTGGGTTTGTGTGCTGGATGTAATTAAATCCGAGATAGCACAATGATGCCAGAAAGAACAGCAAATAAGGAATGTAAGATGATAATATACCGAAATAAAACATGTAGCTTTTTCCTTTGTCCAAAATAAGTTATTGATTTCTTAATAGCCAAATTTGTGCCATATTAAATTATATTGATACTTCTCTATTTTTAAGTTGATATAAATCATTTCAAAATGTATTATTAAGATAATCCTCTGTTTATACATGTCACAATAGGTTATTCGAAGCAATAGTAATTTCTGTAAATAAAACGGCATAAAGTTTACACAAAAGTGAATACTGCTTTCAATTATAACCATCAATTAATCAATGTTGTGGTTTGACTTTTTTATTCAAAACATAGCGTTAGTTGGTGATTTACAGTTAATTTAGACTTTTTATAAATTAAGATGTTAAAGTGTGTTTTTTTGTGTTAGGGGTAAATAATGCATATATTTCTTAAAAATTAGTATCACACTAAAATTTACAGCCATGAATAAACTACTTCTTACATTTATTGCAATACTGGTTATGATCTCTACCAGTTGCGTGCAAAATAATTCAGACGAACCTGCAAATAAACAAACAACCAAAATTGAAAGAAGTACTGATGGACTTTTTGTGCATATCAGTACAAATGAGGCAAGGAAAGTTTTAATGGGACTATCTATTGCATTAAAAATGAAGGAAGATAAAGATGTCATCGTATTTGTAGATGCGGAGGCCATTAACGCCATTATTAAAGGAGGTGATACATATGAAATGGAAGGCTATGAGGGCTCATCCGCTGATATGATTCAGAATTTAGTATCACAGGGCGTAGCTGTGATGGCCTGTCCGATGTGTCTGAAGTCTTATGGTAAAACCAAGGCCGACCTGATTGGCGGCATTCAGATGGCTCAAAAGGAACAGTTCTTCGGCTTTACAGAAGGTAGGATTCTTACACTTGACTATTAAACTAAATCTATTAATTATGAAAGTATTGAGCATATTTTTAATTAGTATAGCAATTATATTTGGATGTACTAACAAAGAAAAGAACCAGCAAGCTAATACGCCTGATGTAAAACAGGTAGAAATGACTATTGAGGGTATGACCTGCAATGGATGTGAGCAAACAATTGAAGCCAATGTGATGAAGCTTGATGGAATAAAATCAATTAAAGCCAATCATGAAACAGGCAAAGCTTCATTAGAATATGATGCTGCCAATGCTGATATGGCAGAGATCAAAAAGGTTATTGCAGAAAAGGGCTATAATGTGACAGCTGTCGCTAAGAAAGAAAATATTTCAAAGGAATAATTTATGGAAAAAGAGCAACCCCAAAAGGGTGAAAATCAGCATGAAGATAAGGGTGCCCAATCCCGACGCGATTTTCTGAAAAAGCTGGGGCTAATTGGCACTGCGTCTGTTGCTGGTGCAGCTGCTATGTACACCGGTTTTCACTATGAGCAATCAAAGGGTAAAGGTGACAAGGTTAAAGTTCTTACCGCAGATAATAAACTTGTTGAAGTTGACAAAAGCGCATTGAAAGATTCAAAACCCAGTCTTGAAGTATTTCAGGAGCGTGGGCGCGAAGGTATTCCCGGTAAACGCTGGGTTATGGTTATTGACCTTTCGAAATGTCGAAATGCAAGACAATGTGTTACAGCTTGTCAATCGGCACATCGTCTAAGGCCTTATGAATACCATATAAATACCCTGCAGATTCAGGAAACTGAAAATACACCTCCTTACCATATGCCTAAACCATGCCAGCATTGCGATAACCCGCCTTGCGTATCGGTATGTCCGGTTGATGCAACCTTTAAACGGCAGGATGGTATTGTGTTGATCGATAATGAACGGTGTATTGGTTGCCGGTTTTGTGTGGCTGCCTGCCCTTATTCTGCGCGAATGGTACATTGGCAGGAACCACGTTATGCAAAACAGGATAAAGGTAAAACTTACGATGTGGAACTAAATGTACCACAAAAGAAGGGTACCATTTCCAAGTGCCTCTTTAGCGCCGACCAGTTGCGAGATGGTGAATTGCCTTATTGTGTATCGGCCTGCCCGAACGGGGTGTTTTATTTTGGCGATGAAAATGAAGATGCCGTTACCAATGGTACCACTAAAGAAACAGTGAGGCTTAGTAAGCTGCTCAGAGATAATGGAGCATACCGTTTAATGCCTGAATTGGGCACCAAACCCAGGGTTTATTATTTACCACCTAAGAACCGCATTTTCGATTTTCCTGAGAAAAGCATCTTAGATGATACTGATCACGCTTAAACTTTTAAATTATGTCTTCGAATTCTGAACATCAAATAGCCAAACAGGAAACAATTGATAAAGTTGCTGCTGATGCCTTAAGGCCTGTAAATATTGGTTGGGGATTTAAAATTTGGTTCGCTCTGTTGGCCATAGCCCTTGGCGTTTGTATTTATGCCTATTCTATTCAGCTGCGCGAGGGACTTGGCGTAACCGGATTAAGAGATTTTATTAGCTGGGGTATGTATATCGCTACGTTTGTTTTCTTCGTTGCTGCCAGTCTTATTGGTATGCTTATAAGCGGCGTGCTCGGACTCATAGGTTACGATTGGATCAAACCCATAGGTCGCATAGCCGAGATAATTGCCGTGGCTTTTGCAGCAATAGCCGGTTTGGTTATTGTTTCCGACATGGGACGCCCCGACAGGTTGCCCTATGTGTTTATGTACGGTCGTTTTCAATCACCCATTTTATGGGATGTAACTGTTGTAACAACCTATTTTGCGCTCAGCTTACTTTTGTATTACGTTACTTTATTGCCCGATTTGGCTATAAGCAAAGATAAACTTGAAGGAAGACCAAAATTATTGCGGAAAGCTTATGAAGTGCTTTCAATAAAATGGTTACATAAAAATGAACAGTATCGCATTTTATACCGTATTATTCGTATTCTGCTAATTTTAATTATACCCACCGCCTTTGCCATTCATACTGTTACTTCGTGGCTATTTGCAGTGAACCCGCGGCCGGGGTGGGACAGTACAATCTTTGGCCCTTACTTCCTGTCAGGGGCGTTTGTTGCCGGCGCTGCTGCAGTGATTATTGCCATGTATTTTTTCAGGAACAATTATAAACTGAAAGATTATTTAACCATTTCGCATTTCGATAAAATTGGAAAGCTGCTGGCGCTGGTATCCATTATATATCTTTATTTTAATATCAATGAGTTTCTTGTTCCCGGTTATAAACTGAAAAAATTTGATGCCATACACCTTCAAGCTTTATTTGTAGGTAAGCATGCAATTTTATTTTGGTTTACACAAATTACCGGTTTGATTTTACCCATTATCCTATTGTTCTTCAGAAAAATGCGCAGGCCAATCCCATTGACTGTAATTTCGGTGTTTGTGCTGATCGGAGCCTGGCTGAAACGATACCTTATTGTGGTTCCAACACAAGAACACCCATATTTACCGATACAACATGTTCCGGAGGTTTTTAAAGTTTATACTCCGACCCTTATTGAAACTGCTGTTACTGCAGCTTCATTTATTTTGGTAATTATGATAATTACGCTCCTCTCGAAGTTATTTCCGGTTATCCCAATTTGGGAAGTGGCAGAGGACATAGATAAAAAGGCCTTAAAAGAAAACGCCGAAAAGGAATAAATTATGAAGATATTTGCAACAATATTACTTGTATTACTGGGACTTAGCGCATTGCTAGCCCAACCAGAGGGTGAATGGGTTGTCCCCGATGAAGATTCTGCAAAATTAAGTCCGTTTGCTTTTACGGAGCAATCGGTTGAATCGGGTGAGGAAGCATATTATGCTAATTGTAAATCGTGCCATGGCGATCCGGGCGAGATGAACTATCAACCCTTGCAACCTGAGCCCGGTGATATAACCACAGATAAGATTCAGCAAAACAGCGATGGTGAAATTCACTATAAAGTTGTAACCGGTCGTGGTGCTATGCCAGGTTTTGCAAATGTGCTAAGCGATACCGAAATTTGGAATGTCGTGGCATATATCAGAAGTTTTAATGATGATTATGTACAGCAGGTGGCAAAGAAAGTGGCCGAATCTGCTTTCGAAGGCCAGGGCATTACTATTGCGCTTGAATTGGTCAAGGAAAAAATGGAGTTGCTGGCCTACGTGGAAGGACTGGATGAGGGCGAAAAAGAACCAATTGCCGGAGCCGAGCTAAAGCTTTTTGCCAAACGTTATTTTGGAAATCTACCAATTGGTAGTACAAAAAAAACAAATGAGCAGGGCAGGGTAGTATTTGCTTTGCCTGATGATTTGCCCGGCGATTCAGCTGGTTTGGTAACTGTGAATGCCAGCTTAAGCAATCAGGAGCTGTATGGAGAGGTTGCTGTTGATACAGCGCTTGCATTTGGTGTTCCTACAGATAAACCAGGCCTTACAGAACAGCGTGCCATGTGGAATGTAGCATCAAAAGCACCAATATGGCTCATTTTATCGTATTCGCTTGGTGTATTGCTGGTTTGGGGTACAATTTTTTACGTGCTTTTGCAATTGCGGCGCATTTACCTTATGGGAAAGAATTTAGAAGAGAAGTGAACCATTATTCTTAATTGACTGTTAGTGCTTTAAATACTAACATAAATTTTAGCCTTATGAACAAACTTACAATGATCGGCCGAATCCTTTACGCATTACCTTTTGCATTTATGGGTATTAACCATTTTATAATGATGGATTTCTATGCAGGTATGCTCACATCTTTTATGCCCGGAGGTGGGTTTACTATTATTTTGGTAGGAATAATATTGCTGCTTGCAAGTATCAGTATATTGACCAAAAAATTTGTGCAATTATCATCTTACGTGCTTGCCGGCCTGTTATTACTTTTTATAATCACGATTCATATTCCACATTTGTTCAATCCGGGCGATTTGGATGTAAACCTTGTGGTTTTTTCTATGGTTAAAGATGTGGCCCTTATGGGAGGTTCACTAATGATTGCTGGCGCCTGTAAGTCTCATAAAGATCCGGATATGGCTGAAAACTAATCAATTATTTAACTGCCTGTAAAACAGTGATGTGAGAAACATGAACAGAATCGAAACGAAAAGTAAAACCGCTATATGAAGTATTTAATATTAGTAGTGTCTGTAAGTTTACTCTTAATGAGACAAACTTCTGCACAAGACGAAAAAGTTAACATTGAAGTAGGTATAATAGAGCATTTGGGCGATACTATTCCCATGGAGCTGGAATTTCTCAATGAACAGAACGACACCGTGACGCTGGGGCAATTAATTGATAAGCCCACAGTTTTTTCATTTGTCTATTTCGACTGCCCCGGCCTTTGTAGCCCCCTTTTAGACGGAGTTGCCGATGTGGTCTCAAAAACAGACCTCCAATTAGGTGAGGATTACGATGTAATTACAATTAGTTTCAATACGAAAGATACGCCTGCAAAAGCCAAAGAGAAGAAGAAAAATTTTGTACAAAAAATTGGAGAAGAGCATCGCGATGCATGGAAATACCTGACCGGTGAGCAAGAGAACATAAAAACTATAACCGACGCCGTGGGTTTTAAGTATAAACCCCAGGGCGTTGATTTTGCCCACCCTTCTGCCATTATTATTGTGAGCCCCGAAGGTAAAATAACACGCTATCTTTATGGAATCGATTTTTTACCCTTCGATTTAAAAATGGCTGTAAATGAGGCACAAAAAGGAATTGAAAGACCTACAATCAACAAAGTATTACAATATTGTTTTTCATACGACCCTAAAAGCCAGGGGTATACGCTTCAAATCACGAGGGTAATGGGGATCTTCATTATTTTTCTCGCAGTGCTCACCTTTGGTATTCTTTTAATTCGTCGTAAAAAATCTGATAAAAAATCCTGACATGGAAAGTTCCGAAGCTACAAATCAAAAGAGTTATCTACAACACAAGCCTTACAAAGGTATATTGAATTGGTTATTATCCACCGATCATAAAAGAATTGGATTACTGTATCTTTATTCCATAATGGCATTTTTCCTCATAGCTGCAATTTTCGGGTTGCTTATGCGGATCGAAAAAATTGCACCGGGAGAAACCATTATGGGACCGCAAACCTACAATGGTATTTTTACACTGCACGGTATCATCATGATTTTTATTATTGTGATACCCGGCCTGGCCGCCGTTTTTGGTAATTTTTTCCTGCCCCTTTTAATTGGTGCACGCGATGTGGCATTTCCACGTCTCAATTTGTTTTCATGGTACATCTACATTGCCGGAACTATTTTAGCCATTGCCAGTCAATTTGTGGGAGGAGGCGCACCAGATACCGGATGGACCTTTTATGTCCCCTACAGTGCCGAATCCTCTACAAGTGTTATTTGGGCCCTTACCGCAGCTTTCGTGCTTGGGTTCTCGTCCATTCTAACGGGGTTGAATTTCATTGTGACCATACACCGTTTGCGTGCCCCCGGAATGACCTGGTTTAAAATGCCACTGTTTCCATGGTCCATATATGCTACCGCCTGGATTCAGGTTTTGGCTACACCAATAATTGGGATTACCCTGCTCATGGTAATTGCAGAACGCACTCTGAATATCGGATTTTTCGACCCGGCACTGGGCGGTGACCCCGTACTATTTCAACATCTGTTCTGGATATATTCTCACCCGGCTGTGTACATCATGATTTTACCTGCCATGGGCGTGGTTACAGAAATTTTTCCCACATTTAGTCAAAAACCCGTATTCGGTTACACAGCCATTGCCTTATCAAGTATAGCTATTGCTGCTGTGGGGTATTTTGTGTGGGGACACCATATGTTTACATCTGGTATTAGTTATTGGTCAAGGTGGTTTTTCTCCTTCCTTACTTTCATTGTGGCGGTGCCAAGTGCCATCAAAGTTTTTAACTGGGTATCGACCATGTACGGAGGATCCATAGATATGAAACCTCCATTGCTCTATGCCATCTCATTTATCTTTTTATTTATGATAGGTGGACTGTCAGGTTTGGCGCTGGGTGCGCTTGCCACCAATGTTCATTTGCATGATACCTCCTTTGTAGTGGCGCACTTCCATTATATTGTATTTGGAGGAATGGGTTTTGGATTTTTTGCCGGATTGCATTATTGGTATCCTAAAATGTATGGCCGCATGTATAATGTGCGCCTGGCAAATATTGCCTGGGGTATACTATTCCTGGGCTTCAACCTATTATATTTCCCGTTATTTGTAATCGGGCTTCAGGGTATGCCACGGAGGTATTTCGATTATTTCCCTGAATATCATACCGGACATCTTCTTTCCACCATTGGCGCATTTATTTTAATTGCCGGCATTGTGCTTATGCTTTATAACCTCTTTTTTCATGTAAAACGAGGAGAGAAAGCACCTGCGAATCCATGGAAGGGTGTAACCCTGGAGTGGAAAGTTGCTTCGCCGCCACCACACGAAAATTTTGATGAGATACCGGTGGTTACAGAGCAACCTTATACATTTAAATCAACCGAATCTGATAGTTAATTTTACTGCATATGTCACATGATATGAGAGACGATATAGGTTCAAAAATGGGAATGTGGATTTTTATATTCACAGAACTATTTCTTTTTGGGGGCCTATTTTTAGTCTACGCCGTTTTTAGGGCAAAATATTCAGCCGATTTTCATGTTGCTGCTGAGGAACTAAATGTTTTCGTGGGGACAATGAATACTGTTATTCTGCTTGTGAGTAGTGCCACAGTAGCCATGTCCATTACCGCCATTCAGCGCGGCAATAAAAAACTTGCCATGCGCTTTATAATTGCTACTGTACTTTTGGCAGGCGTTTTTATGGTGAATAAGTACTTCGAGTGGGGGCATAAGTTCGAATACCAGCTCTACCCGGGTTCTGAAGTAATGAAGAATATGGAGCATGGGGAAATCCTCTTTTTTAGCCTGTATTACATGATGACTGGTTTGCATGCCCTGCACGTAATTGTGGGCGTAGTATTACTGGCTGTTGTCTTTTTTAGAGTAAAGCAGGGGGTTGTCAATAAAGATAATTATGTTTTTCTTGAAAACAGCGGGCTTTATTGGCACCTTGTAGATTTTATCTGGATTTTCCTTTTCCCTTTATTGTATTTGGTAACTTAAAGCACATGTGTCATGAATGATAAAAAGAAACATCATATTTCATCCTATAATTCTCATTTGGTTGTGCTTATTGCACTTTTAGTGCTCACCACAATTACAGTGCTAATTACTGAAATAAATTTCGGAACTTTTTCAGTAGGAGTTGCCCTGGCTGTGGCCATGATAAAAGGCGGACTTGTACTGACATATTTTATGCATTTGAAATATGATGAAATGGTTTTCCGTATTATGGTGCTGCTCATATTATTGCTGTTTGCAATTGTGGTAGGTATTACGTTTATTGATTATTTTTTACGCTAAAAAACACTGGATTATGTTTTCAGGAGCTTCAAATTTTGTAGAAGGTGTCGACAAGGCATTTGTATTTATTTTCGCCGTATCGTTCTTTTTCATTATTGCCATTACGGCTTTTATGATATATGTAGTTATTCGTTATAAACGAAAAAAGAACGACAAACCCCAGCAATTTCGGGGCAGTGTGAAATTAGAATTACTGTGGACCATCGTTCCGCTGATACTGGTAATTCTAATGTTCTATTATGGTTATATGGGCTTTACCCCTATGCGCAATGTGCCCGACGATGCAATGGAAATTGACGCCATCGGACGCATGTGGGAATGGGAGTTTGTTTACGAAAATGGAAAATCATCACGCGACCTTGTGATTCCGGTAAACCGGCCTGTGAAGCTTAACCTTATTTCGGAGGATGTAAACCATAGTTTGTTTATACCTGCCTTCCGGGTGAAAGAGGATGTGGTGCCCGGGTACGACAATTATATGTGGTTTACTCCTTATTACATAGGTGAGTATGAAATTTTGTGTACAGAATATTGTGGTATGCTGCACTCTGCCATGACTGCAGAAACCCGTGTGTTGGATTCTGCTGAGTTTAATACCTGGTATGCTGATTTATCTCAGCAAAAAGAAGAAGCCAAACCTGAAGGTTTTGAAATTGCTAAATCAAATGGTTGTTTTGCCTGTCATTCACGAGATGGCAGTAAGCTTGTAGGTAGCAGCTTTAAAGGATTGTATGGCTCCGAAAAAGTGGTAATTGCCGATGGAGAGGAGCGTACAATTACAGTGGATGAGGCTTATCTCAAAAATTCCATTCTTTATCCCGACCAGGATGTGGTAAAAGGTTTTAGTAAAGGCCTTATGCAATCATACGAAGATGTAATTCCAGAAGAGGATATCGATAAGATCGTGGAGTATTTAAAAACAATGGATTAATTATCTTGAATAAGCGCATAGCAATATTATCCAGGCTCATACGAATTAAACTGACATTGGCAGTTGCATTGTCTGCAACTATTGGTTACGTTTTTTCAGGTGCCGGTGATCTCCTCACGGCCTTAATGGTGGCTCTCGGGGTGTTGCTGTTGTCATCAGCTTCTTCTGTGTTGAACCAAATTCAGGAATTAAAGCAAGATGCCTTAATGGCGCGGACAGCCCAACGGCCTATTCCTTCAGGCGAGATAACAGCTAAGCAGGCAATGCTTATTTTTCTGATTTTGCTATTTGCAGGGGCTGTTGCGCTGCTTGGCGTTAATCTGATTTCTGCAATTGTAGGTATATCAACAATTTTATTATACAACGGCTTTTACACCCCACTTAAAAAGAAAACTTCACTGGCTATTTTCCCCGGTGCACTTGTCGGTGCCTTGCCACCAATGATTGGTTGGGTTGGAGCTGGTGAACCAATCACGCATCCTGCCATAATTATGCTTTCCGGGTTCATGTTTTTATGGCAAATACCGCACTTTCTGTTGCTGGCCATAAAATATCGCGAGCAATATCTGAACGCTGGTTTCCGGATTTCTGTGGGTGCTCCCGCATCAAAACAAACCCGCAGGCTGCTGCTCTTATGGGTGCTTACCACATCTTTTGCCGCACTGTTCTTTCCTTTTTTCGGACTGGTGCAAAATACCTTTATTGTAGCTGCTATAATTTTGTTGAATTGCCTGTTGATTTTTGCATTTTTCCGTATAGCTTTTACCAATTATGAAATGGCATTGAAAGGAAAATTACACGGTTTTGTGAGTATTTATATGTTACTATTCTTGTTATTAATTGCGGCAGACAGTCTGATATTAAATTTATGAAGTATATATTACCAATGTATAGTTATTATTTGATAGAAATTTCAAATATGTAATTTTAAAGTTTAACGATATTGTTGTATTTTGCAAAGCACAAATAGTTTTAGAAAGGAAAAGAGATGAATACATTACTGACCATATTACTAGGAATTATTGGAGGCCCCGAACTTATTATCATAGCCATCATTATTTTGGTACTGTTCGGAGGAAGAAAAATACCGGAACTCATGCGAGGACTGGGCAAGGGCGTAAAGGAATTTAAAGACGCCAGTAACGAAACTACAGAGACTTTCAAAAAGGAACGTGAAGATTTGGAAAATTCAGTAAACGACAAGGCTGATAAAGATAAAAAATCCTGAACGCCTTATATTTGAATAGCTTGTAGCTAAAACCACTGATTCATGTTTGGTCTTTTCTCCCGAAAGCAATCATCTGACGAAGAGATGTCTTTTTTTGAACATCTCGAGATACTTCGATTTACCCTTATTCGCTCCATTATAGCTATTATGGTGTTTGCGGTAATCGCATTTTTATTTAAAGAATTTATTTTCAATACCGTTATTCTGGGGCCGCAAAAAGCCGATTTTATTTCCAATGTATTGTTTTGCCGCCTGGGAAATTTAATTGGTTCAGAGGCCATTTGTATTAATCAAACACCTGTTAAAATTATCAACATTGAAATTGCAGGTCAATTCAAATCCCATTTAACAATATCCATAATTGCGGGAGTTGTTTTGGCTATGCCCTGGATTTTACGCGAAATTTGGAGTTTTGTGAAACCTGCTTTGAAACCGGGAGAGCGAAGCGGTTATCATTTTTCTTTGTTTATGGCCTCAATGCTTTTTTTTATTGGCGTAAGCTTCGGTTATTTTTTACTGAGTCCTATTACAGTCGATTTTCTTAATTCCTACGAATTAGATACAACCATTGAAAACCAAATTCGCATAGGTTCTTATGTGCGCACCATTTCGATGCTTTGCCTGGCTACCGGTATTGCATTTGAGATGCCGCTTGTCATTCTTTTCCTTACAGCCAATCGTATTGTAACCTCAGCGTTTTTGCGCAAATACAGGAAACATGTACTAATTTTCTTTTTCGTAATATCAGCCGTAATTACACCTCCCGACGTTATTAGTCAATTTTTAGTAGCCATTCCGCTTTTTTTACTTTTTGAACTCTGCATTCGCATTGCAAAACGAATGGAGCGCCGGCTGGTGCGTCAAAAAGAAGCTGATATCTAATGTGTATAAGTGATTGGCAATAGTATATTTAACTTGTAATAATTTTTGTTACAATTTCCGCATATAATTTCTTATCTTTATTGCTGTTGCTTATACATTTAACTAAATCTGCACCTATGCAAATATTATTTCGTTTTTTATTTTTAGGATTAATCGCTTTGTTGTTTGTGACCTCCTGCTGTAAAGATGACAAGCAAAATGTAATTCCTGAAAACTCCGATGACCTCTCTTTAATTGAAATTAGCATCAATGAAATGCAGGATGGGTATGACGCAGGAGCTTTTACTACCCTTGAAGTAGTGCAACACTACCTCAACCGCATAGCAAACTACAATAAAAAAGGCCCGGAATTGAATGCCATTATCACAGTTAATCCTGATGCAGAAGAATTAGCTAAAAAGCTTGATGAAGAGCGGAGCAACGGTAAAATAAGAGGACCATTACACGGGATTCCTGTAGTATTAAAAGATAATATCGACACATATGATATGCCAACAACAGCTGGCTCCCGTGCTCTGGAGCACTCTCTTCCACCGGATGATAGTTTTTTGGCGCAACAATTACGGGATGCCGGGGCCATTATTCTGGGCAAAGCCAATCTTAGTGAATGGGCCAATTTTCGGGGACAACTCTCCACAAGCGGCTGGAGTGCTGTTGGCGGACAAACCAAAAATCCATACGTACTAAGTCGTAACCCGTGCGGTTCCAGTTCCGGTTCAGCCGTTGCTGTTGCTGCAAATCTCTCGATGCTGGCCATTGGAACAGAAACGAACGGTTCCATTGTTTGTCCCTCACACGCCAACGGGGTGGTGGGTATTAAACCTACAGTGGGTTTAGTAAGTCGCGATGGCATTATTCCCATCTCCTTTACCCAGGATATTGCAGGTCCCATAGCCCGAACTGTAAAAGATGCTGCCATTTGCCTGGGAGCCCTCACTGATATTGACGCTGCCGATAGTAAAACTTTTGCCTCTGATGGCAACAGCTATAAAGACTACACCCAATTCCTCAAGCGCGACGGACTGGAAGGAAAACGAATTGGTTATTATACGGCTGCAAGTGGCCGTAATTTTAAAGTCGATACACTAATGAACAGGGCGCTCGATTTTATGAGGTCGCAGGGAGCAGAAATTGTGGAGATAGACAAAATAGAAAAAGATGGTACAGGCGGAGCCTCTTTCGAAGTTATGCTGATTGAATACAAAGATGGGCTTAACAAATATTTTGCAAGCCTTGGCAATGATGCTCCGATAAAAAATCTGGCACAATTGATAGAGTTTAACAAGCAAGATTCAGTGGAGTTAAGGTATTTCAATCAGGCCTATTTGGAAATGGCCAACGAAAAACCCGGTATCGATTCTGATGAATACAAAGAAGCCCTGGAAAAACTCAACCTGGGCAGTCGAGAGGAAGGCATAGACCGCGTGATGCATGAGCATGATCTTGATGCCATTGTGGCACCAACAGGTTCTCCCGCATGGAAAACCGACCATGTGAACGGAGATAGTTTCCAGTTGGGTAGTTCTTCACCAGCAGCGCATGCCGGTTATCCCAACATCACTGTACCCATGGGATTTGTGGATGATTTACCAGTGGGGATATCTATTTTTGGCCGCGCCTGGAGCGAACCCACATTGCTTGAAATCGCCTATGCATTTGAACAGGGAACAAGGCACCGCAGAGCGCCAGAGTTTTTGCCTTAATCAAATATGGTTTATGGTGATAACTAAAAAGCCTATCGCTAGCAGAAGCGAATTTTTAAATATATCATAATTTTCAAAAGATAAGGCGGAGATTAAAATTTGAAAGAAAGCGCAATTGATTAAGAGGGTCACAAATTTCAAAAAATAAATTTTGTTAGTAATTTTTGCCACCATAAAGACAGAAACGAATTCAATTTCTGTAATTTTATGATCACAAAACAATTAATACATGGCAAAGAAGAACGGAACAACAACTGAAGAACCTTTAGAAAATCAACTCTGGAAAGCTGCCGATAAACTAAGGAAAAATATTGATGCAGCCGAATACAAACACGTTGTTTTAGGATTAATTTTCCTTAAGTATATCTCAGATGCTTTTACAAAACTGTATAAAAAACTTGAAGCCGGAGAAGGAGAATATGCCGGAGCAGACCCGGAAGATAAAGACGAATACAAGGCAGAAAATGTATTTTTTGTACCTGAAAAAGCCCGATGGAATTCTCTTTTGTCAAAAGCAAAACAACCGACAATTGGGAAATCTGTTGACGAAGCAATGGATGCCATCGAAAAAGAAAATCCTTCCTTGAAAGGAGTTTTGCCTAAAGTTTATGCACGCCAAAATCTCGACCCTACAAGTTTAGGTGAACTTATTGACCTGATTGGAAATATCGCCCTTGGAAATACCAAAGAGCGAAGCGCTGATATCCTCGGCCATGTATTTGAATACTTCCTGGGTGAATTTGCCCTTGCAGAAGGTAAACAGGGCGGGCAATTTTATACGCCACGAAGTATTGTAGAACTGTTGGTTAAAATGTTAGAACCATACCATGGAAGGGTTTACGACCCTTGCTGTGGTTCTGGCGGTATGTTCGTTCAATCCGAAGAGTTTGTAAAGAAACATAGTGGACGAATCAACGACATTTCTATTTACGGACAGGAAAGCAATCAAACTACCTGGCGACTGGCAAAAATGAACCTCGCCATTCGTGGTATTGATAGTTCTCAGGTGAAATGGAACAATGAAGGTTCATTCTTAAATGATGCCCATAAAGATTTAAAAGCCGATTATATTATTGCCAATCCACCGTTTAACGTAAGTGATTGGAGCGGTGATTTATTGCGAAAAGACGGACGTTGGAAATATGGTGTGCCGCCAACATCCAATGCAAACTATGCATGGATACAACATTTTCTCTACCATTTATCACCCAATGGACAAGCAGGCTTTGTACTTGCAAAAGGCTCGTTAACCACCAAATCCGGTGGCGAAGGTGAAATACGGAAAGCACTGGTAGAAGCCAATTTGATTGATTGTATTGTCAACCTACCGCCAAAATTGTTTTTAAACACCCAAATACCTGCATCGCTTTGGTTTATGAGCAGGAATAGGACAAATGGTAAATTCAGAAACCGCAGTGGTGAGATTCTTTTTATTGATGCCCGCAACATGGGGCATTTAATCAACCGTAGAACAAAAGTGCTTTCTGAAGAGGATATAGATGAGATTGCCGAAACATATCATAACTGGCGAAATGCCCCCCAGCCCCCTAAAGGGGGTATGAAATCTCCATCTGTTTTGAAGTCTTCAAATTCAGCCCTATATGGCGAATTGAGTAGAAGAGCAAAAGAGATGAGAAAGAATCCTACCAAAGCTGAGCGAATAATGTGGGAACGGTTAAGGAATAAACAACTTGGACCAAAATTTAGACAGCAACACATTGTAAACAAGTTTATTGTTGATTTTTGCTCAATTGAAAAAGCTTTGGTTATTGAAGTTGATGGAGATATTCATGATAAACAAAAAGAAGCGGATGAACAAAGAAGCAAAATTTTAGAAAAAGAGGGCTTTACTATCATTCGATTTAAAAATGATGAAGTAATAAACAATATTGAATTAGTTATATCAAAAATTGAAGAAACTCTGAAAAAGTCCCCTTCAGGGGATTTAGGGGCGTACGAGGACATCAAAGGTTTTTGCAATTCAACGCCAATTGAACGGGTAAAAGAACTGGATTATGTGCTTACACCGGGGCGATATGTGGGTTTAGCTGAGGAAGAGGATGATTTTGATTTTAAGGAGCGGTTTACAAACCTGAAAAGCGAATTAGA
Organism: Salinivirga sp.; assembly: GCF_035268865.1. Classification (GTDB taxonomy): domain Bacteria; phylum Bacteroidota; class Bacteroidia; order Bacteroidales; family Salinivirgaceae; genus Salinivirga. Next base: position 986 of record NZ_DATFKB010000249.1, on the reverse strand, counting down.
GGAGCAGTTGAAGGAGGAAGCTGAACTAAATAAACGAATTGGTGAAAACATGGCCAAAATTGAGTTAAAAGATGAGTAAACAATCGGAAAAATATAGCTTGCAGGAAATTGAAAACAAAATTTTCACTATCCGGGGCATTCATGTGATGATAGACAGCGATATTGCTGAAATGTATGATGTAGAAACGAAAGTGCTTAATCAGGCAGTAAAAAGGAACATTGCCAGGTTCCCTGATAGTTTTCGATTTCAACTTACTGAAGAAGAAACAATAAACCTGAGGTCACAAATTGTGACCTTAAACAGAGAAGATCATTCTTTAAGGTCACAATCTGTGACCTTAGAAAGTCAAAGAGGAAAGCATCGAAAATATTTGCCTTATGTATTTACCGAACAGGGAGTTTCTATGCTTTCGGCAGTATTGCGCAGCGATACTGCCATACAGGTAAGTATAAGAATTATGAATGCCTTTGTAGAAATGCGCAAATTTATTACTGCCAATTCAAATGTGTTTCAACGATTGGATATTATCGAAAAGAACCACCTGGAATTTAAATCAGAAACCGACCAAAAATTCGATAAAATATTTCATGCCATTGAAGAGAAAAGGCTGAAACCCAAACAAGGTATTTTTTTCAATGGGCAAATGTTCGATGCGTATACCTTTACCTCAGACCTCATACGCAGCGCAAAAAAATCCATTATACTAATTGATAATTATGTAGATGATGCTGTGCTTACTTTATTGAGTAAGCGGGACGAAAATGTTTCAACTAACATTTACACCAAAAACATCAGCAAACAACTCAAACTCGACCTGAAAAAACACAACAGCCAATACCCTAAAATAATAGCACACGAATTCAAAAATGCACACGACCGTTTCCTGATTTTGGATGAAACACAACTTTATCATTTCGGTGCTTCGTTAAAAGACCTGGGCAAAAAGTGGTTTGCCTTTTCCCGGATGGACTCTATGACCGATGAT
>NZ_DATFKB010000248.1:0-55919 GCF_035268865.1 Salinivirga sp. | reverse complement strand
ACGAAGGCATAAAAACCGGAAAAACAATTGCCAATGTAAAAAAATACCAATCAACCTGGGGAATTAGCCTCTCATTAAAATATACTATCACTCCGGTGTTCTTTTCTGGTTCTAATCCTACTATTGCACAGGTTATTGTGGAAGATTTTACGCAGTATGAACAAACCCAGGAACAGCTTCTAAAGGCAAAGGACGATGCTATTCAAAATGAACGCAAAGTTAAAAGTTTATTAGATGCTATTCCAGATTTGATGTTTGTGTTCAATAAAAACGGGATAATTCTTGACTATAATGCAGCAGAAGACAATTTATATTCAGAACCCAAAAATTTCCTGAATAAATCTATTTTTAAAATTTTACCAGGTTCTTTGGCCCAACTAACAATGCAAAAAATAGAAGAAACCCTGAAAAACGGTGTTCAGGAATATGAGTATTCATTAATTTTTAATGGTGAAACCCATATTTATGAAACCCGGATGGTTCCTCTTTTAAAAGACAAGACGCTGGCTATTGTTCGTGAAATGACACAGGTTAAGAAAGCACAAAAAGAACTCCGTCAAACCAATGCGCAATTAGAATTACGAACCAGTATTTCAAATGCCTTTTTACGCTTTAATGACAATCGCTTTTATCAGCAGGTTTTATCAATTGTAATGAACCAGCTTGCAAGTAAATATGGCTTCTTCGGCTATATTGATAAAAATGGTGATCTGGCATGTCCTGCCATAACGGATTCTGTTTGGACCGGCGACAAGATCAAAAGCGATTTAATGGTATTCAAAAAAGAAAATTGGAAGGGTGTATGGGGAGAATCCTTAAAACAAAATAAGGCTGCCATGAAAAATGGAAATCTTGTTTTTCCATCCACCCACATTAAATTTGAGAATGTAATTGTTTCGCCCATTAGCAATGATCATGGATCAGTTATAGGGCAAGTAGCAGTTGCCAGAAATACAGATGAGTATAGTGAAAATGATTTAAATATATTGGTTTCTATTTGCAATTATGTAGCACCCTTATTAAATGCACGATTGAAAGAAATGCGGTATAAGCAGCAACTTATCAATGCTAAGAACCAGGCCGAAGAGAGTGATCGGCTTAAATCAGCTTTTTTGGCAAATATGAGTCATGAGATACGCACACCAATGAACGGAATCGTGAATTTTGCTCAAATGCTAAAAAAACCTTCACTAAGCAAAGAGAAGCAAGCAAAATATGTCAACATTGTTAATCATCAGTCTACGCAGCTTTTACATATTATTTCAGATATTGTAGATATATCAAAACTTGAGGCAGGCCAGGCCAAAATATATAAAGAAGAAATTGATTTGAATGAGATGATAACCGATTTGCAATCTGTACATCAACGTATTCATTCAAACCCAAAGGTTGGTATTATTACCCATACTTCTGATGAGCATTTTATTTTGTATTCTGACCGAACCAAAATACAGCAAATTCTCACAAACCTGATAAATAATGCACTGAAGTTTACAGCTGAAGGTACTGTAGAATTCGGTTATGAGGTTTTTGAAAATGAGATTATGTTTTTTGTCAAGGATACTGGTTTCGGTATTCCCAAAAATGAATACGACAAAATATTTGAGCGCTTCATGCAACTGGAAACTAATCAAAAGAAAAGTGGAACAGGTTTAGGCCTTTCTATCTGTAAAGGATTTGCCGAATTGCTGGGAGGGCGCTTGAGTTTAGAATCGACAGTTGGAGAGGGAACTACGTTTTATTTTTATCATCCGAAGTAGGTGATTATTAACCCGTAAAAGTATCATTCAGACCAAGTTTACTAAAAATGGCTGCCCCGTTTGAGGCAGCCATTTTGATTTATAGGCTTTTTTATTGTTTAATAATTTTCTTGTAAGCCATTTGATCTCCGGTAAGGAATCTTATGATGTAATAACCATCCGGAAGCGACTTGATGTCAACCTCTGTGGTTGTATTATTAATTAATTCCTGATGTACAATTTTACCGGTATTGTTCATAATGGTGATGGTTGCTTTAGCCTCAACTGTTACGTTAAATATTCCATTGGTTGGGTTGGGGAATATCTCAATGCCCAGCTTTGCCAAATCATCAATTCCGGTGCCTGAAATGTTAACTTCTTCGCTCCATTGACTGTCCGGACATATTCCGTTAGACGCTGAAAGGGCTACCGTGTAGTTGCCTGCAGCAGCATAAGTGTATACAGGGTTGGTTGCTGTTGATGTGCCTGCGCCGTCACCAAAGTCCCAGGTGTAACCATCTGCATTTTCAGATTCATTGGTTAATATAATGTCCAGACTATCGGTCTCGTATGTGAAAGCAGATATTGGGTTGGCAAATACACTTATCTCCAGTGGTTCCGAATATACATCGCCACAACCATTGGTCGCCATCAAGCGGAAAAAGCATGATGTTGTGAGCACTTCTGATGTGTAATTATCAGCTGTTGCACCATCCAGGTTGGTCCATTCTGTGTTATCGTCAGATACTTGCCATTGCATTGTACCCAGGTAATCTGATGTGTTTAACGTAATGGTACTGCCTTCACAAACAGAAGTTTCATCTGAGGTTATTGCGCCAGTTTCGGCAAGCGGATTAACAGTAATTAACAATTCGTTGGAATAGACTTCACCACATCCCGCATTTGACACTCTTGCTCTGAAATATCTGTCGCTCGATAATGCATTAGAGGTATAAGTTTCGGCTGTAGCTCCATAGATATTTAGCCAGCTGCTGCCATCATCAGATTTTTGCCACTGTATGTTACCACTATAACCGCTTAGGTTTAAATCAACTGTTTCGCCGGCGCATATTTCACTTGTGTTGCTCTCCACTGAACCAGCTGTCAATGGTGCGTAAGTGTCAATCATAACATTGTTTGAGGTGGCGCTGCCACAACTGGCCGTTGACAATACTGCCTGGTAATAAGTGTCCATTGTCAGTGCTTCGGTTGTATATGTCTCACTTGTGGCATCTGTGATGTCTGTCCAGGATTCCTGGTCTGTCGACTTCTGCCATTGTATTGTGCCGACATGGCCCGCTAAACTAATGATGGTTGATTCGCCTTCACAAATAGCTGTATTTTCAGCTGTAACTGTTCCACCATCGGGCGATTCATTAACAGTAACAAAGGAGCTGTTGGAATTAACAGCAGTGCAAACTCCATTGCTCACCTGTGCTCTGAAATAAATATCACCTGTGAGCGCAGTGGTTGTGTATGGTGTTGTAACTGCTCCATTTATGTTGGTCCAGTTTGCCTCGTCTGTTGAACTTTGCCACTGGATACTGCCGGTACTACCTTCGAGACTAAGCTCTACAGATTCGCCGCCACATATTTCATTAGTGTTGGAGGTAGCTGTGCCTGCAACCGGAGTTTCGAATACCTCTACAAAGAGCACATCGGTAGTTACCGGGTTTTCTCCTTCAGCATATATTTCAGCTCTGAAATATCGGTTCTCAGTAAACGTTGTAGTTGTGTAGCTTTCTGTTGTGGCATCGGTAATGTCTGTCCAGGTGGTGCCATTTTCCGATTGCTGCCACTGGAGACTATCGCCAATCCAGTCGGTAATATTAAGTGTGGTGGTTCCTGAACTACATATTTCTAATGGATTAGCACTTGCTTCGCCGGCATAAATATTCGGAGAAATTACATTGATGGTGTAATCCTCTACCTCTCCATAACTGGTATTGCCACAGGGCGTAAGATCGCCCGAAGAGTATTTAACTCTTACACGCATAGTTAGCATACCAATATGTACATCGGCGGGTATGGTGATGGTGCCCGTGCCATCTGGCTCTGAGTAGTTGATAGATATGTTTTCATTGGCATCATCGAAGTCGCCATCGTAATTCCAGTCGACCCAGCAACCCATTTCGTCGCCGCTCCAATGTTCTCCGTTTGTAATAGTAATGGGGTACGATTCGTTTACAAAAACATCTGTCGACATATCAGTGTAATCGGTATAACTTGAAGCGCCAGATGTATTGTCAATGTCTACAAATTGTACTCTTGAAATATGTTCATCGTTTTGGTTGTCAGAACCAGCATCGCAATATTCGGGAACGAACCCGATAACCAGCGATTTTGTTTCTGTTGCAGCGTATTGTCCCTCAGCGCCTGCATCAACATTAAAATCGATATTTACAGGAGTACCATCAGGTGTGGCCGCATCAGCTGTTACATTAAAAATCAGGTTTTCAGTTCCTTCTGTAGTGAGTTCAACCGGACTTGTTGTGGCTGAATTTATGGTAATGTTTGTGCTTGATGAAGCAATGTTTCCAATTACGTTTGTTACATCTGCGTGACCTATGTTGGTAACCGGAATTACGATATCAGCGGTTTCGCCCGGATCGAGAATTGCATCGCCGTTCCCTGCAGCATCATCTATAATCATAGTACCGATGGTTATTACAGGAGCATTAACCTTAAATGAAAGACTACCCTCATAAGTGCTTTTAGTTGCTGCATCGGTAATTACTGCATCAAAGCTTATGGTGGTTTCATCAGGTATGTTGTTGGCCAGCTCTACAGTAAAACTACCGTTGCTTGTTTCAATAGAATCTGGCTGAATATCGCCATAGCTCACATTGCTGGCATTGGTAAGTGAAATTACATTGGTATCTTCAGTGGTAAGTGTAACTTCTACGTTTTCAGAAAGGTCGACCCCAACGTTTTTGATGCTGATATCCAGGTTAAATGTTTCGCCAAAATCTGCAGCGTTGTTTTCACCATCGTTTATAGTGAAACTATCAACCACGTCGTATGGCCCGGATGGGGCAATTACAGTAACAGTTGATGTGTGACGGAAATAATTTTGTTTTGTGATGGTTATGAGCATCTCAGTTCCCGGATTGGGTATCTCTGAGAGATTTATTGTGGTTGTCCCTCCTGTGCTTATTGCAGTACCCAGAATATCCGTTTGTTGTGTGTTTTCATTGAAGTAGGTTACTGCTATTGTAGCACCTTCATCTGCAGATATATCAATTGTGCTGCTTCCAAATACATGTGAATCAGGTGTGTTTACAGTCAGTTCCTGGGGTACTTCAGTGTATACGTTCAGATAAGCATCGCCGTGATGATGAAATAGCCTGTGCGTTACCTGCTTGTTGTCTGTGTTGTATGGCCACGATGATTGTTCAAGGAAATATTTACCCGCAGTATTTCCAAAGGCCGGATATACAAAACCGGCAGGGAATTCAGCTGTTTCATCGGGCATAAAATTAGGCCACATGTTATCATAAAGACCCCAAACGTATACGTCATTTACAAATGAATAAGACACCTCTGTTGCAGCAATTAATCCCAGTGCACCACTATTTTGTCCGTTGTATGTGTAACGGTGAAAGGCTTCAGTAAAAGTTGGGTCGGTGTCAGGGTTATGAAAAGCTCCTGTTTGGCAATTAATGGAGAAGATAAAAGGGAGTTTGTTGTCCACATTTGTTAATGAACTGATGTTGTCGGTCTGAAATGCAGGTTCGCCCCAACCATAATATGCACCATGGTCGCGGTGTTGTAGCATAAATGCTCCATTATTTATGGCATTGGCCACGTCTCCTGCTGTTCCGCCTGTCCACCCACCAAGTTCCCCGGGGGTTTCAGGCAAATAATTCAGTCCGTTTGGTCCGAAATAGTTCATTACAGTTTCCGTATTTGTAGCAGTTGACCATGGGTCAGATGCAGGGCTGCCTTCGTACACAGCATTAATTCTGACTGTGTTTTTACCAAGTTCGTTATTCCAAAATCCGCCTACTACTTCTGAACAGATTTGAAACCAACGTTCTGTTTGCCAGCCTAAGGCCGTAATAGGATTGTCGTAAAAACCAGCATCTGTCGGTGGGTTTTGCTCATAATCCATGAATTTTGATACCATGGTGTTGAGCTGATCAGTGTTTTCTGCTGTAATTCTTGCGAATACAATGTCCGGGAGTTCATCGCCGTCCACATCGGCATAGCGGTTGTCAGAGGCAAAATCCGGGTAACCCCACCCAGAAGCAGGGTGTTCATATAAATGAGAAATAATGCCATTGGAGCCTGTACTATAATCGCCAAGAAGCAGGAAGGCTTCAGGTGGGTTTGTCCAGGTGTTGTACGCATTGTCTACCCAGTCTTCAATAGCTGTGACTGTATTGCCGCCCACGTCTGTTGTAGTGATGACCATACTCGAAATTCCCTGTTTTCTTCTGAATTCAGCAATTTCATTGGCTTTTGCTATAAAGTCCGGATTGTCAATGGTCAGAATCACATAATCTGCTTCGCCATCTTTGCTGGGTGTGTTTTGTTGAGCAAAATCGATTTTCGGTAAAGCGTTATAATTGATGATGTTTTGCTGAAGGATTGATTCCCAATAACGGCTTCTGTATTTGGCATCACTTAGTTTCCCATTTCCACCTTCAAATGCTATTTCCAGTTTTATGTCACGGTAAATTTTTAAAACCTTTGTAACCGGGTTATATTGAAAAGGTGTGATTCCAAGCGTTACAGCATTTACGCCTCTTATTTTTATGGATTCAGAGATTTTAAAAGGATCTGCAGGGTAAAAACGGTCTGCAGAATAAACTTTTTCATCTTTTTCATAAACCATTGGCTTTTCATCTGTGTCCAGTGGAATGACTGGAGCAGGTGCAATGGCTACATTCTCAATGGTTTCAACTTTAAAGTCTGTAACTTTGAGTTTTGGTTTTGCACCAAGGGGAATGGCTACCATTTTACTCTCGCCCGGTAAGTTGGGCATTCCGGCATCATTCGGAAGCATGTTGCCGGGTAACTGCACCACTTTTAGTACTTCACCCTTAATTTGTTGATCTGTAAGCACAAACTCTTTTATGGAATAGTTAAAAGTTATTCCATCTGATTTTTGTTGTTCGATAGTCAGGCCCTGTTTGCCCCAACCATCTGCATACTCAAATTTTTGGCCCTGAAGAAAAAGGGCACACAAAGTTAGGAAAGACACCATTAAGGTGGTCTTTAGGAAGAAATTTCTCATAGTGAAATGTTTTTATTTGGATTCTCATAGCTTTATTCGCTGATAAAGATAGAAAAGTTTATTGGATTTTCCTTCTATTAGGATTTTTGTTGACTTATGAAATTTTCCAACATATGGTTATATGTGTTTTTTGCTTTTGGCATATTTCTGTTAATTTTGCTGCTGAACTCAAAAAACAAAAGTTATGAAACAATTATTTTTATTAGCCTTGATTTTTGTTACTTTTCAAGGTTTTGGCCAGCGTTTGGATGGTGAAAGAGTAACATATTCCTACAAACAATACCCAACAGAGCCCATCCCAGAAAGGTATGATACTTACCAAATTTATTTTGTAAACCATGTTCCGGTGCCCTCTAATGTTGAGATTAAAGGTTTGAAGCAGGTTGAGAACGAACTCCCTGAAAAAGATTTCTTTAAAATTGAATTATCAGTAATGCCGTTTACTACCAAGAAATACGAAACCAAAAGTGTATCTAAAAAGGTAAATGGTGGGCGAAAAACGTACTATTATGCCCAGGAGGATTTTTATAAGAAAGTTAATTACAAAATTTACGGTTTTGTTGAGAATCCAACAGGTGATGTTGAAGATAAATATAAAAAATATCAAAGTGGTACAATCACTAAGACTGTTAGGATAAAATCTAAAAAATATCCGAATAAACAAACTGCTCAAAAGCAATTAAGGAAAATTAAAACAAGAAAAAAGCGGTCATTCAAAAAAGACCTTTACAATGAATATCTCTCCAAGCAATTAACAAAGAAGTTGACTTTTACAGAGGAGATGAAAATGTTGAGATTTTTTAAAATTAAGAAATTTAAAAGGTTCGATTACAGCGATTTTGATGAGGCCCAGGAAATTGTTCTCAATGCCTCTAAATTATTGGTCGAGGATAAAACCGCATTAGATGCATTTAAGAAAGAGGTTAAGCCTGCTATTGCTCTGTGGAAAAAAGCGTTAACAGAATCTAATTTGGAAAAGCGTAAAACACGGGTAAATGAAAAAGTAACTTTAATAGCCTATTTGAACTTGGCAAGAGTCCATTTTATGATGCAGGAATATGAGAAAGCAATTGAATTTGCCGAAAAATTAACTGCAATTGATAAATCTTTTAAAGGAATTCGTTTGCTAAAAGAATTGGCTGAAAAAAATGCTGAAATTAAAAATAATTATCTTGCCACCACTTCTAAGCCAGACTATAAAAAACTATAGTCATACATCTAGAATGGTTGTAGGAGATGGTGTAATTTAACAATAAATGAAACTGAATGAATTGGAGTAAATTATTAAATGCGAATCGTTTCGGGCAGGATACACGTCAGTTAGATCCTGTTGAGATAAGATCTCAGTTCCAGCGTGACTATGATCGTATAATTTTTGCTCCGGCATTCAGGAGGTTGCAAAATAAAACACAGGTTTTTCCCTTGCCGGGATCTGTATATGTACATAACCGGCTTACCCATAGTTTAGAAGTTGCCAGTGTAGGAAGGTCTTTAGGTAGAAAGGTTGCGAATTATTTAATGAGTATTGATGATGGTCCCTCTTCGCACCTGCTTGAAGAGCTTCCTACTATTGTATCTACGGCATGTTTATGTCACGATATGGGCAACCCTCCATTTGGTCATTCCGGTGAAGATGCTTTATCGCGTTTTTTTCGCGATGGAAAAGGTCAGGCTTTAAAGCAGGAGTTTGATGAGCAACAATGGAAAGATCTTACATATTTTGAAGGCAATGCCAATGTTTTGCGTTTGCTTACCCATCAATTTAAAGGCAGGAGGAAAGGTGGTTTTGTAACCACTTATGCCACATTGGCTTCTGTGATCAAGTATCCGTACGCGTCAACCCATTCGCAAGGAAACAAATATGGTTTTTTTAGTACAGAGCAAAAAAACTTTCAGGAAGTAGCCCGGCAAACAGGTTTAAATCTTCAGGCTGACGGATCTTTTAATCGGCATCCCCTGGTGTTTCTGGTAGAGGCAGCAGATGACATCTCTTATTTGCTGATGGATATGGAAGATGCGCACAGATTAAAAATTCTCAGCTATGAGGAAATTATACGATATCTGGCTCCTTTTTATGAGGCTGATGAATCATTGAAACAAAAGTTTGAAGAGGTACAAAAAGAGGTTACGGATAAGAATGAACTGATTTCCTTTCTGCGGGCTTCAATAATTAATAAACTCGTCAACGCCAGTGCCAATGTGTTTGTGGAAAATTACGATGCGATTATGAACGGCACCTTTCAGGATCCCTTGTACAAACATCTGCCCGATTATCTGAGGGAAAATATGAAACGCTGTAAAAAAGTGAGCGTCGAGAAAATCTATAATCATCGTTCTGTAGTTAAAATACAACTCGCTGGCTATCATGTGCTGGGAACATTGCTTGAAGAGTTTGTGGGTGCCGCAATGAACCCTGAAGCATCATACAGCCAGCAATTATTATCGTTGATTCCGGCGCAATTTGAGGTGCGTGAAGGAGATTTGTATAACCGCCTGCGTTATGTGCTGGACTTTATTAGTGGAATGACTGATATTTACGCAGTGCAATTGTTTCGCGATATTAGAGGTATTGATTTTGAGCAGTGGCCTGTTTAGTTTCGATCACATTTTTCTTAATTTATTATAAAAACAAAAACAACAATTATGAAACGAGTAAGCTTATTATTGATTTTCGCATTTTTAACCTCAATGATGATGGGGCAACGTATTAGTTCAAAAGACCTGGACTATCAAATTAAACATTACCCCGCAAAACCAATCCCACCCCGATTTAAATGTTATTCAGTTGATGTAACGGTGGCGCCGGGACACCCCTCGTTAGATGCAAAAAACTACAATTTAAATCTCGATTTAAATGGTTTGGAGAAAAAGGCAGGGGCCAATAACCCGAAAGATTGTATTGAAATTGAAATTATTTTGAACAAAGTGAAAACCTCACCAATAAAAACCACTAAAATTACCCGTGGGTATACAACTTTTGTGGCCAAATCAAATATTCAGTATAAGGTAGATTATGTGCTGTCAGGCAAAAAAGCCAATGATGACAATGGTAAATATGAGCAGCATAAATACTATTCAGGTAAAATTGTAAAGAATGTAATGGCGCAGGAAACCGGCGGAACCGAGTTAGAGGCTAAATCAAAAATGGAAAGTTGGGCACTTGATAAAAAAGTTGAAGAAGTTGTGCAGCAAGTTTTAAACGAAACCATAAACGACCGGATTAATGACGAGTTTATGCTTTATAATGCCAACAGAACAATTAAATTTTATACAGTTGATAAATTTAAACGTTTCGATTATTCAGACTTTAACAGTGCCCGGGAAATAGCATTTAAAGCCACGCAAACTTTTATAAAAGAGAAAGACCTGCCAGCCTATAAAAAGGCTATTACACCAGCACGACAGATATGGGCCAAAGCCCTGAAAGAATCTAATCTTAATAAGCGCAAATCGCGCGTAAATAAAGAAATCACATGCTATGCGCTGTTAAATTTGGCCAACACAAGTTTTTTGCTTAGAGATTACCGCAAAGCGCAAGGCTATCTGGACCGAATACAGTCCATTGACAAAAGGTTTGATGCAAAGCCATTTTTCAGGAATGGTGATCAAATTGATCAGAAGCGTATAAAAAAGTATAATGAAATGAAAAATACGCCTGATTTTAAAGATGTTTAGAAAAATATGATTTTTGGCCCTGAAGCAGTTTTTTATCTCTAAACATCTGTTTCAGGGCTATTTTTTTGAGGTTACCAGCATATGCGATATCACATTTAAGGGCATGTGGTTTTGGAGCTGGTTTTCAATCGTTTTTGTACCAGCTTTCAATGGTTGTTTTAGCTTCCTCCATCTGCCATTGAGGGGTAGATGTTGCTCCGCAAACACCTACACTCATTTCGTTTTTGAACCATCGTTTGTCTATTTCATTTGCATGGCTAACGAAATAAGTACTTGAATTGGCTTTTTTAGCAGCATTATAAAGCATCTTACCATTTGAACTGTTTTTGCCGCTTACAAAAACACATACATCATGCATGGCTGCAAAGCGTTTGACTTCTGGTATACGGTGTGCTACTTTTCTGCAAATAGTGTCGTATGAAATAACCTCTGCCTCTATGTAGGTTTCAAGTGCTGTTTTCATCTCAGCAAAACCTTCCAGGGGCATCGTGGTTTGCGAAAACATAAAAACCGGTTTATCGGGGTTCAGTTTTTTTACATCTTCTGCATTATTCATTATAAAGGCATCTCCATTGGTTTGTCCTGCCAGTCCAATCACCTCTGCATGGCCTTTTTTTCCGTAAATTACAATTTGTGCTCCGGGATGGTTTTCATAAGTTTTTTTTACTCTTTCCTGCAGTTTTAAAACAATAGGGCAGGTTGCATCAACTATGTGGCGTCCTTTATCTTTTAATGTGGCATACGTGGAGGGTGGTTCGCCATGCGCCCTGATCAAAACGGTTTGGTTTTTATCCCGGTCAAGATCCCGGCAGGTTATGGTATGCATACCCATTGCCTCAAGCCGCTTAACCTCCTCAGCGTTATGTACCATTTCTCCCAGCGAGCTAATGTTTTTTCCCTTTGCCAGGTGGTCTTCAGCCATTTTTATTGCACGCACTACGCCGAAGCAAAATCCACTGTTCGGGTCAATTTCTACATGAATCATAATACATCACCAATTTTTTTGTGAACAATTTCAAGTGCCTGCTCAAGTTGTTCACTCCTGCTGAGGTAGCTGTTGTTTATTTCAATTGCATCATCTGCTTTTCGTAAAGGTGCAACAGAACGGTTTTGATCTTTTTCGTCCCGTTTTTTTACGTTTTCAAAAACTTCATCAAAACTAATGTTTACACTTTGTTCCTGTAGTTCCTGGTAGCGGCGTTCGGCCCGTATACGGGGTTCTGCCGTGAGAAATATTTTAACTTCAGCATCGGGAAATACATGGGTTCCGATGTCGCGTCCATCCATAACCACAGGGGATTTCTCACTGTAGCTTCGTTGCATTTGTACCATGATTTCTCTTATAAACCCATGACTGGCTACTTCGCTTACATGGTCTGCCACCTCCGGACTCCTGATCTCTTTTTCCACATCTTTTTCGTTCAATAGTAAATGGTTGTCTGTGGTTCGGAATTCAATTGTAGCATGTTGAATAACAGGCATGAAGCAACCTGTGTCGAGGTGCCAGTCTCTAATGCAATTGTTTTGTATGGCGAGCAGGGTAGCAGCCCTGTACATTGCACCCGAGTCAATATACACTGCGCCAAGAACCTCGGCAATTTGCCTGGCAAGTGTGCTTTTGCCACACGATGAGAAGCCATCTACTGCTATGCGATAATATGCGGACATAGGCGGTCTGTTATCAATTGATAAATGATTAGCAAATTTCTTTCCAACTACAAATATAAGCATCAATGAGCTGTCCTGCTCAAATTATGGCAAAAATTGAACGATTGTTTAAAAACTAAAGGTTTATAGAACAAAAAACTGTATTGATCGCTATTTTTGCATAAATATTTAATTACATGACCGATAAATTTCCATATCCGCTTAATCAACATAAGCGTTTCCAAACAGAGCAGGTGCACGTAGGGAATGTCGCCATTGGAGGTGATGCCCCGGTTAGGATACAGTCAATGTGTAACACGGCAACAACCAATGTGGAAGCTTCTGTAAAACAGGCAATAGAAATTATTGAAGCGGGAGGTGAACTGGTGCGTTATACGGTGCGCCATCGCAAAGATGCTGATGGGTTGATAGCAATAAGTAAGGGACTGAAAGCTATGGGGTATGATACTCCAATAGTAGCTGATGTACATTTCAATGCAGACCTTGCTGTAATGTTGGCTGGTAGCTCCATCGAAAAAGTGCGCATTAACCCAGGAAATTTTGTTGATAAAAGAGCAAAGTTCGAAGATAGCAAGCTTGACGATGGGGCATGGAACATAGAAATGGATCGTTTGGAGAAAAAATTTGTGTCGTTGATTGAAGTTTGCAAAGCGAACGGCACTGCATTACGTATTGGAACTAATCACGGATCGCTTTCAGATCGCATAATGAGCCGTTATGGCAACACAGTCAAAGGCATGGTGGTATCGACTATGGAGTTTTTACGCATTTGCAAAAAAACTAGTTTTGAAAATGTTGTTGTGTCGCTCAAATCCTCAAACGTACGTGTGATGGTGGAGGCCTATCGCAATCTTGTTGCAGCTATGCAAAATGAGGAGATGTACTTCCCTTTGCATTTGGGTGTTACAGAAGCCGGGGATGGTGTGTCTGGCAGAGTTAAATCTGCAGCGGGTATCGGAGCTTTGCTAAATGATGGTTTGGGTGATACCATACGGGTATCTCTAACTGAGGATCCGGTGGCAGAAATTCCTGTGGCCGCTACATTGGTTAATCATTTTACTAATCGTTCTTCAACCGCAGTGAAAGTTCCAGAAACGCATGGATACAATCCATTGGTTTTTGCGCGTCGTAAAGCGCAGGGGAATTTAAGCATTAACCCGGATCGGCCTGCTGTAATTGTAGACCTGAGACATGTGGAAGTAATTGACAAAAGGGTTATTGAGCAATTAGGTTATGAGTCGACTGAAAGTGGATGGAGTGCCACACGACGTGCTGCCGATTATATATTTGTAAGCACCACTCAGGTGCAGGTCGATTTGCCTGATGGCTTGAAATTGCTTTACGAGACAAGTGTTACCGGAAAACCCACAGAACAAGCATTACCTGTGCTGACGCGTGCAGAATATGTGCAGCTTCATAAATTGATGCGTTTGAAGGAAAAATGGGTGTATCTCAGAAACGAAGAGCTTTCTGATGAAATGATTGAAATACTACGCAATGATCCGCATACAGTTATTGTTTTGGAAACCACACATATTAACGGAACCGCAGATCAAAGGGCGTTTTTTATGCAAATGCAGGCACACAGGTTAAATCATCCGGTGATTGTAAAGCGTAACTATATTGAAGAAAATACAGAATTGATGACCATAAAGGCTGCTGCAGATTCAGCACCGCTTTTTATCGATGGTTTTGGCGAAGGGATTTGGCTTACCAACCCATTTTTACCTGATATGTCTTTTATTGGCAAACTGGATTTTGAAATATTGCAGGCTTCAAGAGCAAGAACAACCACAACTGAGTTTATTGCCTGCCCGTCATGCGGCCGCACACAGTTCGATATAGAAAAAGTATTGCAGGAGGTGAAAGCAAAAACAGGGCATCTGTACAACCTTAAGATTGGCGTAATGGGTTGCATTGTGAATGGCCCGGGAGAAATGGCTGATGCCGATTATGGCTACGTCGGGGCCGCGCCCGGGAAGGTTACCTTGTACAAAGGCAAAAACCCCGAGCGGAAAAACATTTCATCTGCAAAAGCTGTTGATGAGCTAGTACAATTAATTAAAGATAATGGCGACTGGATAGCGCCTTAAATGAAATTCAGAAATTATGGGTCTTAAAAAATGGTTCGATAAGTATAAAAAACGTAAAAAGTCTTCTATTATATCAGATATTGTATTGGTCGCGCTTATCATTGTGATGCTTGTGCCATCATGGCGCCGTGAGGTTGGATCAGTTGTGGTCAGGTTATTTATGTCATCACCTGATATTGAAGTCACCGAAAAAAAAGCATTACCACCTGCAGAACTGACATTGGCTTATGCCTCCGAATCAGGACAGATTTATCAGCTGGGCAACATGCTTGATAAGCCGGTATTGTTGACCTATTGGGCTACATGGTGTCACCATTGTGTGGCTGAGCTGCCTGCATTGGCGAAATTGTACGAAAAAGCCGGTGACGATATTCACCTGGTGGTGCTGGTAAATGAAGATCTCGATAAAGCTGCTGCTTATATTGAACAAAAAGGTTACGATCTGCCACTTTACCGACAAAAAAGCCGTGCCGGAGAAATGCTCCATAGTAAAAAAATCCCTGCTTCCTTCTTAATAGATGAAAAAGGGAACCTCTTACTCAAAGAGACCGGGGCCACCAAATGGGGCTCTGATAAGTTTATAGATTATATCCAAGGTCTTTAGAAAGCAGAAATCCTAAACATGAGTTATTTTAAAAGGCATTTTTTTATTCATAATGCTTATGAACCGTTACTGTACGAATCTTTGCTCATGTTCCTGCAACAGTAATTGAAAAATATGTTTTTTAAAATATTTATGTTGATATTAAAAAATCATACCTTTGTCTCATCATTGGTTCCCGAAATGGTTTTTTAACCATGGGATGAAAAGGGAATGCCGCGAAATTCGGCAACAGTTCCCGCTGCTGTGATCCTCATCAAAGGACTGGCAACATGCCACTTTTCTTAACTGAAGAATGGGAAGGCGCCAGTAACCAGAGGAGAGTCAGAAGACCTGCCAGTGATATCAGATTTCGCAGCCTGCGGTGAACAGGAAGCTGATCATACTGGTATAGAGCTATCCACAGTATCGTCTGCTGCAATCTGAAAAAGAACCTTATTGGCAGCAGAATTCTAAATCATTTTAAATGAGATAAAATAAGCCTGTTGCCAAAGGGTGAGGTTATTTTTTTGTTTAATTTTTAAATTTATTTTTCATGAAAAAGCTTTACTTTTTGTTTTTGGTAGCAATGATCTATGCCGCCGGAATTAAGGCACAGGATAGCTATGTGAGTGCCGGAGAGAATTATGTGGCTCAGGATATTTTAGTCAATTACGATCTGTTCTCTACGTTTGATATCAGAGACGGTTTACTTTATGGAAATGAGGGGGATACCATTCGTGTGTTGGACCTCGCGACCGGAAACGAATTGGCAACTTACGCAAAGCCCGATACCTATGACGCTTTTCCAAGTTTTATCACTGTCAATGAAAATGGGACAGAAATTTGGGCCGGATATACCGTAACAGGTAACTCCGACGACAGAATTTACAGAATCCCAACATCTACCGGAACATGGCATCATGAGGCAACCCTCACCGGTAATTTTGATCTGGAGATATTTAACGGTTACCTTATTGCCGATGGCGCTGTTTACGGTGAGCCCAATAAAATATATTTGCTCGACACCACGGGTAATGATGATCATCGCTTACTTGTTGAAACCGGAGGCAACTCTGCTGGTTTTGCCATCGATGCCAGTGGAAATCTGTATTATGGTACATCTTTTACGAATAACAACCAGTTGGTTCGCTTCTCTGGCGACGCCCTCCTTACAGTTATGGAGGATACCACGGCAAGCCCTTTGCCGTTTGAGGAAGGTGCTGTTTTAACTAATATTCCTGCAGGAGCATACGATACAGATGTAGATCAGGCAGGTAATGTGGTTTTTACTTTCAATGATTACAGCAGCGATAAGGTGATCGCCATTTATAACAGCTCCAGCAATACTTATGATACTTTGGCAACTACCGGTGGCGATTATGACTGGTTTACAATGGTTAAAACCATTGGTGATGTTAAGGAGCCGGGCGAGCATAATGGTGCTTTTGTGCTCTCTTATGCACGACCAGTGGTTAAAGTTAATGGAGATAATTATGGGCCTGTGGTGGCTGAGCCATTTGAAACACTACAAACAGTGGCCTCAATTGAAAGTATCTTTGTTGATTTAAATAATCACTTTACAGATCCGGATGACGTTGATAATTTTAGTTATACGGTTTCGAGCAGCAATAGTGAAGTAGCCGGAGTGAGTGTACAGGATCAAATTCTGCAAATTGAGATTGTAGCACCGGGCCAAACAACAATTTACATAACGGCCACTAATGCAGGCAGATCTGTAAGTGTAGAAATGATTTTGGGTGCATATCCTGAGATTACCGGCGACTACACAGTTAGCGACTTTGAAGGTATGGGGCTCGGAGCGGATGATTATTGGAATGGGTCAGATGCATCCGGAGGTTTTACATCGGGTTTATTAGCTTTTCCAAATAATTATAACCCAGATTATGGTTCATGGAATGGTTGGGCTTATTCAACTGTAACAGATGATAGTACTGCGGGTTATGGCAATCAATATAGTGCCATCACTGGCAGCGGCTTTGATTCGGTTTCTTCAGATGGTGCTACTTATGGCGTTTCATATGCTTCAGGTATGCCCGTAATTAGTATTGATGATGAAAACGCACACCGAGTGAAAGGGTTTTATGTAACTAATAATACTTATGCGGCCCTTTCAATGAAATACGGCGATGCGTTTACTAAAAAGTTTGGTGGCGTAACCGGTTCCGATCCAGACTGGTTTAAATTGCAGGTTTGGGGTTTTTATAATGAAATGCCTACCGATACAATTTCATTTTACCTTGCTGACTACAGGTTTGAGGATAACTCCAAAGATTATATTGTGGAAACCTGGCAATGGATCGATCTCGAGTCGCTCGGGTTTGTCGATAGCTTGCAAATGGCATTATCTTCATCTGACGAAGGCCAGTGGGGTATGAATACACCAGCTTATTATTGCGCAGATAATTTCTATGTGGGCCAGGCAGAAGTTGGAATAGAGAGGGAAACTACCTTAAAATCAGAATTCGCGCTTTATCCTAATCCTGCGAAAGAACGGGTAACCGTTTCATCACAGTCGACCGAAACATTCAGTTGTATATTGTATGATTATACCGGAAAGGCACTACAACAAATAAAAAATGCCCTGCATAGCCGGCAAATTGACCTGTCTGCATATCCCGACGGCATGTATATACTGAAAATTCAAAATGGACAACAAATTACGACCAAACGTATTGTGAAACAATAGTACAATGTTTAATACATATTTTTATAAAATCTTATGCGTATGCTCAGCAGTCTTACTGGTAGCGGGAATAAATGCATCACATGCCCAGTATATCAGCGAGGTGCTTGAGTATAAGCCTGCTCCGGGGCAACTGATTAATGAGGCTCCATGGGGTACGCCTTCTGCTGCCGGTAGTATCACCGGAGGTATAAATGGTCACCTGTCACTTGGTGCATGGGGAGGCTATGTAGTGTTCAAATTTGCAACACCTGTGGAGAACCATCCTGATAATCCTTATGGTGTGGATTTTACTGTTTTCGGCAATCCCATGCCCGATTGGAGCGAGCCCGGTATTGTGTGGGTAATGAGAGATGACAATCAGAATGGTTTAGCCGATGATACATGGTATCAACTGGCCGGTAGCGATTACTATTTTTCAGGCACGGTTCATAATTACCGGGTAAGTTATACTAACCCGCAAGTTGGTGTAGCGGCAAATGTACCATGGAGTGATAACCTTGGAAATAGTGGCTATATTTATGCCAATGATGTGCATCCCCAACCTTATTACCCTTTGGCCGATTCTTTTCCGGAAATTAACCAGGAAACATACGGTTTTACGGCATCGCGAATCTTTCCGGCGGTCGATAGCACCAGTTCAATGGTGAAAATCTACCAACGGGGTTTTGGCTATGCCGATAATGAGTTTCGCGGTGAGGCGCCCTATGATATGCCGGATAACCCTTATACACAAACGGTGGAGAATTCGGGAGGTGATGCTTTTGATCTAAATTGGGCCGTCGATACAGCCGGCAATTATGTGCAGTTGGATGAAGTTGATTTTGTAAAAGTGCAAAATGGTATGCTGGCTCACGGAGGATGGCTCGGAGAGGTCTCTACAGAGATAACCGGTGCTGTTGATGTGGCACCAAACGCTACAATAACCGGCGAAACGCTTGCGCTCGTAATAAAAGATTTACCACCTGTGATTTATGAAAACACCTTGCAGTTGGAGGTCTATGCTTTTGATCAGGGGAGGCTGATTGCCGATTATGACGTTAACTGGTCTGTAAATTTGAGCGGGGCCTCTGTTGATGGGGATAATATACTCCATCTTACTCAATCAGGCGAGCTCGAAGTCACTGCTACACTTGCAGGTTTTCCAAATATTTCGGCTACTGCTACAGCAGCTGTGGATTTGGGGAACGGTTTTGATAATTTGACCAGCAATGAATTAATTGATATTTATCCTAATCCATTCGCCGATTTGCTAAATGTGAAGTCTACGAGTGGAGAATTGCGTGTTTACAACGGAGCGGGACACGTTATTTATCAAAAATATATTCAAGGCAGCGAGAGCATAAATATGGCTGCATATAGCCCGGGTTTGTATTTGGTTCAATTGAATACCGGTTCCGGAATTTTTGTGGAAAAAGTAATCAAAAAATAGAAGAGTGTGCGTAAATATGTTTTATGCATAGTGGTTTGTTTTAATTATGTGATATCCTTCGCCCAGGGTATACAGGACTCCGTGTTTCGTATCCCTGAGGTGGAGATATCTGAACAACGACTTTTCCAAAAGGCCGATGCCGGGCTGAAACAGACCAGGGTTGATTCCCTTGTTTTACTGGAAAAAATCAGTGCTGATTTATCTGAGGTCTTAGCAGAAAACACACCTGTTTATATCAAAAATTATGGCCGCGGTGCGCTTTCCACAGCATCATTTCGCGGCACAGCACCCTCTCATACCCAGGTTTCATGGAATGGAATCAATATCAATTCCCCAATGTTGGGAATGGTTGACTTTTCATTGATTCCGGTGAATATTATTGATGACCTCACATTGCAGCATGGTGCGGCTTCAGTAAGTGAGCAAAGCGGGGGCCTTGGTGGCCATATCAGTATTCGTAATAAAGTAGATTGGAAAAATCGCTTTAGTGGCCGATATCACCAGGGAGTGGGCAGTTTTCATACATTCAGCGAGTTTGCCCAAATAAATCTGGGCTCAGCCACAGTGCAATCTAAGACGCGGGCCTACCATTTTTTTTCGAAAAACAACTATGACTTTTTGAATAAACACTTACTCCCGGAGCCTGAGGTTCAACGTAATCAAAATGCCGATTATGGTAGATATGGCGTCATGCAGGAGGTCTATTACCGACCTTTGCCGCAGTGGCAGCTCTCAGCAAAGGTGTGGTGGCAGGATGCTTATCGCTCTATTCCTACAGTTTTAACCGATGAGAGCAGCGACGATTCAAAGGAGCGTATTAACCGGCAGGACGATCGAACGGTTAAAGCCGTTGTGAATTCAGGTTTTTTCGGTGACGCGTGGACTTTTAAATTTCATTCCGGTTTCGATTTTCAGGAGGTTGATTATGTAAATGGTTATACCGTAAATAATGAGGAAAACCTGAATGTGAACTCCGGAAGTGATATGCAAAGTTGGTACAACCAGTTTTCTGGTCAATACAGGTTTTCTGATAAAATTACCGTAGATCTAAAAGGCGATTATAACCTGTATGATATTGCATCGTACGACACAGCTGCCCTGCTTGGATATGATGTCACACGGCAAGAGGCTTCAGTTATGAGTGCTATTTACTACGAACCTTTTGCACCCCTCCAGATTTCTGTAACATTGCGGCAGGATTGGCTGGAAAAGCGACACACCCCGATGATTTATACTTTTGGCATAAATTATAAGCCAATTACTTCGCAAAATCTTGTTTTTAAGGGCAGTATAACACGCAATTTTCGTAATCCTTCGTTGAACGATATGTACTGGCAGCCGGGTGGTAACCCCGATCTTAAAGCCGAAAAAGGCTACACGATCGATGGGGGATTACATTATTTGTTGCAAAAAAAGCAATGGTCAATTGAGAGCCAATTTACCGGCTACTATTCTCAAATTGACGATTGGATTATTTGGCTGCCAGGTCTGAAAGGGCCATGGGAGCCTTATAACTTAATGAGTGTTGAGGCTTCCGGCATTGAAATGATGTTAAAAACCCGGTGGTCATCAGGGAATGTCCGGTTATATTTAATGGCAAATTATGCGTTTACACAAACAGTGAATGCGGGTAGGGGACTCTCTGACGTAGATATTTCTGAAGGAAAGCAATTACCTTTTATTCCTAAACATTCAGGTAATATTTTTGCTTCTGCAGCCTATGATGGCTACTATATCAATTACCAGCATAATTCATACAGTACCCGTTATTTGCTTTACAGTAACAATCAAAGCGACGGACTTTATCCTTATCATCTTAACCACGCTTCTGTGGGCAGGCGGTGGCATCTGAATCGATTTAAAATTAATGTCGAATTACAGGTGAAAAACCTGTTCGATGAGTTTTACCGTAGTAT
The DNA here is from genome assembly GCF_035268865.1 of Salinivirga sp. Lineage (GTDB taxonomy): Bacteria > Bacteroidota > Bacteroidia > Bacteroidales > Salinivirgaceae > Salinivirga. The sequence continues at coordinate 34,867 of NZ_DATFKB010000248.1, read as the reverse complement.
ACTGAACCGGTTCATGCCGGGAAGAAATTATATGCTGATGGTTAAAGTGGCTTTTTAAAAAAAATAAACACATGCCTGTTGCGGGTTTTAGTTGCATTTTGCTGTGTAGCAGACTTTTTTATCTTTTTATATTACAGTAAATTGTGTACAGCTTACTTCAAAAATTAGTATTTTGCAAACGTTTGCAAATGCTTAAAATCAGAGAGAATGACACTAACAATTACTGGTAAAGATTTAACCATTGAAAAAGTTGTGGCTGTAGCACGCAATAATCAGAAAGTTGAGCTACACCCCGACGCTGTAAAAAGAATTAATAAATGCCGGGCCATGCTCGAAGAAAAAATCGAGGCACATGAAATTATGTACGGCGTTAATACAGGCATTGGAGAGTTTTCTGAGGTGGTGCTGTCTGATGAACAGGTCAAGGATTTTCAGAAATACCTGATTTATAATCACGCAGCAGGTATTGGCGATCCGGCACCCATTGAGTACGTTCGGGGCGCTATGCTTGGTCGTATTAACGTTCATGCCAACGGCCATTCGGGAAACCGCCTGGTAATTACACAAACCCTTGTCGAAATGCTCAACAAAGGCGTTACACCCTTTGTATGCCAAAAAGGATCAGTCGGCGCCAGCGGCGATTTGGCTCCAATGTCGCAAATAGCCCTGCTAATGATGGGGGAAGGGAAAGCCTACTATCAGGGGGAGCTTATGCCCGGTAAAGAAGCCATGGAAAAAGCCGGTATACCCATTCCGGGACTTGAAGCCCGAGATGGCCTTGCCACCATCAATGGTTCAAATGTGCTGACCGCCATGAGTGCAATTTTGCTGTACGATACCAATAAATGGCTTAAACAGGCCGAAATTGGTGCAGCTATGTCACTGGAAGCACTCAAAGCCAATATGAAACCTTATACTGCCAAATTACATGAAGTGCGTGGTTTTAAGGGAGCTGTACGCAGTGCAAATGCCATTAATAAACTGGTTGCAGGTGGCGACCTCAAAGAAGGGAAGGTCAAATGTAAAGTGCAGGATGCCTATTCCATGCGTTCTACACCACAGGTAATTGGCGCAGCGCACGATGCCCTGGCTTATGCCCGATCGCAGGTGGAAATTGAACTGAATGGCGTGGGCGATAATCCTATCTTTTTTCCCGATGAAAAACTGCAGCTCTCAGGGGCAAATTTTCAGGGTACACCCGTTGCTGTGCCAATGGATATGGTGGGCTCCTGCATTACTATGGTTAGTGTGATGTCTGAACGGCGTATGAATCGCCTGAATCATCCGGCCCTTAATGTCGGTCTTCCATCATTTTTAACCAAAGGTGCTGGTATGTTTTCAGGTTTGATGTTAAGTCAATACACTGCCGATATGCAAATTGTAGAGCAGCGTATTCTTTCCACTCCTGCATCAATCCAGTCCATCCCGGCTGCTGCCGATCAGGAGGATTTTGTGTCAATGGGTATGAATACAGCCATAAAGAATTTTCAGATACTGGATAATGCTTATGGTATTTTGGGAATTGAGATTATGGCAGCTGCACAGGCGCTGGACTTCCGAAAAGAAGAATACAGTTTTGGTATGGGCGTTCAGAAAGCGTGGGAAACTGTGCGCAAATATGTCGATTTTCTTGATGTGGACAGGCCACTTTACGACGATCATACCAACATGAAGGCTTTAATAAAGTCGGCTGAGATTCTTGATGAGGTTGAGAAAACTGTTGGTTCGCTGGAATAACCTTAACGGTGACTATAACATATTTTAGAATAATAAAGAGGGTTTTGCTTCAGCGAGATCCTCTTTAAGTTTTGATGGATTTGCCTGTTGCAAAGATATATGAGGAATTTCATCTTTTACCATGCCGGTTAATGGAATCAATGTCTTATGAAAGCTGATCAGGTTCCTTTCATGTGATTTTTCTAAGAAAAAACCGTATCTTAGCGGCCTCATTTTAAATATTTCAAAATCATATACCATGGGACGAGCATTCGAATATCGCCGTGCAGCAAAAGAGAAACGCTGGGATAAAATGTCTAAAATGTTTCCTAAACTTGCCAAAGCTATAACTGTAGCAGCAAAAGATGGCGGGTCAGATCCCGAAATGAATCCCAAACTGCGTACCGCGATTCAGAATGCCAAGGCACAGAATATGCCCAAAGACAATATTGAAAATGCCATTAAACGTGCTGACGGTAAAGATGCTGAAAGTTACACAGAAGTAAACTACGAGGGCAAAGGACCGCATGGTGTTTTGGTTTTTGTAGAATGCATGACAGATAATACCATGCGTACCGTAGCCAACGTAAAGTCTTATTTCAACAAAGCTGGTGGTAGCATGGTGCCGAATGGCTCACTTGAATTTTTGTTTGACCGCAAGGCTGTGATTCAGTTTGAGAAAAGTGAAGATACCGATATTGAAACCCTTGAGCTTGAGCTAATTGATGCCGGTTTGGATGCTATTGAAGAGCACGAGGGGCGTATTTATGTTTATGGAGATTATACCGAATTTGGCGAGTTGACAAAAGCAATTGAAGACATGGGGATTGATATCAAAAAAGCCAACCTACAACGTATTCCTAACAGCCCGGTAGAATTTTCTGATGCGCAACTTGAAGAAATCGAGAAAATGCTCGATAAGCTCGAGGATGACGACGATGTGCAGGAGGTTTTCACCAATATTGCCTAAGGTTGAAAACCAATAGCTTTCCTGTTTTTTTCTCTTTTAGGCAGAATTAGCTGGTAAAGTTTTAATCTATTTTTCGGTAACTTTTGGCTTGCGCTTCAGAATTTTGCCCATCATTTTAATCCGAAGCGCCATATCCTCAGTAATGGCATGCGATGAGATAGTAGCACCTGATATTCCATCAATATTTTTTCCAACAACAGGTTTTTCGTTGTGGTTAAGTTTTTCGAACTGGCGTAACCAGCCTTTTGATACTATGCCATGTCCTTTGGTAGCTTTGTAATTATGCACCCTGACCTCTTTTATATTTCCTTTTGTATTGAATATTGCGAAATAGTCAAAATACTCCCCGCTTATTTTACCTGAGGTTTTGTGGGGAGCAGAACAGCCACCGCTTCGGCAGCTGTATACTCGCCCTGAATATATGATAACAACTTGACTTTTATCGGGATTACTAACCTTAAACACTTTGCCATTGATCTGATAGTCATTTATGATCTTTTCTGATACTTTTATCTCATCAAATTCTGGTTTTTTAATATCGAATCCTCTTTTTAAGGTTCTCAGTAAAATTTTATTTTCATGGTCGATATTTGGTTGAGAAAGGCCCATACTGACCATTCCTAACAGTAAAATTGAATATTTTATTAAAATTTGCATTGTGTTTAAGGTTTGTTGCGTGCTAAGTAAAATACTAATATAAAGGGCCTGTGCCCTTTATATTTAAAACATTACACCAAAACCAGCATTGAATACATGCGATGGTTCATCGGCAGCTTCATTATTGAAAAATTGTACGTCTGTTTTTAATACCGCTCCTTTTGCTAATTGCAGGGTTAATCCTGTTGTTAGTACAGAGCGGTTATATGCATCGTTCTGCTGAATAGGATCTTCCACTGATGCGTGGGTGTTGTAATTGGAATATCTCACAAAAGGAACGAGTTTTTTGTTGGTGTTGGAGAAAAGTCTTAATACGTTATACCCTGCTTCTGCATAGAAACCCGACATTGCACTACCAAGGTCATTAGGCGTACCATCTGCAGCTGCCGTAAAGGCATTGTACTGGTCAGTGTTGCTTATTGCTGCATAGTAGTATTGGCCGCGCATTTCAAAACCATGATATTGATAACGTGCATCCAGCCCGATCATTGAAATACCCACGCTTGATGAGTCTGCTATGGCTTCTGCATCGCTGTTGTCTTTTTCTATGCCATCGTATAGCTGGCTTTGAGATCTTCCGAAGTATCCGGAAAGGCCGATATTTAGTCCTCTTATTCCGTAATACTCAATTTTACCTGTAAAGTTGGGTGAGCTTATGTAAGACTCAATGGCCTTTTGACGCCCTCCTCTTAGTCCGCTACTACCACCAAACTGCCCTTCCCCGTCGAAGCCATTAAATCCATTCATAATGTATGCCTGGTAGCGCATTGATGCCTGAAGAATGTTGCCGTTAATACCAACACCAATTTCTCTCCATGTGGTAGGTACAATGTATTTGTCCATCCAGGGGCGCTCCACTCCATTGAATGTTGTGGGTTCATGATATTCGTTGATGAGTCCCATTGGTGTGAGAATTAGCCCGGTACGGAAATTTATATAATCGTTTAATTGATATTGTAACCAGGCCTGTTCAATATAAACTTCCTCTACATGTTCGTACTCGATTTCGGTTACGAATTGTGTGCGGTCGTTAAACTGATATCCAAATAGCATAACAATGCGGTGCACATCCAGTTTTCCGTTTTGGCGGATTTCATCATCCAACGGTTGGTTGTAATGTACCTCGCCATATCCACCAATTTTAAGTTTGCCATCGGTTTGTAGAAGTTTTTCAGCACTGTTTACAAATATATTTGTACTGTCGTTGCTTTGCGACATTGCTAAGCTAAAGGTTAAAATTACCAGGCTGATTGTTGTAATAATTTTTCGCATAGGTCTATTTCTTTTTTATTTAGATTGAATTAACATTGGCAAAAATAGCGCCCGTCATTCAATCCTGAAATCCCTATTTGTTGGGATATTTTTTAGAATACCTATGCAAGAAGCGTGTGCTCCACAAGAATTTTTATTCCCAGTCCAATAAGAACCAGACCTCCGATAAGTTCGAGCTTAATGTTGAGCCGATGCCCAAGGTGATGTCCCAGGTATATTCCCGAAATGGAAAAAATAAAAGTAATTATACCTATTATAATGGCAGGTAGCCATATTGTGTTGCCTAACAGCCCTATTCCTACTCCGACAATTAAAGCATCTATACTTGTAGCCAGTGCCATACCAGCCAGAATTATGGGACGGGAAGGGCAAAAGCAGTTATTTTGCTCTTCTTTTTTGAGTCCTTCAAAAATCATTTTGGTACCTATGGCCAGGAGTAAAATAAAGGCTATCCAATGGTCGTAACTGGAGATAATGTGTTTAAACCCCTGACCGATATACCAACCAACAATAGGAAGAGAGCCTTGAAAAACGGCCATATAAAGCGCGACTTTTACAGACTCATAAGCGCGCACTTTTTTCATGCAAACACCCGTGCTGATGCTGGCAGCCATGCTGTCGACCGATAAACCTGCGGCAAGAATGAAAATGGAGATAAGCGACATATAGACAAGGTTTCAGCTGCAATGCTCAAAAATTGCGCCATTGGCCGCACAAAACCTTAATCTGTAAATAGACTAAATAAGTGTTTCCGGATCGATGGTTTCTGTATCGACGAGCTTATTTAAAATGGCATAAACCGTTATGCCCGAAATAGATTTTATGCCGAGTTTAGCTGTTATGTTTTTCCGGTGAGAGATTACAGTGTGGATACTGATGTGTAGCTTGTCAGCCATTTCCTTATTAGTCAGGCCAAGTGCAATGCTACGCACAACGTCTGTTTCACGGGCTGTAAGCTCATTCTTGTTTTTTTCTGTTTGTAGTGTCTCCTGGCTTGTCATTAGCGGGGCCAACAAATCGTAATATTCACCTTTGGGAGCCCAAAGAGAGATATGATAGTCGTATATAAAACTTTTTGAATGAATGATTTCGGGCCAGTTCAGGCAAATGGTTGTTATTTGTTGCGATTGTTTCAGTTTTCGCACCTGGTTCATGTCATTAACTTCCAAAGGATGCATCATTACAACGAGACTGTTGAAATCTGGGGCTTTTGCAATAAATTCAGCAATAGTTTTAAAGGTAATTACCCCGGCATTAAAATAGCTGTTAATAACCTCTGTTAAACCATGGCAAATTACCGGAGAAGGATGTACGATAATGACCTTTTTCATTTTGCTAACTGCTTTTCGATGTTTTCAACCATGGGGATAAGCAGGTTATCTTCTATGCGCGCATGGTCTCTTATGTCTTTTTCGAAACGAAACAGTTCAAACAGGAACTCATTGCCTGTGTTTTGCTCATATGAAGGTTCGATGTGCCTTATGATCAGGTTTTTTAAATCATTTATTTTTTCTTCAACATTGGTATGCTCTTCTTCAAAGTTGTGAATTGTAAATTCAGTTGATTTTTGTTTGCTCTCGATTAGGGTTTCTATGTAAGGGAATACTCTCTTTTCTTCATCATCAATATGTGTTTTGAGCTCTTTTTTGTATTTGTTATAAAAAGTTTTAATCATTTGAATATTTCCACAACTGTCCCGGCAGCTTTCTATCAACCTGTCAAGTAATTCGTCGAGCTTGGGTATCGTGTGTTTTAGGTAGTATTCATGTGTTTTACGTAGGTAATTTACCAGTTCCAGCGGTGATATTTTTTCTTGTTCAAGTTCCTGAAAAAAGTCGGGGTTGTGATAGGTGTTGATAATGGCCAGAAAGAAACTTTGTTCTATATTTTTTTCCGAACAAATATCTTCAATTGTCTTGTTTCCTATTCCAAGGGCTATATCGAACCGGTTAATTACTGGTAACAATTTAGGGTTCATTTCAACTACTTCTGCGAGTTTGTCTTGTGATTTAAAAATTTGCATAGTCTTGAATTGTACCTTATAAACCCTCTAATTCGAAGGTTGTTTTATGAGCATTGACAAAATTTGGACCATAAAAAAGGGCAGTTTTTTATATCACAAATGCTTAAAAAGAGCCTTAACATATCTTTAACTCATACTCCTGAACCCTTTACCCTTAAGTCCTGATGATAAAAATTGAGCATAACTGTTCGGATTGAGTGCAACACTTCTGTGATTTTTCTGTTTAATCTTTTGAATGAAATATTAAACAAATTAAATTTAAAATTATGAAAACAATACAATTAATTTCGATCTCAATGGCTACAATTTTAATGTTTATGGGCCTAAGTCTGACTGCTAATACTCCACCTGCACCGAGTGCAGAAGTTAAAGCAGATTTTAATAAAACTTTAAACAAAGTAATGGAATATCCAGGTGACACCGAAGGTGAAAAAGGGGAGACTTTGATTTGGGTCAATTTTGATGTGGATAAAAATGGTAAAGTCAAGGTGAATGAAACGGCCGGCAAAACTGATTACGCAAAATATGTTGAAAAGGAGCTTGGTGGTTTGGAAATCAGAAATTTCGAAATGTATGATAAATCTTATCTCATAAAAATTCGATTTACCCTACAATAATAAACTATGTTTTGGTTAGTGATTTTATAGCTTAAAGCCGGTGTTTCCGGCTTTTTTTATTTCAGAATGTGTACGATTTAGTACAAAATAGATGTTAATGTCTTTTTTTAACTTTTCGTAAAAGCCGCTGTACGTTAGGTTTTAGAGCTTGGTTTGTTGTTTTTTTGCCCTGGCTTTCCATTAACATAAATGCTTTTCTGTTGTAATAAAAGTAACATTAACCCATAAAACTTAACAGTTATGCAATACCTTAAAACTAAAACAACCCGGATTATCATGATATTGGCCATTATGGCACTAAGTACAACAATGGTGACGGCTACTACCAACCCAGCTGCCGAGAACTACCGACTGGCTAATTTTCAGAAGCAACAGCTTAAGCAAGTGCTTGATCGTGCAGTAGATTATCCAAAGCAGGCTGATGTTAGCAACGAGGCCGGTCTGGTAAAAGCTGAGGTTCGCATTACCAATGATGGTAGCTTTGAAATTATAGCCATCAATGGACACCCTGCCCTGACCGCTTATGTGCGAGCACAATTGGCCAATATCTCTTTTGCAGATTATCGTTTAAATGGTAAATCATTTATTGCAAAATTTGATTTTAGAAACTAAAAGTTTTGTAAACTTTTACTGGGCTGCCTTCTGGCGGCCCTTTTTTAATCATTAAGTATCCGTATGCTGTCCATATACCACCGGTTATTTTTCAAAATAAAAAACCGCGTCTCTTCATAACCAAAACGTGGGCTATAAATTTTTTCAACTTTTTTTTCATTTAGCGAATTAATGTGCAGCTCATATTCTTCCGGATATTTTTTGAAGCTTATCACAGCGCGGGGCAGCGTTTTTTGAGTATAAGAATATAGTTTATTTCTGGGTCTGGTGTCTCCTTTAGGGTAATCGCGGGTGATGCTTGCTCGTTCATATATTTTTAGGGGGTAATTGATTCGGCTGTAATGAAAAACAGTATCGCGATAAAATTTTCTGTGAAATTTTTTAAAATTTTCAGGTTTATTGTAATTGTTTCGGATACCACAGCTGGTAAACACAAAAAGAATCAAAAAGATCTTTATAATTAATGAAGTGCGCGTATTAAACAACATAATTAATGTTTTGGTTTATTATTGTCAATAGTAAAAATGCCTGCTATTGAGTTTTAACGCTGTTAGCTTTCATAATGAAATTTAGGTGAAAAATAGCAATATTATTCAATAATTTGGATGCTATCCAAATACCACCGGTTTTTTTTCATTAGAAAAAAACGTTTTTCCAGGTAGCTGGAGTGAGGAATGTATATTTTTTCTACCATTTTATTGTTGTTGGTGTCGACCATCATTTTATAATAATCGGGGTATTCGTCCATGCTTCGTACCGTACGCGGCAGGGTTTTTCGGGTAAAGGCATTGTGAAACTCTCTGTTGGCATTTCCACCCTCCGGATCTTCTTTAATATGCCCGTAAAATTCGTAAACCTTGAGTGGATAATTGATACGATTGTAGTGAAAAATACTATCTCGATAAAATTTTTTGTGAAACTTTTCGAAGTTCTCTGGTTCGGTAAGGGGGCCTTTTACGCCGCAACTTGTTGCAATAAAAAAGGTAATAAGCAGAATTATGTATTGCTTTTGTTTCATTGGTTATGTTTTTTCAAAGTAACAATTTTTCAGGGTTTCTGTTGTACTTCAAAATGTTGATATAAAAAAAGCAGCGCCGGGTTGACGCTGCTTTTCTGAAATTATATGAATTGGCTTATTGTTTTACGATGGTCATCTCATCAATAAGGTTTTGCGCGCCAGCAAACTTGTCAATTATAAATAGTACATAACGAATATCGACATTAATTGTGCGTTGAACGTCAGGCTCAAATGCAATGTCGCCACTCATAGCTTCCCAGTTGCCATCAAATGCAATACCGATAAGTTCACCTCTGGCATTCATTACAGGGCTGCCTGAGTTACCTCCGGTGATGTCGTTATTTGTAAGGAAAGCTACTACCATTTCGCCCTTTTCGTTGGCATAACGGCCGTAATCTTTGGCTTTATAAAGCTCTTTGAGTTTGGGCTTCACATTAAATTCACGTACCTCGGGATCTTCTTTTTCCATAACACCTTCCAGCGTTGTGTAATATTTGTAGTGTACAGCATCTCTGGGATCATATCCTCCAACTGTACCGTATGTAAGGCGCATGGTAGAGTTTGCATCCGGATAGTACTCTTTGTCTTTGTTCATTTTCATTAATCCGGCTACGAAAAGGCGTTGTCCTTTATCATAACCTGGAGCCATGGCACGAAGTTTCCCGGCCATACTACGGTAAGTGTCAATGATGTCATTACCGGCTGCAAATGCAGGGTCGTTCTGCAGTTTATCCAGCTCAGGCGATTCGAGGTATTTGGCCAGTTTGGCGGTATCAACAAAAATTGATTTTTCAAATAAGTTGTTTACCCACTGGTCTATGTTTTCTTGAGTTTTAATTTCTTCTTTTATAAATGCAGGGTATTTTGCAGTGTCCACCATCTCCATGTAGGTATCGATCATGGATTTCATCACTTTTTTGTCGAGTTGTGGCTCGTAGTCTTCGAAAAATCCGTTCATGCGACCTTGCATGCGTGTTTTATATTTGTTTAGGAATTCTGTGCTGTCAGGGTGTTTTTCCAATGCACGTTCCATACCTGCGCCAGCCCGGTAGCTGTAGAAAAGAATTTCTGTTCCACCCATCAATGTCTCGTAAAGCACTGTAAGGTCGCCTTGTGACTGGGCTGTTTGTTGCTGGAAATTCTTAATCAAATCAAGCGCTTCGCCATATTTTTTCTGACGCCTTTTTTTGTCGTTTACCCAATTTTCGAATTTTTCTTCTATTTTTTGCTTTTTCTCAACCACGTTCAGGTTGCGCAGCCCTTTATTCTGGCCAATTGAATATTTCCAGTAGTTGGCTGAGCGGGCAAATTTAGAAGCGTATTTTATACGTACTTCATCGCTGTTGTCCATTGCTTCTTTCCAGATTTCCTGCTTAATACCCCGAATTTGAGCACGGAACTGGTTGGTGTATTTCATTTCATTTTTTACACCCCACGAAGTAAGATAGCGCTGTGTGGAACCCGGGTAACCCATAATCATGGCAAAATCACCTTCTTTAACACCGTCAAGGGAGATTTTCAGGTGGCTTTTGGCTTCCATTGGTTTATTGTCTTCTGAATAAGGAGCAGGTTTTCCCTCAGGGCCTGCGTATACACGAAACATAGCGAAATCACCAGTGTGGCGTGGCCACATCCAGTTATCTGTATCTGAACCAAATTTTCCGATTGATTCTGGTGGCGCACCTACAAGGCGTACGTCCAGGTAATCCTCGTAAACAAAAAGTACATACTGGTTGCCTTTATAAATTCCGCGTACATTAGCACGGTAATGGCTGTCTTTAGTTGCTTCTGTAACAATTACGTTACTTACCGAGTCAATAATATTCTGACGCTCGCTCTCGGGCATATCTTTGTCTACTTCTTTTAATATTCTTTTGGTCACTTCTTCTGCTCTTATTAGGAATGAAGCTGTTTTGCCCGGGTTTGGCAACTCTTCTTCGAAAGATTTTGCCCAGAAACCATCTGTAAGGTAATCGTGCTCCACAGTACTGTGCTCCTGAATTTCACCATATCCACAGTGGTGGTTGGTAAGTAATAAACCATTTTCCGATACTACTTCAGCAGTACATGAGCCTCGGTCAAGTGCTACAATAGCATCTTTCAGACAAGCCTGGTTAATACTGTAAATGTCCTCAGCTGATAGCTTAAGGCCCATTTCTGTCATTGTTCCAATGTTGAGTTTTTCGATCAGCATTGGTAGCCACAATCCTTCATCAGCGCGCACCTGGGCTATTTGAAGCATAAGGGCTAATCCGGTAAAAATCGCAAGAATTTTTTTCATTTGTAAAGGTTTTATATTTCAATGGTCAGATGAAATCCCAATGTCATATGATCAGGTAGTAAAACTATTGATGTTTTTACTTCTAAGATTACTATGAAATGGAACGTTCATACGTAATTTATTCATTTGGATGGTTTTTGTTTTAACTGAAACGAATGTTCTTGGTAAGTTTCTGCAAAAACCTGTTTGTAATAAATTTAGCTAATGCTTTTGCAAATTTAATACTTTGATAATACAAGGCAAATATAGCTTTATTTTGTCAGGTTTATGTACATAATCGTACACTTGTGTTTTGCGATCTAATAAATTAAAAGTAATTTCAAGGGTAATTGTTCAATTTTATAGTATGATTTTTGATATAATCATGTTTCATTAAATTAATGATTTGTGGAAAAGAAGGATTTGAGATCAATAGTCGGGCAGGAGATGCTTGATTTTTTAGCAAGGCACAAACAGAAGCCATTTCGTGCCAAACAAATTAATCAATGGCTATGGGAACGGGGTGCAACAAATATCAGACAAATGAAAAATTTACCCGGTACGCTGCTTGATGCCCTTGAAGAAGCGTTTGAAATACCGGCTGCCAGCGTGCAGAAAGCTCAAACTGCTACTGATGGCACATCAAAAGTGGCCTTCGAATTTCATGATGGGCAGGTGGCCGAAGGTGTTTACATACCTTCCCGAAAACGGGTTACAGCTTGTGTGTCTTCCCAAACTGGCTGTAAGCTTAACTGTGCTTTTTGTGCCACAGGTCAATTGAATCATGGGCGCGATTTAAGCGCTGGCGAAATTTTCGATCAGGTGGTGGCCATTAAAAATATGGCTGAGGAACAGGGTAACCGGCTGACCAATATTGTTTACATGGGGATGGGTGAACCGCTGTTGAACTACGACAATGTATTGCAATCTATAGAATACATTACAGGTAAGCCCGGCCTTGAAATGTCACCTTCCAGAATCACGGTCTCCACAGCAGGCATTGTACCTGGCATTATGAAACTTGCCGATGATAAAGTACGGTTTCATTTAGCTATATCACTGCACTCAGCTATTGATGAAACCCGTAACAGATTGATGCCCATCAATAAAAAATACCCGCTGGATGCTTTGTCTGAGGCTATTCAATACTTCCATGAAAAAACCGGTGAGCGCATTACTTTTGAGTATTTAATGCTCAGAGGGGTGAATGATTCGCTTGATGAGGCTGCTGCACTGGCTAAATTTTGCAAATCTTTTCCGGTGAAAATAAATTTAATTGAGTATAATCCGGTTGAAGCTTTCGATTTAAAACCATCCACGCAGGAAACCGTGAACGATTTTGTACAGTTTCTCGAGAAACGCAATATGATTGTTAATGTACGCAGGAGTAAGGGACAGCAAATTGACGCAGCATGCGGACAGCTTGCCAACCGGTCTGTAAATTCATAGGCAATTTTTGTCGGTCGAACTTATATTTCTTATTTGAGGAGACAGTTGTTTATTTCGAACTTTTTATGCATTATATTTTCACAGTAGTTTGAATTGTGTAAATTCGTTTCCTGCATGGTCCAGTGTCATGCCAGGCTTAATCTGACGAACCAAGTATTGCCCTTTTCATTTTTCGCCTTGTTAAAAGTGAAAATGTCTTCAACTTATCCGTCATTTCAAGCATGACATGACACTAGCATGTAAATTACAAACAGAATGAACCATGAAAAAAAAGGAAGCCGTATTAATATTATCCAGTGGTGGAGCAAGAGGACTCGCGCAAATAGGAGTGATTGAAGAATTGGAAGCTAATGGTTGGAATATAACAGCAATTGCCGGAAGTAGCATTGGCGCCTTAATTGGTGGTTTCTATGCTGCAGGGAAGCTCAATGCATTTAAAGAGTGGGTTAAGAAACTCGATCGCATTGACGTAATGCGGTATTTCGATGTAACCTTTAGTAGCCGGGGTTTTATCAAAGGCGATCGCATTATGAAAGAGATGCGTAGAATAATGGGTGATGTAAATATTGAAGACCTGCCCATACGTTACCGGGCTGTATCGGGCGATATTGTAAAGCATGAACCCGTGGTTTTTGATAAAGGAGACCTTATTAATGCCATACACGCCTCTGTGTCTATTCCCGGTGTTTTTACACCATTTCAGCTGAATGGTGCACTTTTGGTCGATGGTGCCGTTACTAATCCAATGCCAATGAGCGTGTATGAACTCACTGACCAGGAGCAAATGATAGCTGTGAACCTTAATGCCAGAATTCCTTATGAAATGCCGGTAAATGTACGTACTAAAAAAGAGCAGGAGCAGTCAGAAAAAGTTTTCCATCAATGGAAAGAAAATGTAAGGAAGGTTTTTCATTTTAAAAAGACTAAAACAGCAAAAAAACCTGGTCTCTATGGTGTGCTCTTTCGTTCATTCGAGATGATGCAGGAATCTTACACAATGGAACTTATTGAAAGGTATCGTCCGCATGTTTTGGTAGAACTCTCGCGTGAGTCTGCCGATACTTTTGAGTTCAATAAAGCTGAAGAGCTGATTGCTTATGGCAGACAGCAAACCAAAAAAGCACTGGAGCATGAATAAGCTTGGAATAGTATTGCTTTCTCCTTTGGCTATAGGACGCCTGTTGGTGGCTGTTTTATTTACCTTTGTATTGTATTTAATTGTAGCAGGGATAGATATTTTTTACAAAAAAAAGCCTCAGGAATTACTTCGGGCATATATGAGTTACTGGTGTCGAAATATGTTAAGCATTATGGGTGTAAAGGTTCATGTGGAGTATGAAGAAAAACCCGATAAGCCGGCACTTATACTTTCGAATCATCGATCTTATATCGATATTTTTATCAACCTGGCCATCAACCCGGGGCGGATCATAGCAAAAAAAGAAGTTGCCAGCTGGCCTATGCTGGGCAGGGGAATTAGAATATACGATGTGCTCCAAATAGACCGAAGTAGCATGAACAGCCGGATTGAGAATATCAGGAAAATGGAAAATGTATTGCTCAACAATCAGTCATTAATTATTTATCCCGAAGGTACCACCCATCGTGGACCCGGGTTAGGACCAATCCGGGAAAGTACTTACCGCATAGCATCGAACAACAATTTTCCTGTGTATCCCGTGGCTATTGAATACAAGAAACCGGATGATGCCTGGGTGGGCAAGGATCTTTTTGTACCCCATTTTATTCGCCGCGCCGGTGTACCCCAAAGACACGTAGGAGTGAAAGTCGGCAAATCCATACAAACTACCGACAACAAGGAGCTGAAAGCTTATGTGGAGGGTTTCATGCAACGAGAAACCATGCGTATGCGTGAGGAGTTTGACAGTGAAAACAGATAAAAAGCAGTTGTAAAAGTGAGGGCTTCGATTAAGATGAAACCCTCACAAAAAAATCTTTTAAGCAATATCAATTTGTTCTTCCAGGTACACATCCTGAATGGCGTTGAGTAGTTTAACTCCCTCTTTCATGGGTTTTTGGAAGGCTTTTCGGCCTGAAATCAGTCCTGTGCCACCTGCACGTTTGTTGACTACGGCTGTGGTTACGGCATCTGCCAAATCAGATTCGCCTTTTGAGGCTCCTCCTGAATTAATAAGGCCTGCCCGGCCCATATAGTTGTTGGCCACCTGGTACCGCGTCAGGTCTATGGGGTTATCAGAAGTGAGCTCTGAGTAAACCTTGTCATGCGTTTTCCCGAATTTAATGGCTTTGAATCCGCCATTGTTGGTCGGGAGCTTTTGTTTGATGATGTCTGCCTGGATCGTCACGCCAATGTGGTTGGCCTGCCCTGTCAAATCGGCTGCAGTATGATAATCCTGATCGCGTTTGAATTCTGAATTACGCAGGTAGCACCACAAAACGGTGTACATGCCGAGTTCGTGCGCGCGTTCAAATGCTGCTGCTACTTCCTGAATTTGCCGGTTCGAATCGTCAGAGCCAAAATAAATGGTGGCTCCCACACCCATGGCACCAAGTTCATAGGCTTCTTCAACAGAACCAAACATAATTTGATCGTAAGTATTGGGGTATGTAAGCAACTCGTTATGGTTTAATTTTACAATAAACGGTATTTTGTGCGCATATTTGCGCGAAACTGCAGCCAGCACACCAATGGTTGAGGCTACGCCGTTTGTACCACCTTCTATGGCCAGTTTTACAATGTTTTCAGGGTCAAAATAATCGGGATTCGGTGCAAATGAAGCTCCCGCGGAGTGCTCTATGCCCTGATCGACCGGCAATAGCGATAGGTAGCCTGTGCCTCCGAGCCTGCCGTGGTTAAATGTAGCTTGCAGGTTACGCAAAACTTGTGGTTTGCGGTTGGTGTGATAGAATACCCGGTCTATAAAGTCGGGGCCGGGTAGGTGCAGTTTGCTTTTGTCAATGGTAGTGGATTTGTGTTCCAAAAGCTTTTTTGCATCAGCGCCAAGTAATTCAGCAATTTGATCGTAATTCATGGTGTTTTGTTTTTATGAGGTTTATCAAATTTACAAAACTCCGGGTAAAATGTTGAGTATTCAACTAATTCATTTTTAGATAACAAAAAAAGGAGGCCCGAAAGCCTCCTTTATAAATATCAATTGCTTGTTTGTTTTATTTTACAACTTCGAGCAACTCAACTTCGAAAATAAGGGTTGAATAAGGTTTGATTTTCCCTTTGTCGGCACCACCGTAAGCAAGCTCTTGTGGAATGTAGAACTTATACTTGGCACCTTCTTTCATGAGCTGTACGCCTTCTGTCCAACCGGGAATAACCTGATTCAAGCCAAATGTAATGGGCTCGCCGCGCTCAACACTGCTGTCGAAAACAGTTCCGTCAATCAAAGTACCATGGTAGTGCACTTTAACCTGGTCGGTAGCTGCTGGACTGGCACCGGTTCCTTTTTTCAGTACTTCGTACTGCAAGCCTGATTCTGTTACTTTAACTTCAGGGCGTTGTTTGTTTTCTTCAAGAAAATCTTCGCCGGCTTTTTTATTGTCGGCATATTGTTCAGCATTGGCACTTTCTTGTTGCTGTTGTGCTTCCATTTGAGCTGCACGTGCCTTCTGTACCATTTTGTTCAATAGATCAGTTCCTGTTTTTTGGTCAATTTGACTGGAGTCTGTCATAACGTCATTGATTCCGGTCATTACAAAAGAACTGTCAATATCAGCAGTAGCTTTCATTTGCACCAATGTTCTGTTAATACCTTCTACCAACTGTGCACCTAGCGCATATCCAAAGCTGTCGCTTACATTCTGCATCTCCTCACCGGTTGATGCTTCAGGCATGGCATAGGCAGAGTCGGCCTGAATTTTTCTAATCACGTTGCTAAGTGTCATCTGTACTGAAGAAAAGTCCATTGCTTTTTCGCCGCTTGTGTAGTCTTCTGCACCTTTAAGAAACCATTTTGTATCGATGTGTTTCAATACTTGGAATTTTTCCATTTGGTCCAGAAATCCCTCAGCCTGAAGTGCACCAAGTGCATAGCTGGTTGAGTCTTTTTGGGTTTTCATTTCAGATTTTGATGCATTCTGATTGTTACATGCAAAAAATACGGCGCTGATGGCCAGTATTGCGATAATTTGTGTCAATTTCATGTTAATTCGTACTTTTATGATTCAATAATTGTTATTTTCTCGATTAAGTCGCCTGCTTTTATTTCATCGATTACTTCATCACCCTCAATGATTTTGCCAAAACAAGTGTGTTGTCCATCAAGATGTTGTGTGTTTTGACGACTGTGTACAATAAAAAACTGCGATCCTCCGGTGTCGCGCCCTGCATGTGCCATTGAAAGTACACCTCTTTCATGGTACTGCTTTTCAGCATCGGTTTCACACTTAATTGTGTATCCGGGGCCTCCGGTGCCTGCTCTTGGATTATCGGGGTCCTTAGAATGCGGACATCCGCCCTGGGCCACAAACCCGGGAATTACCCGGTGAAAACGCAAGCCATTATAAAAACCATCGTTCGATAGTTTTACAAAATTATCAACTGTACCGGGGGTTTCTTTTTCATAAAGCTCGGCCACCATGGTACCCTTTTCAGTTTCAATTTTAGCTTTCTTCATTTTTTAGATTTTTGCCTGATTATCATCAGGTTTTATGTGGTTACTAATTGTTGATTATCAGTTATTATACAAACAGCAAAGGTAAGAAAAATGTGCCGCGTTGCAATAGTGTCACTTTTTTTGTAGCAGACATGGCATTTTCCGTAGCTTTGTGTTTGTTAATGAAATGTTTATAACAGAGAAAAAGGTTGAATTTCGAATCTATTCGCTTCATTTATAGCTAAAACATTATTACTTTTGCAGATTGGCAGATTAAAACAAGCCGCTTTATGAAAATTATTCAGATTACCCTTTTTTTCTTTATCATTATATCGTTCAATCAGGGGTTGGCTCAAAAGTGCCGCTATGAAAAAAACGAAATTGATGCTGTAACAGAAATGGTTGTGAAAAGAACCGAACCGGTTGAAGTAACTGAAGTGAATGATCAACCACTTTTCATGAAAGCACAGTGCATTGGCGAAAACAAATACTTGAAGGTAAGATATTACAGGTATAACAGCTTTACCATAAATGCGTCTGAACCATTTGAAATCATTTTTAATGATCAAACAAGTGTAAAGCTGCAGGCACGTGATATGCCGGAGGCCGAATCATCAGGAGGATTTATGAAGGTATCTTCTCTGCTTATTTTTAACCTTTCAAAAGAACAATACCAAATGTTGCTTGATAAACCTGCTGTACAAATAAAATATTTTATCGACGGCGGAGGTTATATCAGAAAAGATATTCGTAAAAGGTACCAGGGCGATATTCAGTATATTATGCGATGTATATTGCTTGACACCGATTAATTTAAATGGCAGGTTTTTAATGAAGTACCTCCTTTACATATTGCTCCTTTTGTTTTTACTTCTAAGTTCTTGTGCACCCACAGAAGATATGCATGCTGGTAAAATTGGAGCAAATAACGAAATGCCCAGGTTTTGCCATCAACCAAGATTACTTTTTTATGAAGTACTAACTAATGATGAATGGGTGCGCCTATGGCTGCATACTGCCAATTCTATAACTGTAGGTCAGTTATTGAAGAACCCCCTGCGAATTTATTTTGCCGAGAAAAATAAGCGTAATGTGAAATTTATTCTTGAATATAGTAATGTGTTTGACGACAAGAGCCCGAAAGCACAGAATGATAAGCCAGGGCAAAGACAGCTTACACTTTATGAAATTGGTGAAAAAGACACCATTGATATTACTTCACAATATAATTTTAACGTAAATGCCGATTTGGACGATCAGAAGTACGATTTAAAAATCCAATGGCCGCGAGAACTTCTTGAAGGCTTTGAAGAAATTGCCATTGGCATCGAATCACATACAAATTTAAACCCCGGGCAAGCCAATAGGGTAAATTTACGTGGTACTACCGAAATGAACGACCCTGGGCAGCAGAAAAGAGCAACTGCCATGAGGCAGAATCCTTCCTCAACTCAAAGAACTGCAGCAGCGCCTAATGGCTACAAAGTTCTTGATTTGGATATCGATATTTGGTTTACATTACATTTGTCGTTACCAGGCGCATTGTAGTTCCAGGTGCCGATAATGGTGTAAAATACCTGTTGAATAGAATCAAAATAACATTTTACTTTGAACTTTACAGGGCGCGAAGTCTTATTAAAATTAGTTTTGAAGTAAATTTTTAGGTTGCAATTATTTTTTTCAGTTTCTTTGTTAAAGAAATAATCGATTTTTAAATATTCCGGTCTCAAAACCGCCAAAATTAATCTCCAGGGGATATTTGAAGGATCATGCATAAAAATTTTGCGTGGTCTATTCTTTACCTGGAGGGGTGCTTGGCGGTACCTTGAGGCAGAAGACTTAGACCACGCATTTTTTTATGAATTTTGAAAAGGAGTCCATTTTATACGGGTTATTGTTTGACTGCCCTTTTGGTCAGGAGTTACCCGATTGTCCTTTTCATGAAATTCGTAAGCTTCCCTATGAACAACGATATGATCTGGTTCAGGAAATGTCGGAACAAGAGATTGACCACTGGCTTGCTCAACATCGAAAATGTTTAAAATCACGTTGATTTTTATTGGTTGACAAGCAAATAAACGATTTTTATGTAAATTATTAGTAATAAATCGCTGGTTTTTACATAAAAAAACCCGCTCATTGAGCGGGTTTTAATGTACTCATAAAATTCTTAACCGCATTCTGAAGAACCACAATCAGAGCAAATCAAACAACCTTCCTGGTAAATCAGATTTTCTGAGTTGCAGTTTTTACAGCGTTGACCTTCTGCTTTTGTTCCATTAGGGATATAACGCTTGAGAGCCCTTTCTACACCATTTTTCCACGTGTTGATATTGGCACTATCTAATTGTAGTGAACCTACCAGCGTAACTACGTTAGGTATGGGCATTCCGTAACGCAATACGCTGGAAATTAATTTGGCGTAGTTCCAGTACTCTTTATCGAATTTATGAGAAAGTCCTTCTATGGTTGTACGATACCCGTATTTATTTACATACTGAAAATCGTACCGGGTTACATCATTTTCGTCTTTGTTTTTTATGATGTAGCCTTTTGATATGGATTTGGGCACGGGCAGCACATCTTCGTCTACCATACCGGTAAAAATTTCGTAAGGTTGGCCCTCAAGTAATCCAATAAATGCAATCCACTGCTCCTTGTTGTTTTTAAACCTTACGATATCTGCTTTTAGTTTGTTGGGGCGTTTTAACTCCCGTGTAACCTTATCTTCTTTTTTGTCGTCTTTTGAAATCAGTACGCCGGATCTTGAGCCGTCTCTATAAACTGTTATGCCTTTGCAGCCCGATTTCCATCCTTCTTCATAAACCTTACCGACTACTTCCTCAGTTACATCTTTGGGTAGGTTTACAGTAACTGAAATGCTATGGTCAACCCATTTCTGGATAGCGCCCTGCATTTGTACTTTTTTCACCCAGTCCACGTCATTCGATGTTGATTGATGATAAGGTGACTTGGCTACAACTTTGTTTAATTCTGTTTCATCGTATTCGCGTACTTTCTCCACGTCATAATTATTGGCCTCAAGCCAGGTAATGAATTTATGGTGGAATACGACATATTCTTCCCAGCTATCGCCTACTTCATCGATAAAGGACACTTTTACATCCTGATCATTGGGGTTTACTTTTCTTCTTCTTCGGTATACAGGCAGGAATACCGGTTCTATTCCCGAAGTGGTTTGTGTCATAAGACTTGTAGAACCCGTAGGTGCAATTGTAAGCATGGCAATATTGCGTCTGCCATGTGCTTCCATATTTTTGTATAGCTCAGGGTCTGCTTCTTTCAGCCTGTTAATAAATGGGTTGTCTCCCTCTTTTTTAGTATCATAAATTGGGAATGCACCACGATCTTTGGCAAGATCCGTTGATGAACGGTAAACAGAAAGTGCCAGTGTTTTATGTACTTCGACAGAAAAATCAATGCCTTTTTTGCTACCGTAAGGGAGCCCTAATGCAGCAAGCATATCACCTTCAGCTGTGATGCCAATACCTGTGCGTCGTCCCTGTTCTGCTTTTTCTTTAATTTTTTCCCAAAGCCTTTTTTCTACATATTTAATTTCTTCCTCTTCAGGGTCGCTTGTAATTTTTTCTAAAATAGCATCAATTTTTTCAACTTCAAGGTCAATAATGTCATCCATCATTCGATGTGCTATAGCAGCATGCTGTTTGAACTTTTCGAAGTTAAATTTAGCTTTTTTAGTGAATGGGTTTTCTACGTAACCATACAGATTTATTGCCAATAAGCGACAGCTGTCATAAGGACACAAGGGTATTTCACCACATGGGTTTGTAGATACGGTTTTAAAACCATGCTCAGGGTAACTGTCGGGTACCGACTCTTCTGCAATGGTATCCCAAAACATTATACCTGGTTCTGCAGATTTCCATGCGTTGTGAACAATTTTTTTCCACAGGCGACGGGCATCTATTTCTTTAGTGAAACTGGGATTGTCGCTTTCGATTGGGTATTGTTGAACGTATGGTTTGTTGTCGATTACAGCGCGCATAAATTCGTGGTCGATTTTTACTGAAACATTTGCACCTGTAATTTTGCCTTGTTCGAGTTTTGCATCGATAAAATCTTCACTGTCGGGATGTTTAATACTTACGGTGAGCATTAATGCACCTCTTCGTCCGTCCTGAGCTACTTCGCGTGTTGAATTTGAAAAGCGCTCCATAAATGGAACAAGTCCGGTGGAGGTGAGGGCACTGTTTTTGACCTGACTGCCTTTGGGTCTGATATGCGACAGGTCATGTCCTACGCCACCTCTACGCTTCATAAGTTGTACCTGCTCCTGATCGGTTTTCATTATGCCCCCGTATGAATCGGCTATGCGCTCATTGCCGACTACGAAGCAGTTCGATAGAGAAGCGACTTGATGCGTATTGCCAATACCGGCCATTGGGCTTCCCTGGGGTACAATGTATTTGAAATTCTTAAGTACCTCGAAAATTTCTTCTGCCGGCATGGGGTTGGCATACTTTTTCTCGATACGGTGAATTTCATTTGCAATACGCCAATGCATCTCATTGGGATTCTTTTCGTACAGATTTCCCTCTGAATCTTTCAGAGCATATTTGTTAATCCATACGGTAGCTGCTAATTCGTCTCCATTGAAGTATTCAATTGAGCTCTCCAACGCCTCCTGATACGTGTAGTTCTTTTTTGCTTTTTTGGTTGCGACCATTTCCATTTTCTTCGACCCAGTTAGTATGTTAATAATCAATTTTTTACCAGACAAAAAATATAAGCTGTCTTTTTGCCAATTTATTTTATCAGCGAATTTAAATTGAAAGATGAATAAAGTAAAATTGGTTTATTAACACTATGAAAAAAGGAGGGTCTAAAAAATTGGATAATAGTTGGTTAATCGGTTGATTTCTATTTTCACAAAAATTATCTGTTAATTATTGGTTAACAATCTGCTTTTCAATTTCTTGCAAGATCATGTCTGTGGCTCCCAGCTGGTGCTCAACGAATAATCGGGTTTGGGTTGATTTTTCTTTCAAATACTCTTTGTTGCGGTAGAGCTCGCCGATAATCGTTTCAAGTTGCTCGTAGTTGCTTATTGGAAAGGCAATTTTATGTTCAACCATAGAGACAGCTTCATGGAACTTTTTATATGCCGGGCCAAAAATTACAGGTAACCCGTAAACCGCCGGTTCGAGCACATTATGAATGCCTTTGCCAAATCCTCCGCCAATTATTGCAATATTGCCATAGCGATAGAGCCTCGATAATAAACCTATGCTATCGATTATCAGTATACGAGAATCTTTGATCTGGGCTTCGGAAACCTGAGAAAGCCTGGTGACTTTTGCTTCAGTGTTTTTTTCGAGCAGCTCGTATTGTTTCTCGTTAAGTTCATGAGGTGCGATAATGTATTTAATATCACCGGGTCCGTGGTTGCATAATTTAACAAGTAAGTTATGTTCGGCGGGCCACGAGCTGCCTGCAACAACTGTGAAATGGTTTGCTGCGAAGTCTTTAACCAAATCAATTTCTTCGTTTTGACTGGCTATCTCAGCAACTCTGTCGAATCGGGTGTCACCCGCTATTGTAATATTTTTAAGATCGTGTTTTTCTGCAATTAATGCAGTTTGGTCGTTTTGTGCATAAAAATGTTCAAAGTATTGAAGGTGTTTCCTGAACCACTTACCCCAGGGCTTAAAAAATATTTGTTCGTTACGGAAAAGGGTAGCAATGGAATAGAGTTTTACGCCCTGTTTTTTTGCATAAAATATGAAATTGTACCAAAATTCGTATTTAATAAAAACTGCCAGGTCGGGGTGCGCATGTTTGATGAAATAGCGTGCGTTTTTTTTGGTGTCTGGCGGTAAATACATAATGAGATCTGCATTTTTGTAGTTCTTTCTGATCTCATACCCCGATGGAGAATAAAAGGTAAGCAGGATAAAAATTTCCGGATGTTGATTTTTTAATTTTTCGATTAGTGGTCGCCCTTGTTCAAATTCTCCAAGACTTGCACTATGGAACCAAAAAACTTTTTTATCAGATGGTATTTTTGTTAGTTTTTTTTTCCAGCCCTTTCTGCCTTTTATCAGCTTGCCGGCTTTGGTATTGGAGTATGCAGCAATTCGGATGAGAATTGAATAGACTGATATGCCGATGGAATATAAACTTCGCATTAATAATAATAAATTTCTGTTGCCATTCTTTTGTGCAATGAAATTACCCAACCAATTTTAATTGAATAGAGTAAGTCGAGCCTTTTCTCATCTATTTTGCGTTCTTCTATAAAATCCCAACTTCTCCGGTTTTGGGTATAACCCTGAGTAAATTCGAAACCGGCGTAAAAATTCCAGGTCGCTTTTTCATGAAAAAACATATAGCCCAGAAATTGTTTGGTCATTAATCCATTACATAGTCTGTCGTACCCTTTTATATATTCATCGGTGAGTTGTGGTATATTGTTTCCACGTTCCTCGATCCATATTTTATGCTGCATAAAACCCATGCCGCCCGAAACCATTATTCCGGAATTTGGATTGGGGTTGAGTACAGGTATGATATAACCAACATGTGCAGATACAGTGAAGCCATCAAGTTTTTCAGCCACAATACCAGGTTCACCATAAAAATTGGTAATCCAGCCGTCTTCATTTTCAAGGTAATCCCGGTACTCCGGGTCTTTAATGCCCTGGCTGAATAAGTAACCACCCTGAACACCTAAAAAAATATTTGATTTGAACTTAAGATTGAATGCTGCTCCAACCTGCCCACTACCATTAAATCTTTCAGCAAAGTCTCCTCCCGGATGATTGTATCCCAGGTCTGCAGAAATCATGGGTATGAGAATCCGATCGTCTTTAATGGTTTGCGACGAAAGTTGCGCAATCATCACTAATAAAATTGCAATCAATATCCACTTTTTCATTCAATAAAAATTTATTATGATGCTGTAAGAGAATTAACGGACGAAATTATAAATAATTTGATGTGCTGGATAATTTAGGAAACTAAATTTTAATTTAATAATTGTCTACTGGGGCATATTTGCTTAATTTTTAATAAAAATGTATTTAGGAACCAGAAATTTGTGGGTTGAAACATCGTGTGATGTGTAATGAAACGTTATTTTTGTAGATGCAATAGAAGATATGCTGGTAATAGACCGACAATCAACAATATTGACCAATGAATTTAATTATTGATGCTGGAAATACCAGGGTGAAAATATACCCGGCAAAGAACGATAAGCTTGAAGCTCCTGAGATTTTTTCGAGTAGTGATGATCGGCTCATCCAGACCCACATTAAATCACTGGATTTTTTGCATTGTATAGTGAGTAATGTTGGTATTACATCGCCCATTTGGTACGATGTGTTGAGTGCGGCTAAAGGAGGATTTATTGAGCTAAAGGGACATACCCCCATACCCATTAAGAGTCAATACCGTACTCCTGAAACACTAGGTTACGATCGTATAGCTAATGTAGTGGGAGCCGATTTTTTGTTTCCTGGTCAAAATATTTTAGCTATTGATGCCGGAACTGCTTTAACCTACGACCTTGTTTCAAATAATAATTATTTGGGTGGGGCAATTGCTCCGGGGATGCAGTTGCGTTTTGATGCGTTGCATCAGCATACAAGCCGGTTGCCCAGTTTAAAATATATGCAGGATTACGAAGTGCCCGGAAAAACGACCAAAGACTCCATTCTTAACGGAGTTGTGGAAGGTATAGTAAATGAAATAAAAGGGACAATAAATACATATCAAAAAGAATATTCTGATTTGATTACCGTTATTACCGGTGGCGATGCAGATATTTTTGTGAAAATGATAAAAAATGGCATCTTTGCAGAGCCTTATTTATTAGCAAAGGGCCTAAATAGAATTTTGAACTACAATGTGGAGAAAACTTAGTATTTTAATCGTATTAGCAGGGATTGCACTTAGTGCATGGGGACAAAGTAAATCAAACTCACCATATTCGGTTTTTGGACTTGGCGACATTTATACGCCGGGGTCTATCCAATTTCCTGAGTATGGAGGTGCTTCAAGCGGCCTTTTAGAAAAAAATAAGATTAACTTTTCCAATCCGGCTGCATACAGAGCAATTGACAGTATGCGTTTTTTAATTGATTTTGCTTTAACCAGTGCTACACGGCAAATAGCAGATGAAAATGATTCGCATATTACACACGACTTTAACTTTACTTATTATGCCGTAGGCTTTAGAGTCACACCCTGGTGGCATGCCAGTATAGGACTTACACCTGTTTCTAACCGGAATTATCGTATAGGAATTAATAGTTCCATGAATGGTATATCATCGGAAACCTATTATGTTGGGAGAGGAAATTTGAATCAGGCTTATTTGGGACAATCATTTTCAATAACTCCTAATTTGTCAGTTGGATTTAATGTGAAATATTTGTTTGGTGAGCTTACCGAGGCCAAAACAATACTATTCCCACAAACTTTCAGGAATACTCAGGAAGGCTATACAAAACAAATACATGATTTTGGTTTCGATGCCGGAATAATGTATACCCATTCCCTGCCAAATGATAAGCGTTTGAATGTAGGATTTACGTATACCCCACTTCAGGCGATAGACTATACAGAAGATTATTTGTTTGGCGCCGGTGATGTCTATAATGTCGAGGATATTAATGACAATATAATACTTGATACAACAGCCTATTATGAAGACCGGGAACGCAGTTTTAATTTGCCCCAGTCATTTAGTTTTGGTGCAAGTTATGTCGTGCCAAGAGAAAAAACTGCAACTGTAGCATTTGATATGTCGCTATGGGACGATGCTGAAAACAATAATTTGGAGAACAATGCAACAACTCTGAGTAATAGCTATCGAATTAGTAGTGGATATAGTTTTATACCCAAGTGGAATGCAGCTTCAAGCTACTTTAAGCGAATGACTTACGTTTTTGGCGCATTTTTTGAAAAGCAATATATGGATGTGCAGGGTGAAAATATAAACAATATGGCAATTTCTGCCGGAGTTGGTTTGCCCATTAGAAGAGCCGGAATGACATTAAATATTGGAGCAGAGGTTGGGCAACGCGGAATGGTTAAAAATGATCTTATACAGGAGAACTATATAAAGTTAAACATAAAACTTAATTTCAGAGAAGTCTGGTTCTTTGAGAGAAAGTATGACTAATAAAAAATAGACATTATGAAAACAAAAGTGACCAAAATTCTTTTAGTGTTTTCAATTACACTTCTTTCATTGCCAGCTCTAATGGCCCAAAAAGGCGTAGAAGATGGCTCAAAATACGGGCATGGTGAAGACAGTATTCGTGCTTTGCAGAATTTGTCAATGTACAAACAGTTTTATAGACAAAAAAGTTATAATGATGCTATTAAACCATGGCGCATTGTTTTTAATGAAGCTCCCAAAATCAGTAAAAACATGTACATCCACGGTGTGAATATGTACAAAATCTTCTTTAAAAACTCAAAAAGTGTAGAAGAGCGTGAAAAGTTCGTCGATACGATCATGATGATTTATGATCAGCGCATGGAGTATTTTAATAGCAAAGGCTACTTGACAGCGCGCAAAGGTGTTGATTTGGGTAATTTGAGTCCCAGAAGAGCTAAAGAAGCTTATGACCTGCTTCACGAAGCTGTTGATATGATGGATAAACAGACACCAGGTTTTGCGCTCAACGAAATGATGCAAGCCGCACTCAAGCTTTATAATGACGACGTTATAAGCGAAGATGAAATGGTGAATAACTTTGCTTTGGCTTCTGATATTTTGGACTATCAGATGAAAAACGCCAGCAGTAGCAAAAAGCGAGAGCGCTACGAAACCATTATGAATAATGTGGAGCTTATTTTCACAAAAAGTGGTGCAGCAACATGCGAATCATTAATTCCACTGCTTACAAAACGCTATGAAGAGAAGCCAAAAGATCTTGAAAACCTGAAAAAAATAGTCGGATTATTGCGTAATTTTGATTGCGAAGAATCAGATATCTTTGAAAAGAGTGCAGAAAATTTATATGAACTAGAACCATCTGCTAATTCAGCTTACAGTTTAGCACGCGTATTCCTGAAAAAGAAAAATTGGGATAAAACCATAAAATATTACGAGGAAGCCATTAGGAGAGAAACTGATGATATTACACTTGCTCGTTACAATAAAGAATTGGCCGATATTTTACTTGTGGCCGATAGAAGTCCGGCCAAAGCTGTGCAACATGCCAGACAGGCGCTTAAGCATAACCCGGAGGATGGTAATCCTTACCTGACTATCGGACGTGCTTATGCTAATGCTCAAAATTTCGGAGAAAATAAATTTGAAAAAAATACCAAATACTGGGCTGCTGTAGATATGTTTTATAAAGCCAAAGCTGTTGATTCTACTATAGCAGATAAAGCCAATAAGCTGATAGAGACTTATTCGCAATACTTCCCCGATAAAGAAGAAGCATTTTTCTATAACGTTACAGAAGGATCAGATTATAAAGTTGGCGGTTGGATTAATCACACCACCAAAGTACGATTCTAAAATGAATTTGAGTCACAATATTATTATTAAGATGATTCCGGTTATGGCCGGGATCATCTTTTTTGTTTCCTGTAAAAACGATATGGAGACAGTGAAGCAGATTTCCAATATTGAGACTTATCCGACAATGGAGATTCAGGAGTTTAAGTTTCTCCGGAGCGATTCAGGGCAAATTACCGTGAAGGTTAAAAGCCCGCTCGTTCGTGAATTCTCAGCAATAGAAAATCCCTACAGGGAGTTTCCGGAAGGGTTGGTTGCAACATTTCTGGATCGCGACCAAACCATTAAATCAAAAATAACAGCCAATTACGTAATTCAGAAAATTGACGAGGAGAAATGGATAGCTCGTCATGATGTGGAAGTCATAGATCAGGATGGCCGTATAATCAATACAGAATATATGGTTTTTGACCAGAAAAAAGGAAAAATTTATTCCGACCAGTTTACTAAATTCACTGAAACCGATGCTATTATTTACGGAAAAGGATTTGAGTCTGATATGAACCTCACCAATGCCCGTATATTAGAGCCCACCGGATTTTTTTATGTCGATGAAGAACAATACTAAATACAGAATTGAGCAAATCCTGAAGTTTACCTGGCTAGCCGCAGCTTTGGTACTGATGGGAATGGCCGTATATTATACCACTGAGATAGGGGCTAAAGCTTCTGCAAAGTTTTATATCCTTAGTGCAATTTCTTTTTTATTTTTTATTCGCCGTCACTATTTTAGCAAATAAATTACTGCTAAATGAACTATTTGCCCTGGATATTAATTACGTTGATTTTCTCAGCTTTCTTTTCGGGAATGGAGATCGCTTTTGTGTCTTCAAATAAACTACGTATCGAAATTGATAAAAAGCGAGGCTATCTTATTTCATCTTTCCTGTCTGTATTTACCCGGCACCCATCGTATTATATCGCCACAATGCTCATTGGAAATAATGTAGCACTGGTTATTTACGGATTGGCCATGACCGGACTTTTAAATCCTTACCTGGGTGGAATTGTTGACAGTGACAGCGGTATCCTTGTACTTAAAACCTTAATCTCTACGATTATTATTCTGTTTTTTGCTGAGTTTTTACCTAAAACCATATTCAGGGTTAATCCAAACAGCGTTTTGCGTTTTTTTGCTTTCCCTGTTATGTTTTTTTATTCATTGTTTTACCCGGTCACACGTTTCAGTATTGCAATATCTTCTGTTGTATTACGTCTCTTTTTTGGTGTGAAAAGTAGTGAAGCCGATAGCAAAAGTGTCTTTGACCGGTTCGACCTTAATGATCTGATTGGAGAACAAGAGGATAATGCCGAGAGTAAGCCTGAGTTAAAAAAGGATGTAAAAATATTCCGGAATGTATTGGATTTTGGAAATATCAGGATAAAGGAGTGTATTGTTCCCCGTAATGAGTTGGTAGCCGTTGAAATGCAGGAGCGTGTCGATACTGTGATTCGAAAATTCAATGAAACCGGTTTCTCCAGATTGCTCGTTTATAATGAGACTATTGACAATATTATAGGCTATATTCATACTATCGACATGTTTAAAAGGCCTACAGAGCTAAAAAACATAGTGCATTCTCTGCCTATTGTTCCCGAGTCAATGCCTGCAAATAAATTGCTGGCAATATTTACAGCCAATAGTAAAAGCATAGCGCTTGTAGTAGATGAATTTGGCGGAACTGCAGGAGTTGTAACCCTTGAAGACCTGATAGAGGAAATTTTTGGTGAAATCGAAGATGAGCACGATACCGTAGAGCTTGTTGAGAAAGAAATTGCAGAGCACCATTATGTTTTCTCAGGCAGGCATGAGATTGATTACCTCAATGAACGATATGGTCTGGTTTTACCTGAGGATGATAACTATGAAACCCTTGCCGGATTTATTCTGCATCATAATGAGGATATCCCAAGCAACAATGAGATAATTGAAATCGGCAAATATCGCTTTCGCATTACAAAGGCTTCCGGATCAAGAATTAAGGAAGTAGAGTTGTGGCTGTTAGAAGCATAAAAAAACCGGATCAGTCTTGCTAATCCGGTTGTTTGTAGTAAAATTTATACTATTCAATATTTTCTTTGTTGCTTAAATCAAGTTTTAGGCCTAATTCAGCCAGTTGGTCCTCTGCTACTCCTGATGGAGAGTCAATCATCACATCGCGGCCATTATTGTTTTTAGGGAAGGCAATTACATCGCGAATCGAATCCAGTTGGGCAATGAGTGATACCAGCCTGTCGAAACCAAATGCGATACCTGCATGTGGAGGTGCACCATATTTAAAGGCATTCATTAAGAACCCAAATTGATTTTCGGCTTCAGCTTTCGTAAAGCCAAGTGCCTCAAACATTTTTTGTTGCATTTGTTGGTCATGAATACGTACCGAACCACCTCCAATTTCAACACCGTTAATTACAAGGTCGTAAGCATTGGCACGCACTTTTCCGGGATCTTCATTCAATAGCCCGGCATCTTTAGGTTTGGGCGCAGTAAATGGATGATGCATGGCGTGGTAACGTTTTGACTCTTCGTCCCATTCAACAAGTGGGAAATCGACAACCCAAAGTGGTACAAAAGTGTTTTTGTCGCGCAAACCTAAACGATTTCCCATTTCAAGCCTCAGCTCAGATAAACCGTGCAAAGTAATAGGCTTATCGCCGGCTAAAATAAGAATGAGGTCGCCGGGTTTTGCATTAAATTCTTCTGTCCAGGATTTTAGTTGTGTTTCATCATAGAATTTATCTACAGATGATTTAAAGGTCCCATCTTCGTTATATTTAACATAAACCAATCCTTTGGCTCCTATTTGTGGTCGTTGAACCCATTTGGTAAGTTTATCGAGATCTTTTCTTGAATAATCTGCCAGACCTTGTGCGCAAATACCTCCTATGTATTCTGCACTGTCGAATACTTTAAAGTCGTGCCCCTTAACGAGCTTGTTCAGTTCATGTATTTCCATTCCAAAGCGGAGGTCGGGCTTGTCATTTCCATATTTTGACATGGCCTCTGAAAACGGCATGCGTTGGAACGGTGTTTTGAGGTCTATATCCAATACATTTTTAAATATAGCCTTGGTCATACTTTCGAAAGTGGATAATACATCATCTTGCTCGGCAAATGACATCTCACAATCAATTTGTGTAAATTCTGGTTGGCGATCTGCCCTGAGGTCTTCGTCTCTGAAGCATTTTACGATTTGGTAATAGCGGTCGTACCCCGACACCATGAGCAGTTGTTTGAAAACCTGCGGTGATTGTGGTAAAGCATAAAATTGCCCCTGGTTCATGCGCGAAGGCACCACAAAATCTCGTGCCCCTTCGGGAGTGGATTTTATTAATACAGGGGTTTCGATTTCGAAAAAATCTTGCTGATTAAGGTATTTGCGAACTTCCTGTGCAACTTTATGTCTGAGTGCTATTTGTCTTTGGAGTGGTGCACGCCTCAGGTCAAGATAACGGTATTTCATTCGCAATTCGTCGCCACCATCTGTATCCTCTTCGATGGTAAATGGTGGAATATCTGACTTGCTCAATATCGTAATGTCGTTGCAATTGATTTCAATATCTCCGGTTGGGAGGTTTTTATTTTTATTGTGCCGTTCAATTACATTACCTTTCACCTGTATTACATATTCGCGACCAACTTCTCTGGCTTTGGTTGTCATTTGTGGGTTGGCATTTTCATCAAAAGCAAGCTGTGTAATGCCATATCGATCTCTAAGATCAATAAATGTCATGCCGCCCAGGTTTCTGATTTTTTGGACCCAGCCACTTAGGATAATTTCATCTCCTACATTCTCAATACGTAATTCTCCACAGGTGTGTGTTCTGTACATAAGTCTTGATTTTCAAATTTCCACGCAAAGATAGAATAAGATTTTGATTTCTGGCCTGCCTGCCCAGGCATTATTTATTCTGATTTTAGACAGGTGCGCATATTATGTTTTCGTGCCGATGAAATGAAAGCCAGGTGTTATGGTGTTTATTTTTATTTGTGACCTGTTATTTGCAATGTTTGTGTTAACGAACAAAATTCTTGATATTCAGTTTGGTTTGAAACTAAATTTTGCTTGGTACCGTATATCTGTAAAATGCCAACATTAACCAGCTAATTATAGCTCTAAACCCTACCATTATGAGGAATTTGTCTATTATTAACATTGCAGTAATTTTCGCCTTGTTTTTTGCTGCATGTCTTGGGCCGGCAGAAATGTCAAAAGGTACAATGGAATTGAATAACGAAAAGGTACCTACCATCATTATTGGAGATCAGGAGTGGATGGCTGACAATTTAGATGTAGAAACATTTGCCAATGGGGAACCTATTATGCGCGCCAAAACTAAACAAGAATGGACCAAAGCGGGTCAGGAGGGAGTAGCCGCATGGTGTTATTACAATAATGACCCTGATTTGGGAAAACAGTATGGTAAATTATATAACTGGTACGCTGTATCTGATCCTCGCGGATTAGCTCCCGAGGGGTGGCGAATTCCCAAAGATGGGGATTGGAACAAATTGATTGATAAAGTCGGGAATAAAAACAATGCAGGTAATAGATTAAAAAGTACATCTGGTTGGCTTGATAACGGTAATGGAGAAATAGCAGAAGGGTTTAATGCTTACCCGGCCGGGGGAAGGTATAATAATGGGACTTTTAGTTCACAGGGTGCCAGTGCCTTTTTCTGGAGTGCAAGCGACCATCTAATGTTTTATGGCCGGTACCGGGTTATTCATCATAACAAATCTGCTATTGAAGACAATAGCCTTGACAAAAGTTATGGGTTTGCAGTCCGCTGCTTGAGAGACGTTGAGAATTAGTTGGTTTTAGCGCCAGGTTAATCCGCCAAAGGCTACATCTGCTTCAATAATTAAATAGTTCCGGTTTGGGTCGAAATTGTCAGATTCTGATGCAAAGTCACCCAGACCGCTATTGTTGGGCCCATTGCCATTGGTGCTGCCAAAAGCAATGTTGTTGATAATGCGGTAAGGAATACTGTCGGGGAGATAAACCTCTGCATGTCCAAATGCTACAGAAATATTAACCCTGGGAAGTGAGTCTGAAAGGGTGGTTTCACTTAAGTCGATTGTCGATTCGCCAAAAACCACAGCATATTCATTTTCACCTGTGATATGGTGCGCAAAATTACTATGTGTAAACCATACCCACTTTGACTCATCATTTTTTTCATCTTCGAGTTGTACGATAAGAAAATGTACTCCTACCAACACAATAAAAACACCTGTAAGGTAGCGCGGCATTGGCAAATCTACTTTAAATGTGTACTTAATCAGATAACCAATGCCTGCAGCAATTAGAAAAAGGGCAATGAAAGTTATGAATGTCATTTTTTCTTTTAAAATTAAGAAAATTTCACGGCATTTGCCACTTTTTGTTTTGTCAATGCTATTTTGAGCACCTCATCAATGGTGTCTACAAAATGAAATTTGAGCCCTTTTAAATATGTTGGTTTAATCTCTTCCAGGTCTTTCTTATTTTTTTCAGAAATGATGATTTCTTTAAGTCCGGCACGTTTGGCGGCCAGGATTTTTTCCTTAATGCCTCCAACTGGCAATACTTTACCTCTAAGGGTAATTTCACCGGTCATTGCAATTCCTTTTTTGACTTTTCGCTGCGTAAATGCAGAGGCAAGCGAAACCACCATAGTAACTCCTGCCGAAGGGCCGTCCTTGGGAATAGCTCCTTCAGGGATATGGATGTGTATGTTCCATTTGTTAAAGATATCCGGATCAATGTCGAGCATGTGGGCATGCGATTGCAAATACTCCACAGCTAGCTTGGCTGATTCTTTCATTACATCACCCAGGTTTCCGGTAAGAGTGAATGTGCCTTTCCCTTTGCTTAGGCTTGTTTCAATAAACAAAATCTGGCCGCCGGCAGCTGTCCATGCAAGTCCTGTAACAACGCCAGCCTGATCATTGCCCTGGTATTCGGTTTTGAAGAAATCCTGCACACCAAGATAATCCTTGATGTCTTCAATTTTTATATTCACGTTATAGTGTTCCTCTGTGGCTATTCGGCGCGCAATTCTTCGCATTACCTGAGCCACTTTTTTGTTCAGCGTGCGTACACCCGATTCACGTGTGTAGTTTTCAATAATATGCGCCAAAACATCGTCGCTGAATTTTAATTGGCTGGATTTTAGTCCATGATTTTTGAGCTGCTGAGGAATCAGGTGCCGCTTGGCTATCTCAACTTTCTCTTCGAGTAGGTAACCACTCACTTCAATCATTTCCATACGGTCTCTCAGGGCAGGATGAATCTGTCCTATAGTATTGGCAGTGGCTATGAAAAGCACTTTTGAAAGATCGTAGTCTAACTCCAGGAAGTTATCATGAAAGGTGTTGTTTTGTTCAGGGTCAAGCACTTCAAGCAATGCAGACTCAGGGTCGCCGTGAAAATCCCGACCTATTTTATCTATTTCATCCAGAATAAAAACCGGGTTGGCTGCTTTCGCCTTGCGCATATTTTGAAGTATGCGGCCGGGCATGGCTCCAATGTAGGTTTTTCTGTGACCTCGTATTTCAGATTCATCGTGTAGTCCTCCCAATGACATTCTGACATACTGGCGATCGAGTGCTTTGGCAATGGACTTTCCAAGTGAAGTTTTACCTACGCCCGGAGGGCCATACAAGCATAAAATGGGGGACTTTAAATCGCCTTTTAGTTTGAGTACAGCAAGGTGTTCAATAATCCGTTCTTTGACCTTTTCCAGACCGTAATGGTCCTCGTCGAGGACTTTTTGTGCTCGTTTCAGATCAAAGTTGTCTTTTGTGGTCTGATCCCAGGGTAAGTCAAGCATTACGTTCAGGTAATTAAGCTCAACAGAGTATTCTGGTGTGGCCGGGTTAATCCGGCGTAGCTTTTTAAGCTCTTTGTTGAATGCTTCCTGGATGTCTTTGGGCCATTTTTTCTTTTTAGCCCGTGCTTTCATCTCCTCTATCTCTTGCTGAACAGGGTCGCCACCTAACTCATCCTGTATGGTTTTTATTTGCTGATTAAGCAAATACTCTTTTTGCTGCTTATCGAGTTCAGTCCTAACCTTTGATTCGATGTCTGATTTTAGGTTCAGCATCTGTATCTCCTGGGTAAGATGCTCCAGAAGCTTTAGCGAACGCTCGTGTACTGAATTGGTCTCA
>NZ_DATFKB010000247.1:0-8301 GCF_035268865.1 Salinivirga sp. | reverse complement strand
TGGGTTGGCTTAATATTTATGCAGCTGTATATAATGAAGAGCACAGCAGTATTTTTGATTTGACCCAAAGGTATGGTAAGCAATTATTATGGATTGTGGCTTCTATTGGAATTATTATCGCTATTATGCTGCTTGATAGTAAGTTCTATGCATTCTTTGCCTATCCATTTTACCTGTTTGTTATTTTATTGCTTATTGCAGTTCTGCTTTTCGGCACAGAAGTAAATGCCTCCCGGTCGTGGTTTACAATCGGTAGTTTTCGTGTTCAACCCGGCGAATTTGCAAAGTTTGCCACAGCTCTTGCCCTGGCCAGGTTTATGAGTGCCTTTAATTTTAAAATACACAAATTAAAAAACCTCTTAAGTATTGCAGCCATTATTATTGTCCCTGCCGCATTGATATTGTTGCAAAACGATACCGGGTCAGCATTGGTTTATGCTACATTCATAATTGTATTGTTCCGGGAAGGGTTATCCTCAGCAGTAATGCTTTTAGGCTTATTTGCTGCAATTCTTTTTATAATGTCACTTACAATGCCACTTCATTACATTCTAATATTTATACTTATTGTAACAGCAAGTGTTGCCTTTATTCATTTTCATGATAAGAAGCAGGTTATTAAAGGTGTGTTTTTTTTCTTAATGGTTTTCGCTCTCATTTATCTCATTAATACGTTGTTTTTTAGTTATGACATTTCATGGCTCATCATTGCTACTGCCCTGGCTTTTTCGGTTTTGCTGGGAATCAGGGCTTTGGTTTATCGTTATTACTACCTGTTTTTCATAGTAGGTATAGGACTGGGTTCAATTGCTTTTACCTATTCAGTCGATTATTTCTTTGACAACGTGCTTGAAAAACATCAGCGTAGTCGCATTAATCATTTATTAGGTATAGAGTCTGATCCACTTGGAGCTGGTTATAATGTAAACCAAAGCAAAATTGCAATTGGTTCAGGAGGCCTTTCGGGTAAAGGTTTTTTAAGGGGGACACAAACCAAATATGATTTTGTTCCCGAGCAGAGTACTGATTTTATTTTTTGCACGGTAGGCGAGGAATGGGGATTTCTGGGTACTTCTGTTGTGCTTTTGTTGTTTTTAACCTTACTTGTAAGACTAATAATATTAGCCGAACGCCAACGTTCCTCTTTTAGTCGAATTTATGGTTATGCAGTAGTCTCTATCCTGTTTTTTCACATTGCAATTAACACCGGAATGACTATCGGATTGGCTCCTGTAATTGGAATACCCCTGCCTTTCTTTAGCTATGGGGGCTCTTCATTGTGGGCTTTCACCGCCCTGTTATTCGTTTTTCTGCGCATTGATGCTTCAAGACGCGAACTACTCCGTTAAATTTTATTGGTTTGACCCTACGAATATAATTTGGATTTGGCTTGAGAAATTTGTAATTTCGCGCGAATTTGGCGGAAAATTTTTTCGTATTATTCCCTGAGCGATTTATCGAACTTCCGTGTATAGTATTTGTTTATTTAGTAAATCAACCAATAAAATTTGAAGCGTAATGGATAGAGACCTTAACAAAGTTGCAATTAGACCAAAGGCCCAGCGTGTTTTTCATACTTTGCTGGAGGAAAATCCTCGTTTAAAGGATATATTAAAGAATGCAGAAAGTGCTGATCAGGCCCGTGAAGCCATGGAAGAATGGGCAAAAGAGTTGATAAACAAGAGTAAACCGGCAAGCGATTTTTTGTTTAAGGATATCGATAAACGTGTAGCTTTCGAAAAGTTGAACTGGCAGGATAAGGCTGCTATAAGACTTTATGACTATATACAGCATACAGGACGACGCATACAGGATCCAAGCTTATTCCTGGCCGAGGAATCCGTACTTGATCCGTTTGGTATTATGTGGGAGGCATTTAAAACCGGACGAGGTGGTGCTATGTATTATTTCTATCTGGATATGCTATATCTTTTCCGCCAGTTAAATGGAAGGCTTAAGGAGGAAAAACCAACCCTGGATAAGGTAAGAAACTGGATGGACCGTCACCCTTCGGGCCTTGAGGATGATATGCTTAAGGAACACAACAAAAACAGGGACCGTATTTTATCTGTTTTTTTAAGAAAAATGGAATCAGGTGAAATAAACGATCCGAAATATAATTACG
Organism: Salinivirga sp.; assembly: GCF_035268865.1. Classification (GTDB taxonomy): domain Bacteria; phylum Bacteroidota; class Bacteroidia; order Bacteroidales; family Salinivirgaceae; genus Salinivirga. The sequence goes on along the minus strand of NZ_DATFKB010000247.1, from coordinate 6,176 downwards.
ATCAATCAAAATCATTCGAAGAAAATTTGCAAAATGCACGTGATGTGTGGTGGAACGACCGTGTTTTTCATTTAAAATTTGCCGCACGCACCCCTGAGCTTATTGATGAGTTGCTGGATCATTCGCTCAATAAAGAAACTTTATCTATTATGCAGAATGCCAAAGACGCTGGTATTCCATTTTTCGTTAACCCCTATTACTTGTCACTTATTAGTGTAGATCATACAGAACACGTGGGTGCCGATTTACCAATTCGTGACTACATTTTTTATTCTCGTCAGCTCGTTGACGAATTTGGTGAAATTCAGGCATGGGAGAAAGAAGATATTGTTGAGCCTGGAAAGCCCAACGCCGCAGGTTGGATATTACCTTCACAGCATAATGTGCACAGGCGTTATCCCGAAGTTGCCATTCTAATTCCCGATACCGTTGGACGGGCATGTGCAGGGTTGTGTTCATCGTGTCAAAGAATGTACGATTTTCAGAGTGGTCATCTGAATTTCAACCTCGATAAACTCCAGCCGAATGAGAAATGGTCTGATAAACTAAAGCGTCTGATGCAATATTTTGAAGAGGATTCACAGCTTCGCGATATTCTTATTACAGGAGGCGATGCATTAATGAGTAGTGATCGTTCGCTCAAGCACATACTGGATGAAGTTTATCAAATGGCATTGCGTAAGCGAAAAGCCAATGAGCAGCGCCCACAGGGAGATAAATATGCAGAAATGGTGCGGATTCGCCTTGGTACAAGGTTGCCCATTTATTTGCCACAAAGAATTACTCCGGAATTAATTGAAATATTGTCGGAGTTCAAGCAAAAAGCTGCAAAAATTGGATTTAAGCAGTTCGTCATTCAAACACACTTTGAATCTGCTATGGAGGTAACACCTGTTGTGAAGCAAGGTGTTGAAAGGTTGATCTCTGCCGGCTGGACCGTTACTAACCAGCAGGTATTTACCACTGCAGCTTCGCGTCGCGGACATACTGCTAAACTACGCAAGGTACTAAACGATATTGGCGTACTAACTTACTATACCTTTTCTGTAAAAGGTTTTATGGAGAACAGTCACAATTTTGCCACCAATGAGCGAGCCATGCAGGAACAGCAAGAGGAGAAGTTGCTGGGTAAAATTCCGGAGGAAGAGTATGATACCATACGCTCATTCCCTGTTAATGCAGAAAATATGATCAGCCAGATTGAAAAGTTGAGAAATAAACTCAATATTCCCTTTTTAGCGACTGACCGTAATGTGTTGAACCTTCCGGGAGTGGGTAAAAGTCTCACATACCGTGTAATTGGCTTAACCCGCTTTGGTAAACGGGTGCTGGAGTTTGACCATGATCATACGCGTACACACAGCCCGATTATTGAGAAAATGGGTAAGTTCTATATTGTTGAATCAAAACCCATTGGTCAGTATCTTGAAGAATTAGATGAGATGGGTGAGGACATAAATGAATATTTATCTGTTTATGGCTATTCAATTGGGGAAACTGAGCACAGAATGCCAATTTATGAGTATCCGGAGTACGATTTTGAAATGACAGGTAAAATGACAAACCTTGAAATAGGATAATTAAGAAATGATTCAAATATAAAGGTGGTAGCAAAACTACCTTTTCATATCGCAAAAAAAACTCCGGTTTAGCCGGAGTTTTTTTGTTTTATATTGAAAAACTATTGAAGTTTGAAATTAATTGGTACCTGATATCTTACATAAACCGGTTTACCGCGTTGCTTACCAGGCTTCCATTTGGGCATATTTTTTACTACCCTAACAGCTTCTTTGTCTAAAGATGGGTCAACACCACGAAGTACTGTTACATTGGTAATCGAACCGTCTTTTCCAACAACAAACTGAATAAATACTTTACCCTGAATTCCGTTTTCTTTAGCAATAGCCGGATATTGAATATTCTGGCTAATGTATTTGAACAATTCTCCTTGTCCACCAGGGAATTCCGGCATCTGTTCCACAACCATGAAAATTTCAGGCTCTTCTTCCTCAACCTCTTCCTCAATCATGATATCTGTTTGTTCAATCATGGTTTCTTCGTCGGCCTCTGTATCGATATCAAGCTCATCGTCAAGCTCTTCTTCGTTATCTACTACAGTAAGCTCTTCAATAACCTTTTTCTTTGGCGGTGGGGGTGGTGGTTCAACTTTCTCCTGACGTTGTGTCTGGATCATTTCTTCCTCCATATTGACTTCCATTACTTGTCCCAGATCTTCAGCTGTCCCGGATGAACTGTTCCAGTTGAAAGCTACAAGTAACAAGCCCAATACAGTTACAAGCCCTGCAAGCATGAGCATACCGCGTCCCTTTTCAAGGCTTACATTTGGATTCTTTTTTACTTCCATAGTTTCTGTGATTTTGCTGCTAAAATAATTAATACTTTTCTATTGGCAAAGAAAACGTTTTGTTGTTTTCCTGATCTAAAACATTTATGCGTTAACTGGTTGTTGTCTAGTTTAGTATACGATTAAGCACATGTCTTGTTACAGCTAAAAGCACATATTCCGTACCAAACACAATGCATTATAGTCTCAATTTACTGTAATGTGAAAACAATTGGAATGCTAACCAGCGTTATAACTCTTTTACCACCTTGCTTTGCCGGCTCCCATCTTGGCATATTTTCAACTACCCTGAGCGCCTCTTCTGTCAATAACGGATCGGGGCTGCGAAGCACCTTTATATCCATTATCTCCCCGTAGGCGCCAACTTTAAATTGTATGTCTACACGTCCTGATATATCGTTTTCTTTTGCTAACCTGGGATACCTCAGTTCATTTCGTAAATATTGTAATCTGGCCGATTCGCCACCAGGGAACTGGGCTTTTTGTGAGGGAACCCATACAAAAGGGTGCGCTTCCTTCTCTTCTTTTTCGGGTTCGGGCATAATATCAGTTTGCGTTATGCCCTCATCATTGAAAAATTCCGTTTCAATGGTGAAGTCGTCATCTTCTTCGGTATTGTCTATTACTTTTAATTCTGTAACGATGATTTCAGGCTCTGGTGGAGGTGGTGGTTCGATTTCTTCCTGTATGGTACGCTGCACCATATCGTCTTCAAGTGGCATAGCTGTGGTAGTTCCAAGCTTTTCGACTACTCCTTGATTGGTATTCCAGTTGAATGCTACCAGAAGCAGACCGAGCACGGTTACAAGACCCATTTCAAAGAAAAGCGTCTTTTTATTCTCGAGGTTACTGTTACGATTTTTTCTCATAGTTCCCACTTTTAAATGAATAAAAAGGAGCGCGCGCTTTACTTTAAAACGTAACAAAGTTCTTTTTATTGCTGGGTGGAAGCCCATTCTCTGAAATCAACCCCGTCAAAGCTGCCTGATGTCATGATAACTACTACATTACCATTTTTATGTTCAGCTTCGATTTGCTTCAAAACTTCACTCGATTTTGTTGATATTGAAAGGTCTTTATGTCTGAAAGCTGTGAATAGAAAATTTTTATCGAGCGAGGGCATCCCTTTGTGCTCGAGTGTATTTGGGTTAAAATATACGATTGCTTTTTCAGCCGGATTCATGCTTCCTTTGTAATGAGGTATAAACGCTTTATTCAGACTACTGAAAGTATGCAGCTCCAGACAGGCAAGAAGCTTTTTGCGCGGATGCTTTTCTTTAATGGCCTTTATGGTCGCTGCTACTTTTGATGGGGCATGTGCAAAATCGAAATATACCGGGTTCTGCCCATCAATTAAGGTTTGCAATCTTCTTGATGCACCCTTGAAACTTTCAATGGCTGCGGAGAAAGTTTCATCTTTAATACCGAGTTCTTTCAATACCAGGTATGCTGCATGAAGGTTTTGTAAATTATGGTTTCCAAATATGGGTGCATGTATTGTTTTACTATTAACTTCAACAGAAGACCCATTGCTGTTAAATTTGCCTGAAAAACCTGAGTATGGTATTGTTTGAATATTTCGTTCTGCCCTTGTGAGTTTGCTGAGTTCTGTGTCCTTTTCAAAATAAAACACCTTTCCCCGTTCAGGGAGGGTTTGAAGGAATTGTTTAAAGGTATTAAGATAGGAGTCAAAGGTTGGAAAAACATTAATGTGGTCCCATGCAATACCTGTGATTACCGAAATGTGGGGCTTATACCAAAGGAATTTCGAACGCATGTCTATTGGTGATGACAAGTATTCATCGGCTTCAAAAATTGCAAGATGGTTTTTTTCTTCAAGGTTTACCATGGTGTCAAATCCATCTAATGAGGCCCCTACCATATAGTCGAAATTTACATTTGCATATTTCAGCACATGCATAATTAAGGCGGTTGTGGTGGTTTTGCCATGGCTACCTGCAATTGCTACCCGTTTTTTATCTTTAGTTTGTTCATAAAGATATTCGGGGTAGGAATAAACCTTGATTCCAATTTTTTTTGCATGTGCCAGTTCGGGGTTATCTTTTTTGGCATGCATTCCTAGAATAACGGCATCCAGATCTCCTGTGATTCGTTCCTCGTGCCACCCTTCTTCCTTGGGCAGTAAATTGAATTTGGCAAGTCTGCTACGCGACGGATCAAATATTTCATCATCGCTGCCTGTAATTTGATGCCCCTTTTTATGAAGCGCAATGGCAAGGTTATGCATTGCACTGCCACCAATAGCAATAAAATGTATTTTCTGTTTCTTCATTATCGATTATTTCCGGTTTAAAGTTAATCTTTTTGTTTTGAAGTCGAAATTCTCTAAATTCGTATATAAACAATAAAAAAGTTAATAAATGAATATAGCAATTGTTCTTTCGGGAAATGGCGTTTACGATGGCGCTGAAGTTCATGAGTCAACATTGACAATGCTTGCCATTCATCAGGAAGGGTCAAGTTACCAGTGTTTTGCTCCGGATGTTGACCAGATGCATGTGATAAACCACTACAGCGGTGCGGAGATGAAAGAGAGCCGCAACGTTTTGGTAGAATCTGCGCGAATAGCTCGTGGAGATATTAAACCGCTTGATGAGCTTAATATGAAGGATTATGATGCCTTAATTTTCCCGGGAGGTTTTGGTGCTGCAAAAAATTTATGCACGTTTGCCAAAGATGGCCCCGACTGTAAAGTCGATGCCGAGGTTGAACGTGTTGTACTTGCGGCGCACAACCAGAAGAAACCAATCGGAGCAATATGCATTTCGCCGGTAATAATTACAAGCCTTATAAAAGATGTGAAGGTTACAATTGGTTCTGATCCTGATACAATAAGCGCTATAAAAACTATGGGAGGCGAACATACCACAACAACTCATGGTGAAGTAGTTGTGGATGAGGATAATAAAATATACACAACACCCTGCTACATGCTCGATGCCAATATAGGTCAAATATATGCGGGTGCATCGGCAATTGTAAAAAGGATCATCGACTCAAAATGATATTTCTATAAGAACAGTATTACCCTTGAGGAGACTCAAGGGTATTTTTTTCTAAAATAACCTGCTTTTCAGTATTGTTTTATAATTAGGGAGCTTGGCATACAGTTTGTTTTAGGAATTGCGACAATTGTAAATTAAAAAGAGCGCTGTGAAACAATATTTTTACGCAATATTTTTATCGTTACTCTCCTTAAACTTAAATGCACAAGAATCCTTTGATGTGGTGACTAAAGGGGACAATGCCCCCGGTTTTACAGTGAAGACTATCAATAAAAAAACAATTTGTCTCGATGATCTTGAAGGTAAATATGTTTTGGTAAACTTCTTTGCTACATGGTGTAAGCCCTGTATGGAAGAAATGCCATTAATGGAGAAACATATTCAGCAGAGGTTGGCCGGAGAAGATCTTGTTGTTATTGCCATTGGCCGCGAACATAATATCAATGAACTTGAATTGTTCAACGAACGCAAAAAGTTTACTTTTCACATAGCAGCGGATCCCAAACGCAGTATTTACAAGCTATACGCAAAAAAATATATTCCACGTAATTATTTAATTGGTCCTTCAGGAAAACTAATTTATGCGCACAGTGGTTTTAAAAAAGGGGAGTTTCAAAAACTCGTAAAAATCATTGAAGCAAAACTTGCCAAATAAACCCGTTGTTTTTTTTGATGGTAACTGTGGTTTATGCAGCCGCAGCATTAATTTTATCATCAAACACGACCGCTATCAACATTTTTTGTTTTGCCCCTTACAGTCAAAAACAGCAGAAGAGTTTTTGGGA
>NZ_DATFKB010000246.1:0-28907 GCF_035268865.1 Salinivirga sp. | reverse complement strand
GAAATGCTTACTGCGTACTTCCCTTTTCTATCTCCGTGGAGCTCATGGCATTTCGCAGCAGGAATTTTCATTAAATCACTTAAGTTGTCCGATGCTTCTATCTCTTTCATTCGCTGATTGACCTTTTTAGCCATCGTACCGAACTCTTTTTGCATCTCTCTTGCCTTTGTTAATTGCTTTTCAAGCTTATTAGATTTATATGAAACCCTCACTGCAAATATATTTATATTAACGAAAAAAGTTAATAAAAGTTCTAAATAAATTTAATCTCCAATCAGTTTATATTGATTCAAAATTATCTTTATAATTCCAATTAACAAATTGATTTAGCTCTAAATCAAGATCCATATTTCAAAAAAACGCGTTTTTAAACCCCAGTTAAAAAATTGTTTTTGAGACGCTTGCTATCCAATATATGATAATCCACTAAAAAAAACCAAAAATAACATCGTGAAAAACAACTTGCCTTTTTTCTTTAATCAAAGGTAACCTTTACTTCAATGCTACGTAAATTATGGTGAACAACATATTTTTATTGATAAACTCCACATTTTAAAGGAACTTTTTTACGTATGACTAATTCACAGCCTCCCGTATTTATCCCTGGAAATACCATTACCATGGCAGATAGCTATGTGGTTAATTCCAACACCAAAACAGTTGCAGCATTTTTCGAAATGGACCTGACTGATGTGCGACATAAACTTCAGCAAAAACGCAAAAACGGAGAAAACATCGCAATAACTGCATGGATTGTTAAATTAATGTCTGCAGCGTTGGAAGATCACAATCCAGAACAAAAGCTTACCGACTTTAATTATGCTATGTGGCTGGAAAAAGAATTTGATAACCAATTATACACCGTTCCGGTTAAAGTAAACAACGCATCAACAAAAAGCATTGAAGATATCTCAAAAGAAATTGGCTATGCCAAGGGACAAATGACACAGGAAAGGAACTTTCTGAAACAAAACAAAAGCCATAAAACAGCAAAATATCTGTTGTACTTACCCCACACACTTAAAAAAATCTTATGGCGGTTATTTATCAGAAACCCCCGCATGGCTTATCAAAAAATAGGAAATGGTGCTTTTAGCTACATTAGTACCTCGGGTAATTATACAAATACAGACCTTAAAAATGCCCATAAACAAATTTCTATGGGCATCAGTTCCATGTTTCAAAAACCAAGGCTAATCGATTACGATATTAAAATGCGCGACATTGTGCCTGTAACAGTATTAATCAACAAAGACCTGATGAAAAAACAGGATGCGACAGCATTCATTAAAGATATTGCTCAGCACATTAACAACAACGCGGCATTTATTTAGAGCGGGAACCTACCGTATGTCAGAGCATTGAAAACTAAAGCTTTTCAAGTTTACTGCAGTGATTTTCAATTAGGTGGTTATTGTCGAGGGCATAATCTTTATAAACCTTACGGATGTCCTCAAGTTGCTCGCGCACACCATCGGCTTCAGGGGTAGTTAAGAGTTTGAGCCGGCGTGGCTTAAAATTTGGCAACCCTTTAAAATAATTACTTAAATGCTGGCGCATTTCCAGTACTCCATACACATCACCTTTCCATTCAATAGATTTTTGCAAATGCATTTGTGCCATATCGACCCGGTCATCGATGGTTAAAGGTGGCATAAACTCGCCTTTATCGAGGTAGTGACGCACCTCTTTAAATATCCATGGCCGGCCAATTACAGCACGGCCGATCATGATGGCATCTACCCCATATTCATCAAACATTCGTTTTGCTCCCACGGGGTCTTTAATGTCTCCGTTACCAATAATGGGAATATTCACTCTGGGGTTTTGTTTCACTTCCCTGATTAAGGTCCAGTCGGCCTCGCCACGATAAAACTGGGCACGCGTGCGACCATGAATGGTCAGTGCGGCAATACCTGCATCCTGAAGCGGTTCAGCAAGTTCGGTTATGATTTTGGAGTCCTCATCCCACCCAAGACGGGTTTTTACAGTCACGGGAATATCTACAGCCTTTACTATGGCAGCTGTCATTTCAGCCATTTTTTCGGGCTCACGCAGCATGCCTGCACCTGCGCCTTTTCCAGCTACTTTTTTAACGGGACAGCCAAAATTCAGGTCTATAATATCGGGCTTCACTTCTGCCACCATCTTCGCAGCCCCAACCATCGAATCTATATTATGTCCGAAAATTTGAATAGCAATTGGGCGCTCATATTCGAATATATCTAATTTTTTGAGGCTTTTTTTGGCATCGCGCACCAAACCCTCCGCAGCAATAAACTCGGTATACATCAAATCGGCTCCGAATTGCTTGCACATATAGCGAAAAGGCGGATCACTCACATCCTCCATGGGTGCAAACACCACAGGGTAATCGCGTAATTCTGTATTCCCAATCTTAATCACAATAAAAATTCTATTTTTGTAGCTTACAAAAATACAAAAACAGTGCTAAATTCTATGGATTACCATAAAAGACCAACCGCAACACAATTTCTCGTTCGCCTGCTAATGCTTTTATTTATGATGGTAGCTGGCAACCTTATTTTCGTGGGCCTTGCATCTGGTGTTTCAATTATTGTATGGGATTATAATTTCTTCAGTCAGCCGGAAATGCTTGCCCAAATTGGCAATAGCGGCATGCTGCCGGTAGTAAGATTTTTCCAGGCAATGCAAACTATCGGGATGTTCCTGTTTCCGGGAATCCTCTGGGCTTTATTATATGACAAACCGGTTATGCATGGCCTGGACATTAAAAAATCAATTTCAACAGAAGCAATTTTCGGAACACTGCTGATCGTTATTGTTGCACTACCTATGATCAATGCATTAGCTGCTATTAATGAGGCTTTGAATTTGCCGGAATGGCTGAGCGCAATGGAACAAAACTTCAGAAGCACTGAAGAGCGCGCAATGGAATTTATGGAGGCACTACTCAACACCGAATCTATCGGCACCTTATTTATAAACCTACTGGTAATTGGTGTGCTGCCAGCAATTTCAGAAGAAGTACTGTTTAGAGGTGTGCTGCAAAAAGAGTTTGAACGTATTACACGTAAACCCATATTGTCGGTCATTATAGCAGCAATAGTTTTCGCAGCACTTCATTACCAATTTTTCACATTTTTGCCACGCGTAGCCTTAGGGATAATGTTGGGGCTGGTATACCTTTGGAGTAAAAACTTGTGGGTGCCCATTGCACTACATTTCTTCAATAATGGACTGAGTGTCCTGGCCTGGTTCTGGCTTTCACCGGAGCAAATAGATGGGTCTGTGGATAATATTGGCACACCAACATTTATGTGGCCATTGGCAATTGTGAGTATAATTTTGTTAGTAGCATTAATGTATGGCTTGCACCAACACTTCAGGAAACATCGCCATAGTTTACGTTAAGAAAAGGACGTAGTTTTTCGTTTTTACGATAAACGTATTTAATGCCATATTTTGAGGCCTTTTCACGTGCTTCGTCGGGCTTTAGGTCTTCAAAATTTGCTTCTATCTGGTTCCACAGGTTGACAATAAGCTGGTCCGCATCTTTGCGTAAATTGGCCACTTTCTCATGTGCTTTTTGAAATATGTCGTGATAATGTTGCTGATCCTGCCACACGCGCATAAAGTCCTGAAAATGTACTTTTACCCTGGCAATAGTTGGGTTAGTAATGGGACTTGCTCCCGAAGCCAGACGTGTTTCTTCGCCTTCAATAATGCGTTTACCCCACAAAATGAGGTCTTTTTCGGTATTCAGATCAGGCACGCGCTTGTCATTCTTTTTTAAGCCAAAAGCTTCCCTTATTTCGGGTTTCATCTCTCCCCTGGCCACAGCCATATTCATTACCTGTATAAAGTGAGAAAGGTACAAGCGGGTTTTTTTAATCACATCCTGAATTTTCTTATTGCGTTCAATCTGCGATTTTTGATAATTCCTTTGGTTATTCACAGCTTGCTCAAAAACGGGTAAAAAGGTGCGTATTTGCATAAGCGTGCTTTGGGAGAATGCTAACTCCGCGGGAGTTTGCCTTGAGCCCATATCCTGAGCATTTCTCATTGCCCTGATCCGGGCCGAGTCGGTATTTGGTAAGCGTCGGTATGGCATAAGCGAAATTCTTTGGTTAGTGATACTGTCTTTTGCGAATATATGGCAAATTGTTTATAAGTCAAGGTTCTTCGCCAACCCTTTGGTAAATATACTATTTTTATTGATAAACGCTATAAATTAATGTATTACAATTATCAAAATTATTCGTGATGGTATTAAAAATATGCGTTATTTTAATTTTATCAACAAATTTTATTGTATTCGCACAAGCTTATGCAACCTTTTGTTAAGGAACATTAGCAACTACATTTAAAGAAGCAGTGACTGATAAAGCAAAAAAAAGCTGCCTGCAATCGCAGACAGCTTCTATAAGACCAATATATTTTTTACTCACTTTCAACCTCTTTGACTGTCAGAATTGTGTCGTAACGTTCTTTATGCTTCAATATGTTCATAGCAGTATCTAAATACATATCATACTGCAGCGCGGTTTGAATTCTTCCTTTTTGATAATAATAACGACTGCTAATCTCTTCACTAATCATCTCCCTAATTTCGTCCTGAAATGTAATAAGATCCTGCTCCTTATCGTGTTCAAGTTTTTTACTTAAGGCCTCAATTTCGTTTTCTACAATTTTTAGATATTTCTCCCTTTTAAGCATTTGCTTTAGCTTGTCCAGCTCCTGTTCACTTCTTAGCTTATAATCATACGTTTTGTCTTTGAGGAATACCTTAAAAGCCTCAAAGGTTTCATCCGAAATTTTATAGGTAGCAGGGTCATCAATCGAATCGTTTTTATTTACAAACTCTGTAGCAAAATCAAAAATAAGTTGTTTCCTCACAAGGCTAACTGTAATTTTACTAAGGGTTGGCTGCTCGAGTTCGATATCAGGCATTATACCTCCACCATCGTAAACCGTTCTGCCATTTTTGGTACTATAGCTTGTAATTAAGGAATCAGGTACTTTACCTACACTTCCATCCTCTTTTCTGTTAGAATAGTCAAGTGCCTGAATACAGCGGCCACTGGGGATATAGTATTTAGCTGTGGTAATTTTGAGGCGTGCATTGTAGCTTAGGGGCCGGGTGGTTTGAACCAGACCTTTACCAAAAGTACGCGTGCCTACAACTACAGCCCTGTCTAAATCTTGCAGGGCTCCAGATACAATTTCACTGGCCGAAGCCGAACCACTATTCACCATGGCTACCACAGGCATCTGGGGGACAACAGGCTCTTTTTGTGCGTAGTACTCTTTATTCCATTTTTCCACCTTACCTTTAGTCGAAACAATAAGTTCACCTTTTGGTGCAAATAAATTCACAATTTCAACAGCCTCCATAAGCAGGCCGCCGGGGTTTCCTCTTAAATCGAGTATGTAACTTTCGGCTCCCTGACTTTTAAGATCCAAAACAGCATCTTTTACATCTTCTGATACCTTATGTGTAAAATTCGAGAGTCTAATGTATCCGATTTTGTCATCACGCATACCATACCATGGCACTGCAGGTACATGAATTTTCTTACGTGTTATTTCCTTTTCAATCTTTTCATCCTGTCCGGGCCGTTTAATTACAACATTTATCTTTGTTCCTGGCTGTCCTTTTAATTTTTCGCTGACATCTGGAAGGCTTTTTCCTTTGGTATCAAAATCATCAATTTTAATTAAAACATCTCCAGCCCTGAGCCCGGCCTTCTGAGCAGGAAAACCTTCGTAAGGATCAGCTACCATTACCCGGTCATCGTTTTTACGAATAAGTGCTCCAATCCCACCATAATTTCCGGTGGTCATGAAACGGTAATCTTCAATATCCGACTCGGGAATGTAATTGGTATACGGATCAAGAGACTTCAACATTTCGTCGATGCTGGTTTTTACAACCTCACCCGGATCAATTTCATCTACATAATATGTATTCAACTCCTTGAACAATGAGGTGTAAATATCTATATTCTTAACGATCTCAAAGCTGTTATCTTTATAACTTGTAGTAGTAATACCTACAGCTAAAAGCAAAAAAATCGGAATTATCCAGTATAATTTCTTTTTCATAATATCTAGTTTAAATTTCTTGCAATAACAATGCATTCAAATTAAAGGCCAAGTCCACATTATTATTCAATAGTTTTTTTCAAACGTTGTAAAAGTAAAAATATTTTTTCGGCTATTCCCTCGTACGGCAATTCTTTGTTGGATTTATAGATTAGCATTACATAAACTGCTGCCTTTTTCTGATGCACAAGTTCCTTCATCTCATAACTTTGCTTTCGATAGGCTTCACGCAATAATCTTTTTATCCGATTCCGATCGACCGCATTTTTAAACAACTTTTTTGAAACAGAGAAAGCCACTTGAATTTCAGCGACATCGACGTTATCGTCTATCACATAAACAACCTGAACCGGGAATTCGTTCAAAGCAGTCCCGCACCGAAATAAAAAATCGATTCGTTTGCGTAGTTTCAAACGTTCATTTTTCTCAAACTTCTGGTTATAATTATTTTGGGACATCCGGCGGTTATTTATTCAAAATTATAAAAAAAGCCATATCTGCTAAAGATATGGCTGCTATTAATTATAAGGTCAATTTATTTGCTTCCGTTTTTATTATAATCTTTAATAAAATTATCAAGCGCCATAGTCATTGACGGGGCTTTGGGCTGCGGTGCTTTAATATTAAGCTCAAGACCTGCTTCAGTAACCGCTTTGGACGTTGAAGGTCCGAAGGCGGCTATCTTTGTGTCGTTTTGCTTAAAATCCGGAAAGTTTTCAAACAAAGACGCTATTCCTGAAGGGCTAAAGAAAACTAAAATGTCATAGTTCACATCAGATAAGTCACTTAAATCAGCCGCTACAGTACGATATAAAATAGCTTTAGTAAATTTAATTTTATTCTTTTTAAGTTTGTTCGGTATCTCTGCCTTATGAATGTCTGACAATGGGATCAAAAATTTCTCTTTGTTGTTTTTGATGATTAGTTTGAGTAAATCATCAAATTTCCCGTTTCCATAAGAAATTTTACGTTTTCTGTATACGATATATTTCTGCAGATAGTAAGCTGTTGCTTCTGATATACAGAAATATTTCATGTCATCGGGCACAGTAATACGCATCTCCTCTGCAATACGGAAAAAATGATCAATTGCAGTTCTACTGGTAAAAATTACTGCAGAGTGATCAAGGATATTGACTTTTGATTGTCTGAATTCCTGGGCCGGAATTCCTTTGACCTCAATAAATCGCCTGAAGTCGATTGTTAGCTTATGTTTTTCAGCTAAATCTGAATAAGGCGATTTGTCATTCTCAGGCTTGGGCTGCGATACTAGGATTTTCTTAATTTTCAATTTTCCAACAGTTTTTGTGAATACTCAAAAAACCGGTAATTTCAACCACTCACTGGACAATTTGACAATTACCAGAATCGGAATAATTTCAAGGGCACAAAGATACAAAAACAAATAGAAAAGCGAAACATTTCTTGAAATGGAATAAGTTAATAATCTGATAATGCGTAATAAATAGAAAAATCCAAGCAAAATAAAACTGCCTTTTAAGATCAGAACTCCCAGTTGCGCATCAATATAGGGCAAGACTAACAAAAATGGAAAAACTACCAAAGCAAAAGTTTTATTGAAAACAAAAATATGGAAAAAATAGGCACGTGTTTCTTCCTGTATTTTCAAAAAATGACCTATAATCCAGCTAAATATCCATTTGCCGATGTATAAAACTGTTACAATAGCTGAGAGTAGCGTAAATGTTTTGAGTTGACCATAATTCCAAATGACAAATCCCATATAATCGAGCCAATGGGTAAATAGTAACCCCAATGTGAAAAAGAAAAATATATTTAATAAGAAAGAAACCCGGCCAATTATCATATTGCCTTCTTCCAAAGTATTCATAGCTCTGACACGATTAAATACCGACTTTGTAAAAGTTCGGACGTGACGACCAAAAACAGCGCGCAGGTATAAGAAAAACAGAATAAATCCTATAATAATACCAACCATTGTATCTGTTGCCTGAAATTGCCCTTTTGATACAGGACTAAAACGAATAATCTCATTTACTTCCCGGGTATAACTTTTTTGTTCTTTAGTAAGTTCCACCAGCGGAACGGGCCTGAGCGTTTTAAATACATTCTGATCTTTCTCACGGTAAGTAAGTCCTCCATGCAGCGCATTAAAAGCGTGCGGACCCTGTTCTTTTATTTTTTTATTCTGAGCTGTTTTCCACTCCTTTGGCTTGTTTTCTTCAATAGCTCTGAATCCGGCGCCAGGATTAAATATATTAACCGGTTTTAACTCCAATTTATGGTAGGTATAATCCGGTAAATAAATGTGTTCGTTTATTTGCATCTTCAAAGTAGCCGGAGCCTCAAACCTGAATTGATCTGTAAAAGACTCATCAATAGGCTCTGCTGGTTCATAAGCCCCCTTGAGTGCATTATAAACAGGCAACTCACCCTTAACAGCAACGGTAAAATCCTGTGTTTTCTGTTGCTGATAACCTGAGTTAACATTTAAATTATCCTGCTCTGTAGGCCACATTGCGATCCGGATTGATTAAAACTGTGGTAAAAATACAAATTTAAAGGATTTTCCAGCCTAAGCAAGACAAATAAAGGATTCCTTAAAGGGCTTATGGATTAAACTAAATTTTTCATATTTTTACCTGAATTTTGTGATAATTCAATATTCATTACAAAATCATTCGGTCGCCAATGCACATTAAACCGTTATCCATGAAAAAAGTAACCATATCATTAAAAATTTTCATCGTTTTACTAATTGCTTTTGCCATCGCCCAGTCATGCGTACCAGCCAAACAATTAAAAGAGCTTCAGTATAAGCACAACAGAGCCGTAGTAGATCGGGATTCGCTAAAAGAGGTGAACGAAGACCTGACGGTAGAAAATACTGAGATGGAGGCTGAGCTGGAATTACTTCGCAATCAAATATCAGGTACAAGGCAACAACTTGCCAACGAAATTGATACATCAAGGCATTACAAACACCAGTATAAGGTATACCAAAACATGTATGAGGATCTGGCTAAAAAGCAGGATGTGCTCATAAAAAGCAACCAGGAAGAAACACGTAAGCTTATGGCTGAACTTCAGGTTGCAAGGGAAGATTTGCAACAGCGGCAAGATCGCTTATATGAATTACGCGACAGCTTAAGCAAAGAACGTGAGAAACTCAATATGCTGCAGGCACAACTTGATGAACGTAATTCGATACTTGCGGCGCTGGATTCAAGCCTTCAGGAAAAAGAACAAAAACTCCAATCTAAAAGTAAACGCATAAATGAACTGGAACGCATTCTCCAGGCCAAAGACAGTGCTGTAATGGCGCTTAAAAACAAGGTGCTCGATGCTTTACTTGGATTCAGAAACCAGGGCCTCACCGTGACACAAAAAAATGGTAAGGTTTACGTTTCCCTGGAAGAAAAATTACTTTTTAGATCGGGTCAGTGGGCTGTAGATCCAAAAGGAAAAGAAGCCCTTAAAAAGCTTGCCGGAGTGTTAGCGTCCAACGAAGATGTTAATATTATGATTGAAGGCCATACTGACAATGTGCCTTATAACGGAAGCGGACAGATTAAAGATAACTGGGATTTAAGTGTTAAGAGAGCCACCAGTATACTTAAAATTTTATTGGAAAATGGCAACATCGATCCGCAAAGACTAATAGCTGCAGGAAGAGGAGAGCATATGCCGGTTGATGAACGCAATACCAGCGAAGCAAGACGAAAAAACCGCAGAACAGAAATTATTCTCACGCCAAACCTGAATGAGCTGTTCGAGATTCTTGAAACACACTAATGTGGCAAAAATTATTTCGTTTTTTATCATTAACGGGCTTATTGAAGTTTAGCAGGTTATTAAACCTATTGAAACTGTATTTGGCACATCGCCTGGCAACATTTTCGGGTAAGATACAATTACTTCCGCCCTATGCCATGAGTCTTGAGTTGTCATCTATTTGCAACCTGAAATGCCCCCAATGTCCTGTTGGGTTGGGAGAAATAAACCGTGAAAAAAAATTGATGGATACGCGTTTCGCAATGGACCAAATCTCCAGGTTTGCACGACATGGCATTGTAGTAAACCTTTATTTTCAGGGGGAGTCGCTACTTCACCATGATTTTTTTAAAATCGCATCTTTTTCAACTTCAAAAAAGCTCTACACCATTTTATCAACCAACGGAACCATGATCAACAAAAAAATGGCTGAAAAAATTGTTGACTCTGGTATACAAAAACTCATTATCTCAGTAGACGGACTAAACCAGGCTACATACGAAAAATACAGGTCCGGTGGTAATGCAGAAAAAGTATGGGAAGGTGTAAAATTAATCAAAGATACAAGACAGGAGAAACGTTCATTATGGCCCAAAATAACTGTTCAAACACTTGTAAACCGCTACAACCAAAATGAACTTGGGGCCATTAAAAAAAAGGCTTTGATGGCTGGTGCTGATAAAACGCTTTTTAAAACAATGCAGATTTATACTAATCATGAAAATTGGCTGCCCGATGACAATAAATACAATCGCTACAGAGGAAAACAAATGCGTAAAAAAGCAAAAGGTCATTGTTTCAGAGCTTTTTCAGGTATCGTTATAAGTGCTGATGAAAAATTTCTCCCATGCTGCTACGATAAGCAAGCAAGCCATGACCTGGGCTTTGGAATCAAGAACTTTGATAAGATTGTAAAAAGTCCTGCTCGAAAAAAGTTTCTCCAGCAAATTTATGGAACACAAACCATGCATGAAATATGTGAAAATTGTCCTGAAGCAATGCGCGTGTATAAATAAAAAACGGAAAACCTGAAACAGATTTTCCGTTCAATTTTTTCTCAAATGAGATTATACTTTCATGATTTCAGCCTCTTTGGCCTCAACAAGTTCGTCAACCTTTTCGATGTGCTGATTGGTTAAATCCTGAACCTTCTCCTCTGCTCTCTTTTCCTCATCTTCTGATAAGCCTTCGTTTTTCAATTTTTTAAACTCATCGTTGGCATCGCGGCGGGCATTTCTGACGCTAACTTTAGCATCTTCGCTCTCTTTTTTCACCTGTTTAACAAGTTCTTTACGACGCTCTTCCGTGAGTGGTGGGACATTGATGATAATTGCCTCGCCATTATTTGAAGGGTTAAATCCCAAATTGGCATTCATAATGGCTTTCTCAATAGGCTCAATCATATTTTTTTCCCAGGGCTGTACGCGAATGGTTTGCCCGTCGGGGGTGTTGATGTTTGATACCTGGCTAAGTGGGGTAATAGCACCATAATAATCTACCTTTACATCGGCAAGCAATTGGGGTGAAGCCTTACCGGCTCTTAGTTTTCCCAACACCTGATCAAGATGCTTCACCGCATTTTCCATACGCTCTTTGGCATCATCCATAAACATTTGCACTTCTTCATTCATGGTTGTATATTTTTAGTAAAACATTTCAGCAGTCGACCTGATTAATTTTTATTAAACCTTAAATATATTCAATTCCTGACGATTGTACCAACTTTTTTTCCGGAAATGAGTGCATTAAGATTGCCTTGTTCATGAAAATTAAATACAATAATGGGCATATCATTCTCTTTGCACATTGTAAAAGCGGTTAAATCCAGAATTTTATATTCGTTTGTCAGGCATTCGGCAAAGGTAATTTCATCAAAACGGGTAGCTTTGGGGTCTTTTTCGGGATCGGCCGTATAAACACCATCCACCCGGGTGGCTTTCAGTAATGCATCGGTATTTAATTCAACGGCACGAAGTGCAGCTGCCGTATCAGTGGTAAAGAAGGGGTTTCCGGTACCTCCACTTACAATAACCACCTCATTGTTTTCCATAGCCTCAATGGCCTCATCACGATCATAGAGGTTGCCTACAGGTTCCATCCTTATTGCCGTATATACCCTGGCCTTTACATTCAATGCCTGGAGTGCCGACTGAAGTGCCAAACTATTAATAACGGTGGCCATCATGCCCATCTGGTCGCCTTTTACACGGTCAAATCCCTGCGCAGCTCCCTTAAGGCCACGAAATATATTTCCTCCGCCAACGACTATGGCGACTTGTGTTTTTTGCTGATTAACTTCTGCAATCTCTTTAGCAAAAGCATTAAGCATTTCCGGATCAATACCGGTTTTTTGCTTTCCCATGAGTGATTCTCCACTCATTTTCAATAAAATCCTCTTCATATTTTTTTCAATCTTTATAAATCAAACGAAAGACAACTATGCTATGATGCAAGCAAGTTTCCAAACGTGAAGATACAAAAAAGGTTGTGCTGAAAAAAGTACATTTTTTCGAACACAACCTTAATTCAATGTATGGTTTTTCTTATGCGTTAAGTGTGTAGCGCTCCATAGCTACAATCTTAGCATCACCTGCTTGCTCTTTAACATAATCTCCAACAGATTTTTTACCCTCTTTAACAAATTCCTGGTTAATGAGTGTATTCTCTTTGAAGAATTTATTCAGGCGACCCTGCGCAATTTTTTCAAGCATTTCTTCGGGTTTACCTTCCTGACGGGCTTTCTCTTTGTAAATCTCCATTTCCTGGTCGATAACTTCTTGCTTAACACCGTCTTTATCTATAGCAACCGGAGCCATTGCAGCAACTTGCATTGCTACATCTTTACCAACCTCTTCTCCAACAGATTTATCAAAACCTACAAGTGAGGCCAGTTTATTACCCGGGTGAATGTATGCAGTAAGGTCTTCAGCCTGGGCAAAAGCATAATATGACAATTCGATTTTTTCACCAATAATACCAACCTGCTCAGTAACTTTTTCACCTATAGTGGTATCACCAATTTTCAGGGCTTTAAGTGCCTCAAGATCAGCAGGTGCTTCTTCAATAGCTTTATTAAGAATTTCAGAAGCAAATTTCACAAAGTCATCGTTTTTAGCTACGAAGTCTGTTTCGCAGTTCAAAACAACAATAGCTCCTTTTTTCTTGTCATCAGAAACTTTTGCCAACACAACACCTTCTGATGCTTCGCGATCTGAGCGCTTTTTAGCCACTTCCTGACCACGCTCACGTATAATTTTTACAGCACCATCGAAATCACCGTTTGCCTCTTCAAGGGCCTTTTTGCAGTCCATCATGCCTGCACCGGTCATTTTACGAAGTTTTGCAACATCTGCAGCTTTAATAGCCATGTTCAAATATTTTTAAGGTTAATTATTCTGATTTTTGCTCTTGCTCGGAATTTTTATTCTTGGTTTCCTTAGTTGCTTCGGTATTCTCTTTTACTTCCGCTTTAGGTTCCTGAGGTTTTGCCTGAGCTTCGGGTTCTGCTTTTGCAGGTTCTTTTCGAGCACTTGATTTTTTGGCTTTAGTATCCTGTTTTTTGGCTTGCTTTTTCTCTTTGGCAGGTCCCTCTTTTTCTCTTTCAGCTTTGCGCTCATCAAGGCCTTCTTTAATAGAACCTGCTACGATATCGAGAATTACTGCAATGGATTTAGCTGCATCGTCGTTTGCCGGGATAGCGTAATCAACGAGGTTAGGATTAGAGTTGGTATCTACAATTGCAAATACCGGGATGTTCAATCTGCGGGCTTCGGCCACGGCAATATTTTCTTTTTGAATATCCACAACAAACATGGCTGCAGGAAGACGATTAAGGTCTGCAATCGATCCGAGTGTCTTTTCCATTTTAGCTCTTTGGCGGCTAACCTGCAAGCGTTCACGCTTTGAAATATGATCGAAAGTTCCGTCTTTTTCCATTTTTGCCAAAGAATTCATTCTTTTTACAGCACGACGAATGGTTGGGAAGTTAGTTAACATACCTCCTGACCAGCGTTCTGTTACGAATGGCATTCCTGTAGCTTTTACTTTTTCTGCTACAATATCTTTAGCTTGTTTTTTAGTAGCTACAAACAAGATTTTGCGACCTGATTTGGCAATTTGTTTCATTGCACTTGCCGCTTCGTCAAGTTTAACTACAGTTTTATGCAAGTCAATAATGTGAATCCCATTGCGCTCCATAAAAATATAGGGCGCCATATTCGGATTCCACTTTCTTTTGAGGTGTCCAAAATGTGCACCTGCTTCGAGTAAGTCGTTAAATTGTGTTTTTGACATAATTTCTTTTTAATTACAAGTTTACGTTCTTCATTCAGGCAATTAATAAGTAACTCATCCAAAGAGGTCTTATTAATTTAGATGCTAAACTTGAGTTATCAAATCGATAAAAATTAACGTTTTGAGAACTGGAATTTTTTGCGTGCCTTTTTCTGACCTGGTTTCTTACGCTCAACTTCACGAGGATCGCGCACAAGAAAACCTTGATCTTTCAATTGCTTTTTGTCTTCTGGATTAATTTCTACCAGAGCACGTGAGATAGCCAGACGCAATGCTTCTGCCTGCCCAAAAACACCACCACCACTCATGGTTACTTTGATATCGTAAATACTCATTTTGTTGAGTTCACGTAGTGGTTGTTCTACCAAATACTGCATATTTTGCGTAGTAAAGAAATCTTTGTAGTCACGCTTATTAATCGTGATTTTACCGGTTCCTTCGCTCAAATATGCACGTGCAATAGCAGATTTTCTACGTCCAATTGTTTTTACAACTTCCATACTTAAAGTTTAATTGAATTTAGATTAATTTCTTTAGGCTTTTGAGCTTCATGTTTGTGCTCAGTGCCTGCGTACACATACAAATTTTTCATTAGCTTGCGGCCAAGACGACTTTTTGGTAACATACCTTTTACGGCATTCTCTACCAAAGATTTTGGGTTTTTGGCCATCATTTGCTTTGCATTTAATTCACGCTGCCCACCGGGATAACCAGTATAACGGATATATCGTTTCTGTGACCATTTGTTGCCGGTTAGTGCTACTTTCTCAGCATTTAAAACAACAATATTGTCCCCGCAGTCTACGTGTGGAGTGTACTCTGGCTTGTGTTTTCCGCGTAGCATTTTTGCTACTGCAGAGGCAAGCCTTCCCAACGATTGGTTCTCAGCATCAATCACAACCCACTCTTTATTAACGGTTTCGCGGTTGGCTGATACTGTTTTGTAACTTAATGTATCCACTCTTCCTCCTGTTTTGATTACACAATTATTTCTATAAAACAATTTTTAGAGCCGCAAAAATACAATCCTTTATCAAAAGATGCAATTTTATGAACAATTAATTGTGGATAAATTTCTGATTACAAACTTATAAATTAAGAAAATGGCAATCAGGCTGCATCTTGAAAGGATTAAAAGTTTTCTGTGCAAATTTGTTATCTTGCTTTATACTGGTTTACCCAACCGGCATCAGATACTGATCTTAAAAACGAAATAAGGCTGTCGCCATAAATCATATCGGCCGGATGATTGACTCCAAAAGGCTTAAGCATCTTCATTTGTGCTTTACTGGGTATAAAATTTCCCCCTGCCCAGCCCGGGATTTTATCTTTGCCAAAGGGATACTCCGGATACCGAACTTTCCAAAGGTGCTCAAAAACCCTGGGGTCGATTTTATATTCATTAAACAAATTTTTTCCTTCAGGATTGGCTTTCGAATCGATCCCCCCTGAAAATTGACTCATGAATTCATGTTTGGTTATTACCTGGTAATTTTTTGTTGAATCATAAAAAAAGGAATAAATAATATACGTAACAGCTTTACTTTGGGCTGTAGGAACCAATCGTATTCCAAAATAGTGTTTTGCATAAACTGGTTCTTCGTGGCTTCCACGCTCCTTGGGAATTATTACCTGCGAATTGGAAACCAAAACACAAAAAAATAGTATAATGAACAAAACAATTTTTCTAATCATCTGAGCTATTTAGTTTTTAATTCTTTTATCAGGGTATATTTTAAAAGCATTTTATAGTGTAATGACTTTCAAATTCTATACTAAAATACTACTTTTAACTGTCAAATAACCTCAAAATATGGAAGATTCAAAAAATTTCTCCAATAAAGTATCATTCGAGAAAAACGCTTTAATGCCACAGGAGGAAAAGCTCGAGCAAAAGAAGAAAAGAAAAAACCTTATTATAGGCGTGCCTAAAGAATCTTCGCCAAATGAAAACCGTGTTTCGCTTGCTCCACATGCTGTTGAGCTTCTGGTTAAACATAACCACAGAGTGATAATAGAAAAAGACGCCGGCTTGTCGGCCAATTTTAAAGACCACGAGTACAGTGAGCTTGGTGGCGAAATCGTTAAGTCTGCCAAAGAGGTTTTCCAGGCTGATTTAATTATTAAAGTTGCTCCGCTTAGCAAGAAAGAAATTGGCATGCTGAAGGGAAAACAATTAATCATTTCGTCTTTACAAATCAGCACACAGGATCAGGAATATTTTGGGCTTTTGCAACAAAAAAAGGTGACTGCCCTGGCCTATGAATTCATAAAGAACCGAAATAACATGGTTTTCCCGATTACAGAAAGCATGAGCGAAATATCGGGTAGTACTTCCATATTAATTGCAGCCGAATATTTAAGTAATGTAAACAATGGAAAAGGCGAAATGCTTGGCGGTATATCAGGCGTAAGCCCTACTGATATTGTGGTGCTGGGAGCGACCACTGCCGGAGAATTTGCAGTACGTACAGCGCTTGGACTTGGCGCCACTGTAAAAGTTTACGACCAGTCAATTGCCCGCCTGCGCCAGTTGCAGCGCGATCTGGGACAACAAGTATTTACAAGCATAATACAACCCAGAGTTGTGAAAAAGGCACTCAAAACTGCAGATGTAGTGATAGGCGCACTGCCCATGGAAGAAGAAGTGCCCTTTTTAGTAAGCGAAGAGGCTGTAATGAACATGAAACCCAACTCCGTGATAATTGATATTGGCATTGACCACGGGGGCTGTTTCGAAACTTCCCAGGTTTCCACACACAAACAACCTACCTTTAAAAAATATAATGTGGTGCATTACTGTGTGCCTAATATCCCTTCGCGAGTTGCCCGTACTGCATCATATGCTTTGAGTAATATCTTTGGTCCAATGCTGCTTGAGGTTGGCGAATGCGGCTCACTCAGACAACTCATCAGAGAACACAAAGGCATAAGGAACGGAGTTTATCTTTATAATGGCATTCTTACGAAGGAACGCATTGGAAGAAGATTTGGAATTGACAGCCGCGACATTGACCTTTTAATGGCAGCCTTTTAATACAAGTTGCTTACAAGCTGTTTTTCTAAAAGTTAACCTGAGGCTCCTCATCCTCGAAAAGCAGTGCATCATTGAGGTAATCATTCAAAGGCTTCATAACCTTAAACCGATTAACCACATATTCAGCATCACCGATATTTATAATCTTGTCATCAAAAAAATGGGTGGCCAGAAAATCTTTGTAACGCAAAAGATCAATGTCGGGATGATCCCCGGGATAGTCACGTGGCGACGTTTTTAGCTGGCTACCTGTCAATCCGCCATAAGTCTCCTTAAACTGTTTTTCACTCACTATTTCTCTCAACCTCGCAGCATCATAATCAATCTGTTGACGGACTTTTTTTAATTGTTCTGAATCAGGATGGTACAATCCACCTCCTAAGAAACAATTACCCGGTTCAATATGAAGATAATAGCCTGCCTTTGAGCTTTTCCGCCCATTCTCAGCCATAAATGCGCCATAATGGGTTTTGTATGGTCTTTTATCTTTTGAAAAACGCACATCACGGTATATTCTGAATACCGAAGCTTTTGATGTTAATCCAGCTACCTGGGTATCGAATGTGCCGATTCCGGCAATAATTTTTTCAATAAAAGCTTCAAATTCTTTTCGGGTTCGCTCGTATTTTGTTTTGTGAGCTTTAAACCACTCACGATTATTATTCTGTTGCAATTCTTTTAAAAATGGTATGATAGATTCCATGATAAAATATGATTGATTGGTTCAAAGTGAAAAACAACTTCAAAAATAGTTAGTTTTGTAGCACTAACAATTATTCGAAATATGCTTAAAACCATCGAATCGAAATATGGAGTAGTGATTGTAGCCGGAGGTAGTGGAAAACGTTTTGGCAATGAAATTCCCAAACAATTTCTTACCCTAAATCAATATCCGGTTCTAATGCATGCCATACGTCAGTTTTCACAAAGCATCGAGAAAATTGAAATTGCTGTGGTGTTGCCAGAAAAGCACCATGAAACATGGAAAAAGTTATGCGCAGCGTATGATTTCAATATCCCTCACCATATAAGTTCGGGAGGGACCGAAAGGTTCTATTCTGTAAAAAACGGCCTCGAGAAAGTTGCTGATTGTGAGTTGATAGGTATACATGACGGCGTTCGGCCGCTCACACCGCAAAAGCTGATTCAGCAATGTTTTGAATCAGCCGGCAGACATGGATCATGCGTACCCGTAATTCCGGTAACTGACTCACTACGTAAAGGAAACTACCAACAAAATAAACCGATTAGCCGGGAAAACCTATACCGTGTACAAACACCGCAGGTATTCAGGCAAAGTTGGATTATAAAAGCCTACGAACAGGAGTTCGATCCTGCATTTACCGATGATGCCACAGTATTAGAAAAGCTGGGATATCGGGTATTTTTAACCGATGGGACTGAAAAAAATATAAAAATTACCAAACCGGAAGACCTTAACCTGGCAGCATTTTACCTCAAAGAGCAGCACACTTAGAACTTATTGGCATAGCAATACAAACAACCGTGCCTGCATGTGTTGTAGGCTCCAATATCCTTTGAAGGAATGCAATGGCAGTGATTTCGCTGTCCTTTATCATCAGTCAACGATTTTCTTGATCCATACAGATCCGGGCTGCCAAGGAATTCCATCAGCTCTTTGTTGTTTGGATAAAGGCCGGCAAGTAGCTCATCATCAATACAACGGGAAGGCTCAATACCATAACGAGTAAAATCTTCAGGCATAGCGCAGGCCTTTATAGCAAAATCACTATCCTCTCTTTGCCACTCTTTTTGCAGGTTCTGCAAATAATTCAAAATCTTTTCACGATTTTTCCCAACCGGAATAGCTTTAGTGGGATCACTGGCAATTTCCGGATAACGATCGGCCAACCTCTTACGGGAGGCCCTGTATGATTTTAAAGTGAGAAAACTTATGGTCATTCTCCGGGTGTAGCCTACAAGACGCCTTGCAACAGCATCTATCCTGCTGATAACCTCTTCAGCGGGCATTTGGGGTAAGAGCAGAATCGGATCGAATCGCCATAAAATGCGACTACTGCCATACATGTCGGCTAATTGTTTAAAAGTATCAATTCGCTTGTCCAGCAAAGGCACATTTGGCTCCAGACCGGTATAATCGTAATTATTGAGCGTAAATTGAAAGTAAAAATCTTCTTTAAAATTTTTCAGGACAGAAAAAAAAGGCTTCGGATTTTTTGTCCAAAAAACATAAGCCGCTGCATTTTTTAGACTTATGTAATATGGTTTGCCCGAAAAAGGGTTTATACGTTCCACATAGCCCTTTTTCAGTTTTTCCTGAAACCATGCACCAAAATAGGCAGGAATATCAGTGGCCCTGCTGGCTGAGATAACTTTCGGCGCCGCAGCTTTATAAGCTTCGCCATCAATTAAAATCTGTTCGTAGGAAATTTTGCCCGGTTTGAGCATTATCACTTGCTATTCAAATATCACACTCTGTCAAAACCACCATATTTGCGCAAATCTTCCCTTGGATTAATACACATTACAGGAATTTTAGCACTATTGGCGATAATATATTGTTCATTAGCCCCCATCATATAATCCTTAAAACCAATATTTTTTGTGGTCATTACAACAATAAGGTCTGCCTGATTCTCTTTGGCAAACGAAATAGTGGCATCGGCAAACTTCTCTTTTGAGCGATTTTCCAGTATCTCATAATCGATATTATACTGGTTGAGCATTTTTTTGGCAAACATTAAATTACGATTTGTTCGCATGCTCAAATGATTATCGCTGATACTATCTTTAAAAAATAAAATTTTACTTCTGTAATAGCGGGCCAAATATATAACCCAGGGAATTTGCTCCTTATTTTCATTTTTAAAATTAATGGGCACTACAATTTTATTAAAGGGGCTTTCACTGGGTGGCGATTGCACTACTACAAAAGGAACAAAAGAGCCTGCGATTACTTTGAGCGCCCAACTTCCTGTAAGCTTTTGCATACCGCGCATACCATGAGTTCCCATGATTACCATATTGGCTTCTATTTCAGAAGCAACTTCACTTATGGTATGAAAGATACTACCCTCTTTAACAATAGCCGAAGGTTTTATGCCATATTTAATATCGGTAGTAAAAGCTACTTCATCTAACTTTTTGGTGGCTCCGGCAGATTCTTTTTCGTTTTTTACAATATGAATCAGGGTGATGTCATTATCTACGATTTTTGCTATGCGAATCGCATGTTGTAAGGCGTATTCAGACACCTCTGTAAAATCCCAGGTAACTAATATTGATTTACGTTCCATTTCTGATGTGTTTTCAAAAAACGAATTTACGGAATTTTATCCTATCTATCTAAGAAATTAACATCATGTTATTTTTTAACCAAAATAACAGCTCATTTCAGAAACGGTTTAGCCTGTCCAATATTTTATAATGGTTAGCACAATTCTACGAGAAAAATGTTAGTTTTTTGTATGTTGACAAATAGGAATATCTTTGTACGATTTATAAAATTTCAAACAGGCCGACTTAACAGCCGATAATATGGAAAAGATTCGCAATTTTAGCATTATAGCGCACATCGACCACGGTAAAAGCACCCTGGCAGATAGAATGTTGCAACTAACCAGGACAGTTGATGAACGCGACTATCAGGACCAAATGCTTGATGACATGGATTTGGAGCGGGAACGGGGCATTACCATTAAGAGTCATGCTATACAAATGCGTTACGAAAAAGGTGGTGTCGATTATAAACTCAACCTTATTGATACCCCAGGACACGTAGATTTCAGCTACGAAGTTTCACGTTCCATCGCTGCATGCGAAGGCGCACTACTCATTGTAGATGCTACACAAGGCATTCAGGCACAAACCATATCGAACCTCTACATGGCCATTGAACATGATTTAGAGATTATTCCGGTAGTGAATAAAATTGACCTGCCCAATGCCATGATCGATGAAGTGAAAGATCAGATTGTTGATATGGTTGGTTGTGAGCGTGATGACATCATAGAAGCTTCGGGCAAGACGGGCCAGAACATAGAGCTTATTTTAGAAGCCATAATAGACAAAGTGCCTCATCCGGTTGGTGATGAAAAAGCACCTTTGCAATGTTTAATATTTGACTCCGTATTCAACTCTTATAGAGGAATTATTGCCTATTTTAAAATCATAAACGGCACCCTGCATAAAGGCGATAAAGTGAAATTTGTAAATACCGGGCATGAGTATAATGCAGATGAAATCGGAATACTTGGCATGGGCATGAAGCCTACAAAAGAACTGAGTGCAGGAGATGTTGGGTATATCATTAGCGGTATAAAAACATCCAAAGAGGTTAAGGTAGGTGATACCATCACACACGTTGAAAATCCATGTGACAAGGCTATTTCAGGTTTCGAGGATGTTAAACCCATGGTTTTTGCTGGAATTTATCCTGTTGATGCCGACGATTACGAAGATTTGAGGGCTTCGATTGAAAAGCTACAGCTTAACGATGCCTCGCTCACCTTTGAACCAGAATCATCTGCCGCACTTGGGTTTGGTTTCCGTTGCGGTTTTCTTGGACTGCTGCATATGGAAATCATTCAGGAACGCCTCGACCGTGAGTTCGATATGGATGTGATTACCACTGTACCCAACGTTTCGTATAATGTGTACACAAAAGACCAGGAGGTTTATGAGGTGCACAATCCATCAGGATTACCTGAAGCAACAGCTATAGACTATATCGAGGAACCATTTATCACAGCACAAATCATCACCCATGCCGATTATATTGGTCCGATTATGTCACTTTGCATTGACAAACGCGGAGAATTGAAGAACCAAATATTTCTTACCGGAAACCGGGTTGAGATTACTTTCCAGATGCCGCTGGCCGAAATAGTTTTTGATTTTTATGACAAACTAAAAAGTGCATCAAGAGGTTATGCATCTTTCGATTACCATACCAGCGGATACAGGCAGGCCAAACTGGTGAAACTTGACATACTGCTTAATAGCGAAAGTGTAGATGCCCTTTCGACCCTTATAC
The DNA here is from genome assembly GCF_035268865.1 of Salinivirga sp. Classification (GTDB taxonomy): domain Bacteria; phylum Bacteroidota; class Bacteroidia; order Bacteroidales; family Salinivirgaceae; genus Salinivirga. Next base: position 6,714 of record NZ_DATFKB010000246.1, on the reverse strand, counting down.
ATGCCGATAATGCTTATGATTTGGGGCGTAAAATGTGTATTAAATTAAAAGAACTAATACCACGCCAGCAGTTCGATGTTGCCATTCAGGCAGCAATTGGCGCTAAAATTATAGCACGAGAAACTGTAAAAGCTGTTCGCAAAGATGTAACTGCTAAATGTTACGGTGGAGACATAACTCGTAAACGCAAATTGCTCGAAAAACAGAAAAAAGGGAAAAAACGCATGCGCCAGGTAGGTAATGTTGAAGTTCCACAAAAGGCATTCCTGGCTGTACTGAAACTAGATTAAGAAATGATCTCCATAAAATTTAAAAGGATATTCCGGTCGCGGAATATCCTTTTATAATTTCACCCCTGTAAGGAAAATTCACACTGAATACCCCTGAAATATTCGATTAATTCTATCTTTGATTAAAAAAATCAATATGCGCATAGCGGTTAATGTTCGACTATTACTTAAAAATAAACTTGAAGGAATTGGTTGGTTCACATATGAAAACCTGAAAAGAATTACACGTGCTCATCCTGAACATGAATTCATTTTTATTTTTGACCGCCCTTACGAAAAAGCATTCATATTTGCAGACAATGTAAAACCCGTCGTACTTGCCCCACCAACAAGACATCCTGTTTTATACGTAATTTGGTTTGAATTCAGGTTACCGAGACTTTTAAAACGCCTAAAAGCAGATCTCTTTTTATCCCCGGATGGATTTCTATCGCTAAGTTCACAAATTACGCAATTGGGTGTAATTCACGATATAAACTTTGCACACCGACCAGGCGACCTGCCCTGGTTTTACAGGAAATATTACAATTACTTTTTTCCAAAATTTGCACGCAAAGCCAATCGTCTTGCCACAGTATCGCAATACTCAAAACAAGATATTGCTGCCACATACCAAATTGATAAAAACAAAATAGATGTAGTTTATAATGGGGCAAACGAAATGTACACCCCACTCAGCCAGGATCAAAAAACTCAGGTGAAGACAGAATTCAGCGGCGGGTCACCGTATTTTGTGTTTATTGGAGCATTTAGTGCCAGAAAAAACATTAAACACTTAATACAGGGCTTCGATCAGTTCAAAAACACAGATGAAGAAAACTATAAATTGATGCTGATCGGGGAGCCCCTTTTCAGGGATGATGAGCTACAGCAAATTTATCAAAAGCTTCAGTTTAAATCCGACATTATATTTTTAGGCCGGCAAAGTCCCGAAAACCTGCATAAAATTTTAGCCTCAGCCCGGGCATTAACATTTGTACCCTTTTTTGAAGGTTTTGGAATACCTGTGGCTGAATCCATACAATGTGAAGTACCTGTACTGGCCTCCGATGTAACCTCTGTGCCAGAAGTGGCAGGAGATGCAGCAATTTACGTGAATCCCGAAAGCATTGATGAAATTGGTAAAGGTATGCAGCGCCTGGCAACTAACGAAGATCTGTACCAACAATTATTAGAAGCCACAAAAAAGCAAAAGAACACTTTTACATGGAATAAATCTGCCGAACGCTTGTGGGCGAGCATACAAAAGGTAATGCAGTATGTCAAATAAAGTATACAAACTTAAAGCATATTATAAGTCTGACTCATTAGAGGCCGGGTGCGACGAAGCCGGCAGGGGTTGTCTTGCCGGGCCGGTTTTTGCTGCAGCGGTGATTTTGCCACCCGATTTTGCAAATCCACATCTTACAGACTCCAAAAAGCTAACCGCGAAACAGCGTCTTGCTGCCCGAACCATAATTGAAGAAAACGCGATTAGCTGGGCTGTAGCCATGGTAAACAACCAGGAAATAGATGAAATCAATATTCTGAATGCCTCATTTTTGGCGATGCACAGAGCCCTCGATCAATTAAAAAAAGTCCCGGAACACATTTTAATCGATGGACACAGGTTTACACCCTATAAATCGATCCCGCACGAGTGCATAATTAAGGGCGATGGATTATACCTGTCAATTGCTGCTGCATCTGTGCTGGCCAAAACGTATCGCGACGAATACATGCTAAAAATACATGAGCAATTCCCGCAATACCGTTGGAATAAAAATAAAGGCTACCCCACCAAAGATCACCGAAAAGCCCTACGTAAGCATGGCATAACGCCATTTCACCGCAGAAGTTATAACCTGTTGGACAGACAGCAAAAAATTCCTTTTCCTGAACGAACAGATTAATCCTTGTGGTAGGTGCTTTCAGGGGTAATTACCATATCGAGCCGATAGTCATGCGAATCAAAAGGAACAGCATCTACAATTTGCTCATTAAAGCCAACACCTACAAGTGCTGCATTTATATTACCGGAATTAAGTAGCTTATCGTAAAAAGCCTTGCCCCTTCCCAATCTGTTACAATTAGCATCGAAAGCTAGGCCCGGTAACACAATAATATCAGGTTGCGCATTTGAAATCGCCTTCCCCTGCGGCTCAAGTATCCCGTAATGCGGTTCTGGCTTCATGTTTTCGACACCCTCAAAAAACTTAATAAGCAACTCATTTCCATCAATAACCGGAAGCAACACCTGCTTTGACATGTATGATTTTTTGACAAAATCATGCGTGAATATTTCCTGCCCAAAAGACCAGAATAACATGATTGATTGCGCCTCCCGATATACCGGCATCTGTTCAAGCTTACCAAATACAGCTACTGCCTGACGAAAACGGTTTGTCTCTGATAGTGAGGCTATGCGGGTTTTAATCTTTTTCCTGAGTGCTTTTTTTCTTTGATACAAGTTATTCATTTTAATTATGGATTATAGCCCGATTCTAGCAATATCTTCTGGTAATCATTATTTTTCATAAGCTGGGGTATTGTTACCTGCTCATTTTTATTCATGTAACTTCGCACAATTTGCCAGCCAACCCATTGCCCTACACGTCCTGGACTTTCTTTGGTAAAGGGTCCGGTGAATGGAGCATCTTCAATAAATTTTTTAATCAGCATCCGGTTATTATCAAAAAGAATTTTCTTTTCCATCATATACAACCATACATCCTCCTCTGATTTGCGGCACCATAACATATCTTTATCGGTATAGGCTATTTTTAGCGAATCCGGAGCCTCAGGAAAGCATGCATCCATAAGATAAAGTATTTTCCCATTGTATATCATATTCGAAACGAGGTTATTTACAGAATCATTGAATGGGAACTCAGTTACGATCCATCCCTTGACAGCTTCGTAAGGCATAACTTCCGGAGTCATTCGCTTGCGCAAATATTTGGAAATCTTCAATTGATCGTAGTAGCGGGCATCTTCACCCAAAAATTTATCTACTCCAATACCTAAAATATCTTCAGCCGTAACAATTGACTGATTAAACCCGGTCATCATTAAATAAACATCGGGGACCTCTTTTTCAGGGAAATAATAATTATAATGCTGAAAAGCTTTGTATATTTTCTTTCTGTATGGGGTGAAATCTTCATATAAATTCCGGCTTTTTTCATAAGCCATTCGAATATCGTAATCGGATAAAAAGAGGGTGAAAATATCGTAAAATTCACGCTGTGTGGGGCCTCCGGTTTTAATAATCTGATAAAAATAGAGGGATGCAAACTCCGGATAACGTTTAAACAATTCGCCTGCATTCAATGCAACTGTATCGGGGTGAGCTTCGAACAACAGACTGTCGAAACGCACAACCTTTTGCTCAGGTTGAATACTACTGACATCTACATCGAGCTTATCTTTACCGCAAGAACTAAAAACAAAACCTAAAATGACAAAAAATAATAAGGTAAATGCAAGTTTCTTGTATTTTTGTAATAAATTCAGTTTGCTTGTATTCATAAAAAAATCTTAAATTAATTTGCACAAAAAAACAAAAATAATCGTTTGCTTAGTTAACAGCATGAGAATAAAATTTTACAACATACATTACCAATTATGGTTTGTTAGATAAAACCATGGAAAAGTCAAGATATATAATTTATTTTACCTGGTCGTAAAACCTTATAACTATGAAAAAAACAATACTACTAATTAGTGCATTCATATTTAGCACAATAGCGCTCAATGCACAAAACAAATTTTCATTTGGTTTTGAAGCAGCGCCCCACATCTCATGGGCATCGAGCAACACCAATAAAGTTGAATCAAATGGGACTACCTTTGGTATAAAATACGGATTGCGGGGCGATAAATTTTTTGGCGACAATTATGCCATCACCTCCGGTCTGATGATATCCCATACTTCATTAAACCTTATTTACAAAGACTCTATAGAGTTTAATACCGTTGATAATGATTTTATGGCCGATAGCGGCAGCGCAGTAAAATACCACCTCCAGTACCTGGAAATACCATTGGGTTTAAAATTTCAATCAAACGAAATTGGATACCTCAGGGTACTTTTCGAGGGTGGTTTTATTCCAGCACTGGAACTCCGTAGTAAAGTTACTGCAGACGATTACGATGTGGATAAGCAAGAACTTACAGAAGGAACCATTCCGCTGGCTATTTCTTACTATTTCGAAGGAGGCCTCTCCTACTCATTAGGAGCGCAACTGGCCCTTAAAGGCACATTATTTTACAGCAGCGGCATGTTCGATATCACCAGCGATAATGGTGACAGGGAAGACAGAATAACCCATAATGCCTTTGGTATGAAGCTAGGCCTGATATTTTAAATTAAACAAACTATTGTAAACTGAGAAAGATGAAAATAGCGATAGCTCAAAATAACTATCACGTAGGTAACATTGAAGCAAATACAAACAAAATTAATGAACAGATAATAAAGGCTAAAGCACAAAAAGCCGACATGATTATCTTTTCAGAATTAGCAATTTGCGGATACCCTCCACTGGATTTATTAGAGCAAAAAAGCTTTATTGAAAAATCACAAAAGGCTATTAACAATATCCTCATGCATGTAGAAGATATTGTTGTAATAGTTGGGGCTCCAAGTATTAATGATGATCCACAGGGAAAAAAACTCTACAATTCAGCTTATGTGCTGGAGCACGGGCAAATTAAAAAAATTGTGCACAAAACCCTTTTGCCCACCTATGATATTTTCGATGAATACCGCTATTTTGAGCCAAACGAAGTTCCGGAAGTTGTTGAAATAAATGGCCATACCGTAGCCATTACCATATGCGAAGACCTTTGGGATGAGCAGCCTGTAGATCAGCCCTTTGCCCAATCAAGATTATACAAAAAAGCCCCTATGAAAAAACTTGCCGGCAATAGCCCGGACTTGATTGTAAACATTGCAGCTTCGCCATTTTCTTACAACCAGGAGCAAAAAAGAAAAGGTATTTTAAAACGTAATGCCCACGACTACCAGATACCACTCATATACGTCAATCAGGTCGGCGCCAACACAGACATAATTTTTGATGGCGCCTCTAAAGTTCTCAACACCAATGGGGAAATCATTAAACAGCTGAAACGTTTCGAAGAAGACTTTGATATCGTAACCCTGGGGAAAATTGAGAAACAGGGCGCAAACTTACGAAACACATCTGAAACCCGAATTCAGCAAATACATAATGCTGTGGTACTAGGTATCCGGGATTATTTTAGGAAAAGCGGTTTCGCAAAAGCTTTACTGGGCCTGAGCGGCGGAATTGACTCGGCAGTTGTAGCTGCATTAGCCTGCGAAGCACTTGGCTCCAAAAATGTGCACGGGCTTTTAATGCCCTCAGAGTTTTCATCGGACCATTCTGTAAGCGATGCCGAAATACTGGCTGTAAACCTGGGAATGCCCCACCATACGGTAGCAATAAAAGAAATTTACAATATTGTAAACTCTACACTTTCACCAGTTTTCCCTAACAATAAATTCGATGTTACAGAGGAAAATATACAGGCCCGGATTAGAGGTCTGTTAATGATGGCATATTCCAACAAACATGGCAATATGCTCTTAAATACTTCCAATAAAAGTGAAGCAGCCGTAGGCTATTCCACGCTTTATGGAGACACAAATGGTGGGTTATCCCCGATAGGAGATGTGTATAAAAGTGATGTATATGCCATTGCCCGATATATAAATCGCGACGAAGCGGTAATACCGGCAGGGTCAATTGAAAAACCACCTTCTGCTGAGTTACGCCCTGATCAGCAGGATAGCGACAGCCTGCCCGACTATGATATTCTGGACAGAATGCTATTTGAATTTATAGAACGTAAACAATCAGTAGACGATCTGATAGGAATGGGTTTCAATAAACAAGATGTGCTCAGGGTCACACATCTGGTAAATATCAATGAATATAAACGTTACCAGTTTCCCCCTATACTGAGAGTTTCATCAAAAGCATTCGGAATGGGTCGCAGGTATCCTATTGTGGCTAAATACTAGCTACCTATTTACCGCTGGCTTCAAAAATGGTTTTTATAGTATAGATCATGATTTTAAAGTCGACATATAGCGACATATTTTCAATATAAATAATGTCGTAACGCAACCGCTCAATCATCTGATCAACATTTTCTGCATAACCATATTTTACCTGTCCAAGAGATGTAATACCAGGTCGAACCCGCAACAGATGATAATAATGTGGTGCACGCTCCACAATTTGATCAATAAAAAACTGGCGCTCAGGCCTCGGTCCAACCAGAGACATGTTGCCCAGTACCACGTTATAAAACTGTGGGATTTCGTCTAGGCGGGTTTTACGTAAAAACCGCCCCACACTTGTAATTCTATTATCTGTATGATTTGAAAGCTGCGGTCCGTTTTTCTCAGCAT
>NZ_DATFKB010000245.1:0-25024 GCF_035268865.1 Salinivirga sp. | reverse complement strand
AGCTTCTGAATTCTTTCAGGAGCTTTTTTTATTTATCGCAACCCCCGGGGGTTGGCGAGTCCCATAGAATAGAAAATTTATAATTTTCGTCATTCTATGAGGATCCACGCGAAGCGGAACCCGCAAAGTCTCAAATCTTTGATTTGATATACTTTGCGTGAGTCCTCGCATTGCTCACGAAATTAAAAATTTCGGCAATGCGGGATTCGAGTCTCGTCCAGACCGCTAAAATGACACTAAAGCTTCTGAATTCTTTCAGGAGCTTTTTTTATTTATCGCAACCCCCGGGGGTTGGGAGCTCCGCAGAATAAGCAATCTGTGATTGCTATATTATGCGTGAGTCCACGCATTGCTAGTGAAATTGAAAATTTCAGCAATGCGGGATTCGAGTCTCGTCCAGACCACCAAATGAAACTAAAACCACTGCTTTTCATTGTTCTTTTTATTTTATCCCATACAGGCCAACATTGATCTTTCACACGGATATGTGTAAAAACCAAATAAGCTTATTTAATAATTTGAGTAAATATTTTTCTGAGGTTAAAATCCTGAAAATGATGAACAGGGCGATAGAAAGGCAAAAAAACATCAAAACATTTTATTGTAAAGTTTGGAGATTAAAAGAAAATAGTATTTCTTTGCACACGCAATTGAGCAATGGTCTGGTAGTTCAATTGGTTAGAATACCGGCCTGTCACGCCGGGGGTTGCGAGTTCGAGTCTCGTCCAGACCGCTTAAATGACACTAAAGCTTCTGAATTCTTTCAGGAGCTTTTTTTATTTATCGCAACCCCCGGGGGGTTGGGAGCTCCGCAGAATAAAAAATCTCTGATTTTTATTATTCTGCGTGAGTCCTCGCATTGCTAGTGAAATTGAAAATTTCAGCAATGCGGGATTCGAGTCTCGTCCAGACCGCTAAAATGACACTAAAGCTTCTGAATTCTTTCAGGAGCTTTTTTTATTTATCGCAACCCTTAAGGAGGTATAGAATCCGCAAAAAAACCATAGTCATCAAGCAGCTTTCAGCAATTATTCACAGATCTGATACAGCATATTTTCCAAAACCTACAATTAAAACACTCAATAAGTATATAATAACCCTCCTATACAGCATGGGCAGTTAAAAATTCTGACAGAATTATGGTATTGATTATAGAACTAAAAGGAAACAAAATTGAAGTTCAAAATCTTCATCTAACAAAATCCATGTTCAAACCACTTAAAAACTCATTAATTTTATGAATTGAATGATCCAATAAGGTACGCTCCGCATGCGTTAGGGTGTTAATATCAAGCATATTATCGGGTGGTTCGTGATTCATAAGGGCATTAGTTTGTATCTGAAGTCTTTTATGCATAAGAAAATTGTATATATAGCTCAATTCTTCTTCCTCAAGGTTATTTTTCAACTTATCTGCAATTGCATGCAATCGGGCAAGTGTATTGGTTGAAGAAAATCCATAATACAGACTATAAATACGTATCCCGCTAACCAACGGAAAAATAATCTTTTTCAAATCGATTGTTTCTGCTTCTATAAAAGGTTTGAAGCGATTGATCGAAGAGGTCATGTGGCGAAAAAACAGTCCGTTTTGAGGGGTAAGTGATTGTAAGTGCTCATGCAATGATTCGATCATTTGTTGGTTTCCATAAACGCTCCTGAAATCGAAAAAAATACTGCTATCAAGTATATTTTGGGGTTCCGGAGATTGTGTCCAATCACTAAAATATTTTTTCCAGGTAGATAAGGACTGGCACCATTTAGGGTTACTTGCCATTATTTCTCCCGGACACCGGTTGTAGCCAATTTGATGCAGGTTATCGTTGACCTTTCGGGCAAAGTGTTGGAAATATGATTTGGCAGCATCACCGTATTCAGAATCTTCAAAAATAATGGCATTGTCCTGATCTGTATAAAGGGTCTCTTCCATGCGTCCCTCACTACCCAGCACCATAAAGGAAAAAGATACGGGTGGTTCGCCCATTTCTTCAATGGCCAGTTCAATGACACGCTCGTGTATGGTGTCTGCCACAACGGAATTCAAATAGGTAATATTCGAAGATTTACTACCCGTTTCGAGCAAAGCATTAATTACGACAGGTATCCGTTTGTGCAATTGGGCTAGCTTGTCGATGGTTTCCGCAGTGTAAATCTCCTTTATCAAGAATCCCAGTGTATTTTGCTGAAAATCGAGTAATTGGTTTTTACTGACAAAACCAACGGCTACTCCAGCATTGTCTCTCACAAGCAAATAAGATATTTTTTGCTGCCAGCATTTAATTACCACTTCAAATAAGGGGGTAGAAGACGGTGTATCTGCAACCGGTGCTGTCATAATAGAAGAAACCGGGCTTTCAAATGGTTTTTGCTCAGCTACAAGCCGGTTTTGAAGATCATTTTGAGTGACTACACCTACAATATTGTATTCAGATGTTACAAAAACAACCTTTTGACCGTAGCGCTTCATTTGTGAAGCAGCTTGCTGCACAGTAGAATTAATGGGTATGGTCAAGTGTGGTCTAACGCTATATGTTATGGGTTGGGTCATTAGTAAAAGCGGCAATTGTAGCTCTCTAGCCAATTCCTTTGATTCCCTGTTAATTTGCTTATCTGGGCTTATATCCTTAACAATGACAATAAAACCTTCTTCTCGGGCATAATCAACTTTTGATATAGACAAAACTACGTCTTTTGGTGCTTTTCCAGGCATCAGTAGATAGGTTTCGATGTTGTATGACTTACCTGGTTGTTGCATGGTATCTTTTACATCATTCCACTTGATCGCAAACAAGTCATCAAACCCAGGAAAAGAACTATCCGTAAACTCTTTGTCCAGCAGTCTGTCCATTTTAAAATTATGGTAAATAACCTTGTCGTTTACCAACATTAAAGTGCCGTCGTTGGATGCTTCCACAAGAGATTTGTATTTTTGCCGTGAGAGTCTCAGATTTTGCTCTGCTGCCCTTCGTTTAAATTCCAATTTAAGACTTTGCCTAATTACGTAAATCCAGGTAATAATGATCAATAAAATAATGCCTGCAGAAATAATCAATAATCTGTTTTTCAAATGAGTTATTTCAGCGCGCACATCTTCAAGGTAAATTCCGGTTCCAATGACCCAGCCCCAAGGCTCAAAACCTTTCACATAAGACAGTTTAGGCACAACACGTGAAGTATCATCTTTCCATTGCCAATAATAGTCGATAAAACCATCGTCATTTTTGCGAACAATTTCTACTGCTCTTACAAAAAGCTTCTTCCCGTGTGAATCTTCATAATCTGAAAGGTCGTGCCCCTCTAATTCGGTTCTGTAAGGATGCATGATCATACGGGGTTGTTGATCGATAATCCAGAAATAATCTTTCCTGGACGGACCATAACGCATTTTTCCAATTTGACTCGCCGCTTTTTTTTGTGCCTCTGATCTTGTAAAAAGGGTGTCTTTATAGTTTTCCTGATGTTCCTTAAGCACACTCCAGGCCGATTGAGTGAGTTCTTTAATGGTTTGTTTCCTGGCATCCATCAGGTTTTTTTCAAATTGTGGAATAATCACAACAAAAAAACTGATGATAAACAACAGAATAGCTAGTATTGCAGGAAGCACAATACTAACAAAAAATTTATACAGACTGTTGTTTGGCATCTTTAATTGATTAATAAGCTAAGATAAAACTATTCTATTCGTCCCGAATGACAAAATATATTTGGTGCTAAATCAAATCCGGATCGCCTCCACAGTATTTTCATTTATGTCATAAACACATAAACCGCCATTGCCCATTGCACGTACAATAGGGGGAACCATAATAACATCTCCTGCTTTGAGCTTATACTTTCGGTTAAAATTCTTCCTGATCACTTTGGAGTCAGAAATAACCATCAAACCAGGATAATGTCTGTGTCCGGAAAAACTATATAATCCACCTTGCTCCGTCATGAAACGCTTGTGCGCATCAAAATCCGGTAGTTCAAAATAAAATCTCTGCTCAGAACCTGTCAAATTAGGAAAAATGAAGTGTGAAAACAATACAGATAAATCTTCATAGGTTTTAACTTTATACTCAGGCAAATTTGAAATAAAGGTTTTCTCTTCATGCGAATACAAGGCACTAAGTTCTTCATGCTCATAAAGCCAAACCTGATCCATTGATTTTATAAGGCGATCCTGAAAATCAAGTTCATACCAATTTGACGGATACTCATAGCTGCTGATTTTAGGCGTATGTCTTGCCGCATGCAAATCATGATTTCCGGCAATAATAACAGTGCAGTTCTCCCTGACCATTTTGAGACACTCGCTGGCATTTCGGCTATCAAAAAAGTCGTGATGCAGGACACTAAAACCAGAAATATCGCCAAGACAAATGATATCATCGCATTTGAGACGCTGAATTTTCTCAAACGCTTTTTTCAGGTTGATAATATCTTCATGTATATCAGCTATTATAGCCAGGCGCATTCATTACTCCTTTTTTTCGGGTGGAAATAATTTCTGAATTATATTACGTTTTTCAATAGGCTTACCTAATAAAATATTCAGGTTGTTTTTTGCTGCAAGATTTCGATCCCACAACTCCAAAGCCTTTTCATAGTGCGATATCGCTTCCCTGTATTTTTCTTTGTGGCGTAAAATTATGCCATAGTTCGTAAGTGCTACAGATAAGCGGCGTTTATTCTCTAATTGTGCCATTTGAATTTCATCAACCCGATTATTCAAATAATCTCTGCGCTTTTCTTCTTTATTTTCTTTCAAACCATTAAAAAAGGATGTTTTAATATGGGTTTTAATGGCACCCTGATCCATTTCTCCGAATTCATCCAGCCATCTTTCATATCTTGAAATCGCCTTTTTCGCTTGCTCCCTGGCTATTTGCAACAAAGAATCTTTTGACAATAAGTTTATACCATCCAAACTTATAGGTTGGCTGTCTGTTTGAATAGCCATAGTTAACCATACCGCTGCGCGGTTATTTTCTAAAACGGCTGTTTCATAGGAATTGCGATAATGTGGATATCTTTTGTATACGTCCTCAACAGAATCAAGCAGATTTAACACCGCTTTATAATCATTTTCTTCAGCATACTGATCGTATTTTTTATAAAGCTTACGGGCTTCAATAACCCGGGGATCTACTTTTTTATTTTGCAAGTCATAATAGAGCCATGCTACACCGAAACCGATTAGAACAAGAGCACTCATCATCAAAATGAGTGCTCTTTTAGTAAGTTTTATCATATAAAATTAACTATGTACTTTTTCAACCAAAAATTTACGAATTTCCAATGGTGTCTTAGCTGTTATTTTTGAAACAATAATATTGGCTAAAATTGATAATGGCGCACCGATCCATGCAAAATACCATGCTTGCAGGTAATAACTGATAAAACCATCGAAAGGCAATTCCACTCCTTGTTTACCTGCTATAAAATAAGTGATTGCGATTAGAGAAACGAGTCCACCTACAATTAACCCAGCAATTGCACCCTCACGGTTCGATCCACTCCACCAAATACCCAATAGGAATAGTGGGAAAATGGTACAACCAGCAAGAGAAAATGCAACGGCCACAAGCTCACCGATTAACCCCAACTCAAGAATAGCAATAAGAACGACAATTATTGCCATCAGGATCGTGCCACCTCTAGCCATTGTGAGCTGCAAACGTGGAGAGGCCTTCGGATTGATTACCCTCACATAAAGATCGTGACTAAATGCCGATGCACCGGCAACCAAAAGCCCGGAAACCGTAGAAAATGCTGCAGATACTCCACCGGCTGCCAGCAATCCTACAATCAGTGGATGCACTTCACCCAATTGAGCCGTATAGACCACAATAGCATCTTTTGCCAGCTTGCCAACCTCCGGATGTGCAGAGAGAATTTTCCCTAACGCCGAATATACAGGAGCACTCCAATAGAGCAAACAAATAAAGAACAAACCCCACACAACAGACCAACGGGCATCACTGGCTTTGGGCACAACGTAAAACCGTTGCAACACGTGCGGAAGACCGGCTGTACCAATCATCAAGGAAAAAGCAATGGCCATCCACTGGAAAAAAGTCTTCCCTGTAGCCGAATCCCATGGCATTGCATACTCTGGTGACGGCACAATAGCATAATCGTGCCCCATAGAATTCATCATTCCGGCAATATCATTTACTGGCACTCCCTGGACAATGTCGGTAACAACTGCACCATAACCTATTTGAGGGACCACCCAGAAATAATCAAATTTAAATGTAAGAATGAACAACGGAATCAAAAACGAAATGATGATGATAACGTACTGTATTTGCATATTTTTGGTTACGCCAAGCATTCCGGAAATTAATGTATAAGCCAACACCACCGAGCCACCAATAACCACAGCCCATTGATAATCGAGTCCCATAATCCATTTAAACATAAGACCAATTCCTACGAATTGTCCTACACAATAAGAAATGGAAATTAAGATCGCAATTATAGCACCTGCTGCCCGGAGGGTTTGGGAGTAATAGCGATCACCAATAAAGTCTGCAGCCGTATATTTTCCGTATTTACGGATCTGACCTGCCATTAGCACCAACAGGAGTACATAGCCACCTGTCCATCCTACCACATAGGCCAATCCATGATACCCTGATCCATACATAAGTGCAGCCATTCCTAGAAATGAAGCAGCACTCATCCAGTTTGAAGCAATGGCCATACCGGAACCCACTTTAGAAATACTTCTTCCGGCAGCATAAAAATCATTTGTATCTTTTGCACGAAAGAATATTCCAATAAGGACAAATAGGCAAAGTATAGCAATAAGTATAACCGAAGGTCCAATTTTAAAACCTCCTTCAAGTTGTGCAGCACCTACAGCAGCTTGAGCCATCGTAGGTAGTGTCAATAATATTAATGGGATAATGATTTTCTTCATAATATTCTTTTTGAGAGGTAACTATTCTGAAATTTTAAGTTTTTTATTGATCTTATCAGTTGTAAAACTATAAAACCAACAAATAACAATAAACAAAATAAGTAGAAATACCGAGGTGTAGAAGTAATGAAAAGGGAAACCAAGAAATTTTGTATCTGTAAGTACAGATTGATTATGTATAGTGTACAGAGGCATAGCCTTTGCTACAATTTTTTTATTTTCATCTGTAAAACTACCTGCCATTTTAGAGTCCAATTCGAGGGGTAAAAAATTAGTTAATAGTTCATTCGATTTTAATCCTAAAGGCACTCTAGCCAACGCAGCAAGATTATTCCTTGCAGTTTGATAATTCTCATCGCTCAAGACCTCCAAATCTTTGGCTGCTTTTTCAAAATCTATAAGAGCCTGACTAATTGCAATTTTTTGAGCTGAATCGGCTAATTTCATTGTGGCCCATGTAATGCCATTATCCAGGGCATTCCGGTGTTCTGGTTTTATAAAAACTTTACCAGTAACCTGTAAAGCACTTTTCGCAAATGTTTGAAGCTCATGTTTATTTGCATTATCAGACTTTACGTTGTCCCAAACCTCATTAAATTCTGTAAGCACAGGCTCAGGTGTTGGTTCTTCTAATGCTCTCAATAAAAATTGAAAGCCAAACACACCTATGGCCCAAATTGCCAATAGCCAAACGACTTTGTTCCTGTTTTTCCGGGCTCGTTCGGTTGTTGGCCTGAAAAAACTAATGTGAAATTGATTGTTTTCATTCATAATGCAGCATTTAGTTGAATTATGCGAATAAATATATGTCATATCATTCACATTTGCATACTATTATATCACCATTCTAACTATTGTGATATTTAGATTTTTATATTCTTTTCACTATTATTAGCATACAGAGGAATGAAATCTTAACCTTTTTGTGATTTTTTTTAAGTGAAAGTAGAGTTCAATTATAACACTTCTCTTTTTCAAAAAAGCATTAAAAACCAGCTTGAAACTGACAATAATTGGAAATCAAGTTACGACTCGGTAATCAATATTTGTTCATAGCAAGATGCTACAAACAGTAAAAGATAAGTATAAACATTACCGGGAAATAATTACACTTTTTAAAGAAGTATAAAAGCGCATAAAAAGAAAGAGAACAAAGATCTGCTTAATTGATTACGAAACTAAATACGATCTAACTATTTTAAAATTTTGAATATTATAGAAAAATACTAAAACCACTCCGACTGTTTCAAAGCGGTAACCTCTATTTCAATTTTCATCTCATCGGTGGCCAGCCCGGCAGAGATCATAGTGGCGGCAGGCTTGATATCTCCAAAATATTTACGCAGCACTGGCCAGCATTTTTCAAATTCAGTTTTATCGGGCAGAATGTAAGTAACCCGAACAATATCTCTTAAACTAAATTCGGCCTGTTTAAGGGTCGATTCGATGTTTTTGAGACATTGCTCTGTTTGCTCCACAATATCGTCTTGTATAGTCATTGTTTCGTAGCTATAGCCGGTTGTACCGGCAAGAAAGGCCCAGTTACCATCTACAATAGCCCTGGAATATCCGACTTGCTTTTCAAATGTGCTGCCTGAACTTATTTGCTTGCGATCCATGGTATTTCTTTTTAATTATTTAACGGTAAAAACTCCGTATTGATTGTTTAAGTTACTAAAAACCACAAATTATACAATAATCCTGGTGCAAAATATATAGCTCATACCATTTGAATAATTCAAATATTTAGATCACATAAAAAAAGCCGCTCCCCATCGGAAACGGCTTTATGGTGTTTATAAAGACTTATTTACTCTTCTTCGAGCAAAATTTTCAGCATTTCTGCAGCAGCTTTTGGAACAGATGTTCCGGGGCCGAAAATTGCTGCTACGCCGGCATTATAGAGGAAGTCATAATCCTGGTGCGGGATTACTCCACCTGCAATAACCATAATGTCCTCACGTCCATTTTTCTTTAGCTCTTCCATTACTGAAGGAATAAGGGTCTTATGACCAGCTGCCAGTGATGATACTCCTAAAATATGCACATCGTTTTCAATGGCATCACGAACAGCTTCTGCCGGAGTCTGAAAAAGTGGGCCAATATCGACATCAAAGCCAATATCAGCATATCCGGTGGCTACAACTTTAGCACCACGATCGTGGCCATCCTGCCCCATTTTCGCAATCATAATACGAGGCTGACGGCCTTCCTGTTCTGCAAATTTACTACACAGCTCTTTGGCTTTGGCAAAGTCACTGCTATTTTTAGATTCTGATGAATACACGCCTGAAATAGATCTGATTACTGCTTTATAACGTCCTACAACTTTTTCGCATGCCTGCGATATCTCGCCTAATGTGGCGCGCTTCTTAGCGGCCTCAACAGAGAGCTCCAGCAGGTTACCTTCTCCGGTTTCAACACATTTGGTAAGTGCATTGAGCGCTTTTTCTACTTCTTCATTATTGCGCTCGGCACGTAGTTTTTCCAATCGCTCAATCTGCGATTTACGCACGGCTGTATTATCCACCTCAAGTATCTCAATTGGGTCTTCTTTATCGAGACGGTATTTATTGGTACCTACAATGGTTTCACGACCGCTGTCGATTCGTGCCTGCTTACGGGCAGCAGCTTCTTCAATACGCATTTTAGGCACACCGGTTTCGATGGCTTTAGACATTCCACCCATACCTTCAATCTCATTTATGTGCTCCCATGCACGGTTATACAAATCACGTGTGAGTGATTCTACATAATAAGAACCGGCCCATGGGTCTACAGCGCGGGTAATTTGAGTTTCATTTTGCAAATAAAGCTGCGTGTTACGAGCAATACGCGCACTAAAATCAGTAGGAAGTGCAATGGCCTCATCCAACGCATTGGTGTGCAGCGATTGGGTGTGACCCAATGTAGCGCCCATAGCTTCTACAGCGGTACGTGCAATATTATTAAACGGATCCTGCTCCTGCAAGCTGTATCCGGAAGTTTGCGAGTGGGTACGTAATGCCATTGATTTGGGGTTTTTCGGATCGAACTGCTTTACCAACTGAGCCCAAATCATACGTGCTGCGCGCATTTTTGCAATCTCCATGAAATGGTTCATACCAATAGCCCAGAAGAACGACAAACGCGGTGCAAACTTATCTACTTCCATTCCGGCGTTGATTCCAGTACGAATATAATCAAGTCCATCTGCCAAAGTGTAAGCCATTTCAATATCAGCAGTGGCGCCAGCCTCCTGCATATGGTATCCGGAAATGGAGATTGAATTAAACTTGGGCATATTCTTCGAGGTAAACTCAAAAATATCAGCGATAATACGCATACTGAATTCCGGTGGATAAATATAGGTATTACGCACCATAAACTCTTTCAGGATATCATTCTGAATGGTACCTGAAAGTTGTTCGAGGCTTGCGCCCTGCTCCAGTCCGGCTACAATATAAAATGCCATAACGGGCAGCACAGCGCCATTCATTGTCATTGAAACAGACATTTTATCCAATGGAATGCCATCGAACAAAATTTTCATGTCGGCAATTGAATCCACAGCCACACCTGCTTTTCCCACATCACCGACCACACGCTCATGATCAGAGTCGTATCCACGGTGAGTGGCCAGGTCAAAGGCAATCGACAACCCTTTTTGTCCGGCAGCCAGATTTCTCCGGTAAAAAGCATTTGATTCTTCTGCTGTGGAAAAACCTGCATATTGCCGGATAGTCCAGGGACGCATGGCGTACATAGCCGAATAAGGTCCTCTTAAGTAGGGAGCCAATCCTGCCGCATAATTAAGGTGCTCCATTCCTTTAAGGTCATCTTTGCTATAGGCACCTTTAACAGGAATTTTTTCTGGTGTATCCCAGTTTGCTTTAATATTATGGGCTTTTTCCCAGGTTTTCCCGGTTGGGTTCTCTGACGTCTTTTTTGTCAGGTCTATATCGTTAAATTTAGGTCTCATAATTTTCTGATTTCAGTTTTTATAATCCGCAATTACAATAGTCCAAGCTGCTTTTGGAAATGCTCAAGTGTTTCCAACACATTTGACTTGATGTGAATGAAATGTTTCACACCAGCCTCTTTGAGTTGCTCAATGCTATCTTTTGGATAGCCTGCTACCACTACGGCAGCCTTTCCATCGAGCATTTTTACAGCTTCGGGCGCAATATTCGGATATTCATCATCTGAACTACAAAGCACCACAATATCGGCATCTTTATCCAGCGCAGCTTTAACGCCTGCTTCTACAGATTCAAATCCATGGTTATCGATGGTTTCAAATCCTCCCATGGCAAAGAAATTCTGAGAAAACTGTGAACGCGCAAGCCGCATTGCAAGGTTTCCGTATGTTAACATGAATACTCTGGGCCGTTTATTATTTTTGGCCCATGTATCTGTACGATAACGCATGCGTTCAAACTCTTGTGGTCCGCGATAAATAACCAACCCTTGTGTTTCGGCATTTTCTGAAGTATAATCTTTTGCTTCGAAAAGCTCGGCAGGCATATTTTCTTTGGTTTCCTCAAAATTGGGAAACTCATTTGTACCGAGGAACTTCTCTTTGCGTAAAGCGATTTGTTTCGCCCTTGTCTTCACGGTATCACTCAAGCGTTTTTGAAAGTCTCCCTTTCTGTAGGAAGTAACAAAACCACCTTCATTTTCTATATTCAGGAATATTTTCCAGGCTTCCTGAATTAATTTATGCGTAAGTGTTTCAATATAGTAAGAGCCACCTGCCGGGTCAACTATATTTTTGAAATATGATTCTTCTTTCAGAATAATTTGCTGGTTGCGGGCGATGCGCTCAGATTGTACCGTGGCTTTTTCATAAAAATTAAACGGATCAACGGTAAGCGACTCCACACCACCCAACGTGGCCGACATAGCTTCTGTAGTAGAACGTAAAGTATTTACGTAAGGATCGTATACAGACATGCTCCAGGTACTGGTTTGTGCATGAATATGCATTTTACAATCTGCTTTATCAATACCATACTTTTGAGTAATCTGGGCCCACATGTAACGAGCAGCCCTAAATTTTGCAATTTCCATAAAGTAATTTGTACCCACTCCAAAATGGAACCGCATATTGGCATTGAGCTCAGCAGCATCTATGCCCTGATCAGTAATTCTGGCAAGGTATTCGCTTCCCATGGCCAATGCAATACCCAGTTCTTCCACAATAGTAACACCAGCATTTTTAAAGTAATTACTGTGTACTGTAATGGGCCTAATTGCCGGGGCATTTTTTGTTTTTTCAATCAACGATTTGGCCTCATCGAATAACTTTTGCTCATCGGCACAAAATTTCCCGTAAAGAGCAAAATGACCTATCGGATCAAAATTCACTGAAGCACGAATATCATTAAGGTCCTTATTATGCTCTTGTGCATATTTAACAAGTAAACTGACAATATTTACGGCATCATGCGGTGCAATAAAGTTAAGCTCAATTGCTTCGATACAAATATCCTGAAGCAAAACCTCGATGTCCTTCATCGAAACATTTTGATCCTCTGCAAATTTAAAGCCCAGTGATTCCACACCTTTATTAAGAACTGTAAGTGCTTCTTTATTGGCCTTGCTGACATCAGAAGCATCGATATCCTGACGAATCAGCCAATCGTTATTCTGAATTTTATTCCCCCTGACAAACGGGAATTCGCCGGGATTACAATCCAAATAGGCCAATTCTTCTAAATCTTCTTCTCTGTAAAATGGTTCGACATCGAACCCTTCCTGAGTGTGCCATACAAGTTTTTTATTGTAATCGGCACCCTTTAGGTCCGCAGCAATTTTTTCCATCCATTTCTCTTTGGAAATTGGCGGAAACTGTTCAGACAACTTTGTTGTTTCGTTGGCTTTTGACATAAGTGGCTGTTTTTAATTAGATTGCAAATGTATAGTGTTTTTGCCACATCTCGAATGCTTTTTATCATGTTTTTCGTCATAAATGACAGATTTTTTTTTCGGCTTTATGGGCATTTTGGGTAAATTCGCATCATACAATTTTAAACTTGTTATCATGAACAAAATCTTCATTTTTATTTTCGCTATTTCAATATTCTTTAATATCAACTCATTAGATGCTCAAATCAGGTCTGTAGAAAAAAAGTGGAAAAATGGCAATGTAGCCATGAAAGGGAACATGAAGAACGGATTTGAAAATGGCAGATGGCAATACTTTGATAAAAAAGGTAACCTTATTCAGGTTACCGAATTCAAAAAAGGTGTTGTGCATGGAGAAGTAATTTATTATTACGATAACGGGCAAATTGAAAACCGCGGCTATTTTAAAAATGGTCTACGTACCGGAAAATATGAAGCGTGGTATAGCAACGGTAAAAAAGAAGAGGTTGGTTACTATAAAAACAATCAAAAAGACAGCCTGTGGATTAACTATTACAAAGATGGCCATAAAAAAAGTGAAATATATTTTAAGGAGGGCGAACCCTACCTTGTAAATTACTGGAATAAATCAGGAGAACAAATAGTAGAAGACGGTAATGGAAAATTTATCACTTACTACAACGAACAACTGCCGGCCGAGAAGGGGATGTACAAAGACAGCCTGCCACACGGCGATTGGACAACCTGGTACAGCAATGGCAACAAAAAAAGTGAAGGACAGTATAAACTGGGCGAACAGGTAGGTGAGTGGATGCAATGGTTTCGCACAGGAGAGAAAATGAGTCGTCATAACTACCAATCGGGTAAGAATGTAGAATGGTATAAAAATGGGCAGAAACGTATGATTGGAATACTTGAAGATGGCCAGAGAGCGGGGAAATGGACCTTTTGGACACCCGATGGCCAATTACTGCGCATGGCCGAATTTAAAAATGACAAATACCATGGAGAGCTAAGGGAATATAACAAAAATGGGGACCTGCAGCGTAAAATGCAGTTTAAAAACGGAAGACCCGATGGAGATGCAGAATGGTATTTTGAAGATGGCTCTGTAGATATGAAAGGCCATTTTAAAGACTCCCTGCAGCATGGCAAATGGACTTTTTACCGCACTGATGGCCAAAAAGGAAACGAAGGTTATTATAAAAAAGGCCACATGGATGGCAACTGGACATGGTGGTACAGCAACGGCGCTGTCTGGAAAACCGGCTTTTATGACATGGGGGTTAAAGACAGCTTATGGCAATACTATTACGAAGATGGAAGCATCTTTAAAAAAGGTATTTTCTCAGATGGAACTGAAAACGGTGTATGGAAAACATGGTACCAAAACGGACAGCTGAAGCATAAAGGCACATTTCTGAATGGACAAATGCATGGATTATGGGAAGGTTGGTACGAAAACGGGCAAAAATCATACGCGGTAAACTACAGTAACAATATTAATGAAGGCAAAGCCATGTACTGGTATGAAAATGGGAATAAGAAACTATTAAAAACATTCAAAGACAGTTCTTTGAACGGACCATTTAAAAGCTGGCAGGAAAATGGAAAACTAACTGTATCGGGGACCTACCTTGATGGTAAAAAAGAAGGCGAATGGTTGTATTATGACCTGCGAAACCCGGAACTTATTATCAGAGAGGAAAACTATGAAAATGGCAGGCCTGACGGGCAATGGACCACACGCTACAAATACGGAACTGTTGAGAGTATTAAAAATTTTAAAAATGGCAAAAAACATGGGACCATCCAATACATGAAACCAGATGGAGAGGTGGTTTATGAAGCTGTTTTTAAAGAAAATAAACTTGTTAAAACAAAAGTGAATAAAAAGTCCCAAAAGAAAGAATAGAAAAACATTTGCACACCATTATTTTGAATAAATTTAAATAAAAGTTTTTCATTGCTGCATATGAAAAAACTAAAACAGCATTTCATACCCGTTATTTATTAGATTTAGATCATAATTTCATATTTCAAAAAAACATTAGCTAACAACAAAAAAAACGCAAAAAAATTGACATTTGCGTTTTTTTTATTTACCTTGACCATGGTGAATATCAAAATATTAACTAAATGTTAAGTTAAACGGGGTCAATAGTCAGAATCTAAATAATAACAGCTAATTCTAACCATCACTAATTAAATTTATTCACTATGAGAAACAGATTTTTATCATTATTAATGGTATTCTGTGTATTTTCTTTTACAGTCGATGCACAGCAATACGGAAAAATTGTGAACCATCTCGACAAAAAAGAGGTGGTACAAGGAGAGAAACAGGATTTAAACAAAAACTTTTTTGTTCCCTTTAAATCCAATGTAAACATTCCCTCAAAAGTTGACTATTTAACAGAAACTTTTGATACTGAAATACCAGCAACCTGGACGATCAACAATACTGGTTCAGGAACTTTCCCAGGTTGGTATTGGGCAGAAACTGACAGCCATTTCCCATTTACAGGGCTTGCAGTGGTTGACAGTGATGCAAACGGATCCGGTAATCCAACATCAGGAGAGTTAATTTCGCCTGTTTTCGACTGTTCAAGCGCAGCCGGAATTAAACTCGAATTTGATGCACGGTATAATGACATTACAACAGACGGAGGTGATTATTTCGCTGTTGAGGTATTTGACGGAACCGATTGGCAAAATGTATTAACATGGGATGAAGATCATGGAACTGCAGCTGAAGCTGAAAGCATTTCAATTGACATAACTAGCTACATAAACGCTAATTGTCAGGTAAAATTTGTATATGACGATGCTGATGCATGGGCATGGTACGTAGGAATTGATAACATACATATATTTGAACCAGATCCATATAACCTGAGTGCACTGGATTTATTAGGATCACCATTTGCTACTGTGGGCGAAGAAAAAACCTTTGACATCATTCTGGAAAACATTGGTACAGAGATTGTCCCGGGAGCAGATTATACATTCAATTTAATTGATACAGCCGGAGGTACAGTATTAAGCTCAGTTAGCGGAGTTGATATAGACCCTGACGTAATTGATACCGTTTCACTCTCATTTACACCTGCAGCACCAGATACCATAGTAGTTAAAGGTGTTATAGACTATGGTGACGACATGAACATGTCTGATAATGAGACAGAAACCATGGAATTAATAATCCAGTCAAGTGACGTTTATACTGCCCAGGTAGGAATGGATGAAACCTTCCCACCCAGCAGAATTCCATTTGATTTCTTTTATAAAAACAGTGCTTCACAAACCATTTACACACCAGAACAGTTGGGAATAAGCGGTGGTATACTCGAAACAATCGCTTACGAAAATAATTTCTCAACTAACCTTTCAGAAGGAAGGCCAGTAAAAATCTGGATTGGCGAAACCGACCAAACTACAATGGATGGAGGATGGATCGACCCTGCATCATTGGTTCTTGTTTATGATGACACAGTAAGTTTCCCCGCAGGAAGGAACATTATTCCTATTCCACTGTCAACCCCGTATATCTACGGTGGCGGAAATTTGGTGATTTACACATACAGGGTTTATGAAGACGAATACCACTCTTCAAGCGATGAGTTTTATGGAACTGAAATTCCTCAATCCAATTGCACCATGGAATACAACTCCGACACTGAATTTTCAGATGACCTTTCAGGAGTTGATGGCGATGTAATAAGTTGGGTACCTAATACAACATTATTCTTTTCTACAGCCGGTCTGGGTGGTCTTACAGGAACAGTTACAAGTTCAGGTACTCCGGTTGAGGGAGTGAATGTACAAATTGTAGGATCCTACTCTTCCACTGTTACAGATGCGGCAGGTGAATATCTTTTCCCATACCTGATACCCGACACATATGATGTGGAATTCAGTAAATTTGGCTATGAAACAAACGTTCTATCTGACGTTACAGTTCTAGAAGAAGATACTGTTGTAGCTGATGCCACAATTACCCCTATTTCTACTTATTCAGTAAGCGGAACCATTACCTCAAGTGATTTGGGTACAGGTATTGAGGGTGCTGCTGTTTCATTAGACGGATATGATACATATCTGGATTCTACTGATGCAAGCGGTGCATTTACAATAACTGATGTTTATGGTGGAACACGGGACTACCTTATGACCGTTTCATATCCGGGTTATACAACCTATCAGGATACAATTACCGTAGTAGACGGAGACCTGACTGGTGTTGATGTAGTGCTTGAAGAAATTCCATATCCGGCTATTGGGGTCAATGCCTTTATAAACCCATCAGATGAAGCAGTGGTTACATGGTTAGAACCAGGCACACTGATCCCGGCCGAATTCCGTTACGACAATGGCGTACAAACCGGTCAGCTAGGTAATTCAAGTGGTACTGATAATACAGTACTGGGTTCAGTACACAGGGTAAGCGCCCAACTCCACGAAGTAAGCTGGTTTACTACTGATGAAGGCGGCCCACACACTACCGTTAATGTTTTCATATTTGACCTTGATGAAAGCGGTGAACCAACCAACAATGTACTTTATTCAGCTATGGCTGTTCCTAATACAGATATGGACTGGACTGTACACACACTGGCAGATCCGATTGATGCTCCCAATGGTTTTATGATTGCAATAAGCTATGCAGGTTTTGCAGGCCTGGGAACAACCGACCCTGATGATGATTATCCGTTTACAGACAATACTCATTATTATAGTACAGACTATACGACAGGAGATTTTAGTACCGTTGAAAGCCTTGGAGATCCATCACTAGAAAAGCCATTTATGATTAGGGCTTATGGATATGATATGGGTAAAACCAATTACGCTCCTGGTATAGCAAATAATAACAGTGGTGAAATAACCCATGATCTAAAAATGATTACCAATAAACCGGTAGTTACAGAAGGTCCTGACTTTAATGAAATTACAAATAGCAAAGAACTCATTGACTATACGGTATACAGATTACTAGAAGGACAGGACATGGTTGATTGGGTTGAAATAGGAACCAATGTAACAGATACATCATTTACTGATACAGACTGGGCAACACAAACTTACGGACTCTATCAGTACGCAGTAGTGGCCAACTACACCAATGGTGTTTATTCAGATCCTACACTTTCTAATGTACTACCGAAAGATATGACTGTAGATTACACAGTTAATATCACTACCAACACCTCTGAAGATGCAACGGGAGCTATAGTTACACTTACCAATCAGGATGCAGATCCAACACATGTTTACACACTCACTGCTGATGCATCGGGTGTGGTATTTGACTCTGTTTGGAGAGGCATATATGATATTGTTGTAGAAAAACCTGGCTTTGAGGTTTATTCTGAGGCTTCAATCGCCATAGAAGAGGGCGGCCTTATAAAGGATATTGAATTGATTGAAATCATTGAAGAACCTTACGGATTAAATGTTGAACAGGATGGAAATGTTGCCAACTTCTCATGGAACGGAAGTTTTTCAGGTTCAGTGCTTGTGGTTGATCACGATGCCAGTAATGGCGTTGATTTCACAGATGACTGGGGTTATATACAGCCTGTGTTAGATGCAAATGAGGTTGACTACACCTATTACGAAGCCGATGCAACAACTTATGATGGACCGGACCTTGCTACTATGCAGGAGTATGATGCTATAATATGGTTTACTGGTGAAGGTTGGCAAAACGGACAAACCGTTAACAGCACAGACGAGACTAATTTAGCCAGTTACCTCGACGGTGGCGGTAAATTATTCCTTTCATCACAGGATTATATTTGGGATATGTACTCTCAGGCTGATACGTATACATTCAGCGCCGGCCAGTTCCCATATGACTACCTTGGTGTGGTTTCTGTAGCGCAAGACATGTGGTGGCAAAGTGGCGGTGAATCACTTGACCATGTAGGTGCTGCAGGTTCAGCAGCAGAAGGATTCTCATTTACTTGCGATGATATTTATACCACTGCAAAAGAAGGCCTTAGTTGTGATCAAATTACAGACCACAACGCAGTGGACATGCTCACAATCACAACCGCTCCTGAAGGCTTAGCTGCTATTCAGAATGGCAATACAGTATTCTGGCCAGGATCATTTGCTTCAGTTACCGATGAACAAGTTAGAGGTGACCTGCTGATGGCCATATTAGATTACCTGGCTACATCGAAAAAGGCAGATGAAGGCAAAGCACTGCAAAGCTACAGCGTCTACCTTGATGACATGACAACTCCGGTAGCTACAGGTATTACTGACAGTACTTATCAATTCACTGATTTATCACTGGGCACATACACAGCCGGTGTAAAAAGCGTTTATGAATCAGGTGAAAGTCCGGTTATAAGCATTGATTTTGAGGTAATGGGCGAAGTAACATTTGTTGTTCAGGACGAAGATGGCAACACAATGGAAGGCGCCATGGTTACTATGGAAGGAAATGACCATATGACTGATGTGAATGGTGAGGTATCAATGATGATGACTGCCGGGGAGCACAGCTATACAGTTTCAATGCTAGGTTATGATGACGTTAGCGGAACAATTATGGTAGATGCAATGTCTATGACAGAAACCATCACAATGGTGGCTACTGAATACACAGTTACTTTCGAGGCTATGTATGACGGTACTACAGCACTTGAAGGCGTTGAAATTGACATTGACAGTGAGTATATGCTTACTACCGATGCAAGCGGTATTGCTACCGTTGCCCTTATAAATGGAACTTATAGCTATACAGCTACTTTGACCGATTATTATGACTTCACAGGTTCATTTGATATTGCAAATGCAGATATGACAATTACAATGAACATGACGCCTGTGGGCATTAATGATGTAAATGAATCTTCACTTAGTATTTACCCAAATCCATCAAGTGGGGTTATCAATATCAGTTCAGAAGGACAATTTGATATTGCAATACTTAACAGCGTTGGTCAGGTAGTATACAGTAATGAATTTACAGACAAGACAGAAATTGATCTTGGAAATAGTGCTGCAGGTGTATATTTCATCAGAATAGCTTCAGATGAAAAAGTCATTACCAAACCGATAATTATTGAATAAATAAAACATGCTACAAAAAAACCGCCGGAAAGCCGGCGGTTTTTTTATGCTTAATTTTTCTAATATCAACCCGTTTGAACCTCTCCGGTATCGTAATTATATTCTGACCCCCGGGCTGAATGCGGAATACTATAAACGGCCAACAATACTATTGCAGCCACAATAACGGCCCACTTCCGCGGTTTTTTATAGTTTAGCAGCACAGCACCAATCCATGCCAACACTGTGATGAGCAACTTATTATCAGTTAAATCCTGCCCAACAGGCCAGCCTGTCCAGGCATCGCCAAAAGCATAATACTGAACAATGGGTCCAAGAATAAGTCCCCCAAGAACCAGTAATCCGAGGGTAATAAACGCAATACGCCTGAAATTTCCTATTTTAAATATGGCCATTAATGCAGCTGCTGTACTAAATAGCATGGCCAAAAACATGGCTATAACGTGCGGCACCAAAATGTATTTGGGAACATCACCTTTGAACCTTACGACTGCAGTATTCTGCATGTTTTGGTATAAAACCTTATCATCCTCATTTTTGAGTACTGCATAGTATTCCAGTTTGGCCGCAGCCGGCTCCACAGGAAGCTGCACCTGCCAGTTTTCAGCTGATAATTGCATCTTTAATGTATCAAAATCAAAGTTGCCGGGATATTTTCGGTAAACTATTTCGGCCTTATCAAAAAGATCACTCTTTGGAATTTCTACAGTGCAACCGTCGCCAATTGAAGCACTCCTTGTGAGTTTAAAATCAAAATCTTTTCCGGCCAACTCAGCATCAAGTTTCAATGGATATGTGGGACCTGTTGCACGCTGGTAAATGGCTGCTGATAATGTAATAGCCAGGGCAACCACCCATATTATTACTATTTTCATTTTTAACGAATTTTAATAGTCAATTAGAACTGTACATCAAGT
This sequence comes from Salinivirga sp., assembly GCF_035268865.1. Taxonomy (GTDB): domain Bacteria; phylum Bacteroidota; class Bacteroidia; order Bacteroidales; family Salinivirgaceae; genus Salinivirga. Next base: position 4,255 of record NZ_DATFKB010000245.1, on the reverse strand, counting down.
TCGATAATTTCTTTACCACGCCGCACCTTAATTTTAACCTTCTGCCCTTTCTTCAGCTCACCAAGTTGGTGCATATAATCGTAAATGTTTTTTATCTGGGTTTCATCAATTTCAATAATTGTGTCGCCTTTCTTTACACCGGCTTTATCAGCAGGACCGCCTGCACTAACGCCATCTACACCCATTCCATTTTTGGTGGTACCGGTTATATCAGGCATGATACCCATCTTCACTTTCATAGACTGACCGTACTTACCGCGTTGCTTTACCTTCGCTTTTTCGAAATTCAGATCATAGTTTGGATTTGTGAGGCTGTCAAGAAGGTTTACAGATAAATCTGCAACCCACTCCATACCCTGGAAATTTATTTTATCCACATCATCATCCGGTGTATGATAATCGTCGTGCAAACCTGAATTAAAGAAAAGCACCGGGATATCCTCAGCGTAAAAAGAGGCCTGATCGGAACCACTGTAGCCTCCGCCCCCAAGTTCAAGTTTTAATGGTTTTCTGTCCCAATGGCTGAGTAATGATTCAAATTCACGGGCCGTTTTTACACCACTGATACTCAAAGCTGAGTCTTTAACCCGGCCTACCATATCAAAATTAATCATAGCCTTAATTTTGTCTTTAGGAAATGGCAGATTGTCTACAAAATATTTTGATCCGATAAGTCCCATCTCTTCAGCACCGAACAACACAAATGCCATGTTACTTTTCGGCGAATGATCTTTATAATACTCTGCCAGCATCATTACCATGGCTACTCCGGAGGCATTGTCGTCGGCCCCATTATGCACCTCATGCTCTTCAGGTGCGCGCGAACCGGAACCTCGGCCCCCATAACCAAGATGGTCATAGTGCGCACCAACAACAACCCATTCATTGGATTCGGTTCCCTCTACGTAGGCTGCAAGGTTTGCTGTTTTAGTCTTCTCCCGGTCAAACTTAACATGTACGCTGGCAGTGAGTTCACCAATTTGCTTATTTATTTTCTGCACATCTTTCTTGCGCAACTGCCGTAAACTAAGGTTCGAATGCCCAACAATTTCCTGCAAATATGTACGTGAAAGTTGTATTACAGGCAAATCAACCGCAACAATCGACCTGGAGTAGTTGAATGGATAGTATTCGCCATCCTTGGTAAGATCGTGCCTTGCAGCAATTAGCAAGCCTATTGCTCCCTTTTTTCGTGCTGCTATAACATCGCCAATCAGGGCTCTCAAAGGCGGGGTTTTATTGGGTTCATTATCGATGTAAATCAGAGCCCATTTTCCATCAATTTTCACATCAGTATCTTTTACTTTGCTTCCCACATAAACGACTTCTCCATTAACAGAAGTTTCTGCACTAAATACAAAGGGTTTAAAGTCCTCATTCAATACAGCTTTCTCTTCTTCTAAAGTTAAAGTTGTCTGAAGATTTATGTCAACATCGGTTTCTATTTCAAATTTTTGCTGGTATCCGAACGAGAATTTTCCCATCCAGTCCCGGTAGAACAATTCGTCCAGATAATCACGTGCCAACTCACCCCCTTTTGTACCGGGGTAGCGACCTTCGAGTTTATCATCGGCCAAATATTTAAGCACTTTCTCACCTGTTTCAATATTTTGAGCTACTGTCCATGCTGGTATAAGCAGAAGTAAGATTAAAATTATAGTTGAATATCGCATAATATTAAATTTAAATAACTGTTTTGATTCTATTATTTTGCAGGTAATTCTTTATAATCACGAACGATGTAAACATCGTAATCGCCCAAACGTTTGAATCCTGCTTTTTTATACAAATGAACAGCCCCTGTGTTGGACTGATGGACCTCAAGTTTTAATTGCAGACCCTGTTTTTCGGACCACTGAATGCAGTGCTCCAGAAGTTTATATCCAAGTTGCTGATTCTGGTATTCAGCATCGATCCCCATGTGATGCAAATACAACCTGCGATGGTCACTGGTTATCCATGCTGTACCAATTAATCTGTTGCCCACGCGCATAACAAAAAACGCACCTCCATGATTTAGTGTGCGTTCTATAACCTGCTCATCATCGCCACGTTCAGCTCCTCCCAGTCCAAGTTTATTCCAAAATTTGCTTATCTCATTAAAATCGCCGGGCTGATAACTCAAAATCTCTGTACTAAGCATCACTCCTCCATATCTTCGGGTTCTACATATAATTGTGAAGATGAAGTTCTTACAACTATAATTTTTGTACCGGCCTCTATGAAGCCCGTTTCAGCGCGCGCATCAAAATGCTCCTCATCAATCTCAACGGTTCCTGAGGGCCTCAGCATTGTGGAAGCGACACCTTTTTTTCCAGTCATAGAGCGAAAGCTCGCTTCTACATTTGAAAAACCCTCTTCTGTTGGTTGCACATCATTTAAAGCTAGACCAGGAACAAATGAATTGTCGAATAATTTCTTACTCCCCCAAATACCGCCAAGAAATGCCAAAAAGGAGGAAATTACTACCACAGCCAAAGACTGCATAACAGTGTCAACATAATTCGGATTCATTTGAAATTCAAGGTTATCAATCATAGCTAGTGTAAGGCCTGTAATTACCATCACAATTCCACTAATACCTGCTACTCCGAAACCGGGTATTACAAATATTTCTACCATAATAAGCACCACTCCTCCTATAAAAATCAGTACTTCCCAATTTTCGGCAATTCCTTCGAGGTAAAGCGGGGCGAAATACAATAAAGTAGCCAATGCAGCGGCAGCTAATGGAAAACCGATACCGGGTGACTGAATTTCAAAATAGAGTCCGCCAATTATGATCATTATGAGAATACCATGCACAAATGGGTTAATGAGAAAGTTTATAATTTTATCTGTAGCCGATAGCTTTTGTTTTATAATTCGGTAATTGTTTACATTTCCTTTATCGAGCACCTCAGGAATGTTTTCGGCTTCAGCCTCGGCAAACCCATACTTAATAGCCTCACTCGTAGTAAACGAAATCACCTTGCCACTATCGATTACGCCATCCACTTCGAGTCTTGGATCAACCATGGCTTCAGCAATAGCCGGATCGCGGTGCCACTTGATTAAAGTGTCGCCCGCTGCGGTTATGGTAGTATCTTTACCATGCGATTCAGCAGTGGACCGCATCATACTTCTCATAAAAGACTGATATTTATCCGGAACCGGCTTCCCCGATTGATCGACTACGGTTGCAGCCCCAATATTTCCACCCGGACGCATGTAAACACTGTCGCATGCAATAGAAATTAAAGCTCCTGCCGAAGCGGCATTATTATCGATAAAAACCCATACCGGAATGTCTGAATTCAGAATTTTAGTACGTATGGAGTCTGCAGCATTCACCATCCCTCCATAAGTATTCATATGAATCAGCACAAGATCTGCATTTTTTTTATTGGCTGCAGTAAAGGCTTTTTGTGTATTGCGCCATGCTTCAGGACCTATCTCCTGCTTTATGTCGTACACATAAACAATTGTGGAATCCTGTGCATTGGCCATAATGGCAGAAATCAATAAAACGGATAAAAGCAATATTCGAATTTGTTTCATAATTATGTGTTAAAAAAGGACTTCGTAAGATACAAAAATAACCAGTAAAACAGATATACTGTTTAGACAGGAACACTTTTAAGATAATCGAGGAAAATATCCATAGCTTTTCGCTTATCACTGTCGAGTTTATAATCGATACGGTTGGTTAAATATGTATCGAGATCAATTCCTGCAGGCACCAGGTGCTGATATTCATTGGCTATTTGATTTATGCGGTCGATACCTTGCTCGAGGGCATGGTTAAATAAATTTTCCAGGTCCCGGGACAACGGGGTTTTACTGACCCATACTGCAAACACAAAAGGTAACCCGGTATGTTGCCACCAGACCTCTGAAAGGTCATATTTATAAGGGAACTGTTTGTCAAGCTCAAAGGTACGATCACCTATAACCACTCCACCACGGGTTCCTTCAATGTCTCGAAGCTCAAACCCGTGTGATCCATTTAAGAATTCTGGTGCTATATGCCAGTAATTTTCTGTAAGATACTTTATTAACTTAACCGAAGTACCACTCTGATAATCAAGCACAATGGAAGTCATCTCTTCCACTGGCACTTCTCCATAGAGCTTAACAGTGTCGACCCTGCCTTTTGCTCCAATACAATAATTCCCAATGATATGGTAATCATCCATTTGAGATAAAACTCCTACTGGTATTAAGCCAATATCAGCTTCATCATTCAGTACCTTTTTGGCACAGGTAGCCGGAT
>NZ_DATFKB010000244.1:0-8746 GCF_035268865.1 Salinivirga sp. | reverse complement strand
CACTCAAACAGGTGATTTCCTAAGTCGGGGTTAACCTAAATACGGCAAGGATTTTCATCTTGAAAAATTAAATCCTTGCGGAATTTAGCTGTTAAACGATTGTGGGTAAGTTTTCTGTTTTTTATACAAAATCTAAGGGGCAATGATTAATTTTGTATCCATGTATTTGAACAAATTGACATTGTTGAATTTTAAAAATTATGCGTCTGCTGAGCTGGATTTATCTCCCGCAATCAATTGTTTTGTAGGTGATAACGGCGCAGGTAAAACGAATTTGCTCGAAGCGGTTTATTATTTATCCTATTGTAAAAGTTGTTTCAATATTCCTGATCAGCAAAATATTAAACAGGACGACCATTTTTTTATGATTGATGGTGTATTTAATATTCGTGATGAAGAAGAGAAAATAGTTTGTGGTGTACAGGAAGGCCGTAAAAAGAAATTTAGCCGGAATAAAAAAGAGTATCAACGACTGTCTGACCATATTGGAATGATTCCCGTTGTGCTCAGCACACCAAGTGATACGCAGCTCATTCACGATGGCAGCGAAGAGCGCAGAAGGCTGGTTAATACCTTAATCTCTACGCACGATCGCAGTTATTTACAAAAATTAATCGATTACAACAAGGCTCTGGAGCAGCGTAACCGATTACTCAAAACATTTGCAGAACAAAATTACTGGGATGAGCCTTCGCTTGAAATGTGGGACGAAGCATTATATAAAAATGCCATGCCCATTTTTGAAGCTCGTAAAAATTTGCTTGAAAAGCTTATTCCCGATTTTCAGGAATACTACAACTATATTTCCGGTAACCAGGAGGAAGTTTCGCTTCAGTACAAATCTGATCTTTTTGACGGCAATTTGGCTGACCTGTTAAAGCAGAACAGAAAGCCAGATCAACTTGCTCGCTATACTACAAAAGGTATACATCGCGATGATTTGGTGTTCATGATAGGCAACCGTAACGTAAAAAAAACAGCATCGCAGGGACAGCAAAAAACCTACCTTGTATCGTTAAAATTTGCACAATTCGATCTTATTAAAAAAACAATGAACAAAAAACCATTGCTTTTGCTCGATGATGTGTTCGATAAACTTGATGCATCGAGAGTTGAGCGAATTATCTCGCTTGTGGCAGGAGATAGCTTTGGGCAAATATTTATTACTGATGCCAACAAGGTGAGAATTGACAAAGTACTTGAAAAAGTTACATCAGATTTTCGTATATTTAGTGTTGCAAACGGGCAGATTTCACCTGTAGAATAGTTTTGATTATGAGAAGAAGCAATGAAAGTAGTTTGGGCGATTTGATTGATAACTGGTTGAAAAATCATGATAAACATTCACCCATAGTTAAAGCCCATGTGGTAAACCGCTGGGAAGATTTTGTGGGGAAAATGGCTGCCCGTTATACTGATTATGTGAAGTTCGACGGAGATAAACTCATTGTAAAAATGAAATCAGCCGTGGCACGCCGTGAACTGGAAATGATAAAAACGCCTCTGATTGAAAAAATCAACCAGGAGGCGGGGAGTGAGGTTGTAGCTGATATTGATTTTAGCTCCTGATGCTTTGAGGGCATTTAATGCTTTTGAGATTTACTCACTTTTCGCTGCAACTCGTTTTTTTTACTTCAAAAAACTTCTCGTAACCGGCAAAAAAGTACTCACTCTCTTTTTGCGCATTCTCATCACTATCTGATCCATGTACAGCATTAGCCTGTACTGATTTTGCAAACATATGACGGATTGTTCCCGGTTCTGCTTTTGTTGGATCTGTATTACCGATGAGTTTGCGGAAATCATCAACAGCATTCTCTTTCTGTAATATGGCAGCAACAATTGGTCCCGATACCATAAATTCCACCAAATCTTCAAAGAATGGCTTGTCTTTATGAATGCAGTAAAAGCTACGTGCTTCACTGCGGCTTAGCTGAACCATTTTCATCGCTGCAATGTGAAATCCTGCATCTGAAATTTTGTCTAAGATAGGACCGATATGCTCATTTTTTACAGCACCGGGTTTAATGATAGTGAAAGTAATAGTACCTGCCATGTTATAATTTTTATGGATTAAACATTCAATATTTACATTCTACCAGAAAAAATGTTTAGCTAAGATAAAAAGATTCTGAGCAAAAAGCAGCTCAGCAAGTAATAAGTATTCTTAGTTTTGGATATGTCTGAATTCTGAGAGACTATATTTTTTTCAACATCATGAGGGGCCTATGAGTTGTAAATATAGACAGGTGAACATTTTAAAAAAGATTGGAGTACCAAATGTTTACATACTTTGCTATAGTTTTAAGCCTTAGTATCGCTATGAATGGAAGTTTTCAACAAACAAAAGAAAGGAATATTGTGACAGATATTTATCAGTATAACATTTTAAAGGCCGGCGAAATTAATCCTACCGGCTGGATCAATAAACAATTAAAACGTGATTTAAACGATGGGTATATCGGGCATTACGATGATGTGAACAAGACCGTAACGCATGATGTGTTTTTTAATCAAAACCGAATTAGTAAAAGAAAATTTTCCTTAAGAAAAGAATGGTGGAGTGGAGAACATGAAGGTTACTGGAAAGATGCTATGGTACGTATGGCGTTTTTAACAGGCGACAGTACCTATATCAACCATATGAATTCATGGATGCATGAGTTACTTCAACACACAAATGAGAAAGGATATATTGGTATTTATCGCGATTGTGAAGCACCCGGATGCCGGTTCAACCACGAACGGGGTAATGGTGAACTTTGGGCAACAAGCAGAGTTTTAATGGCCATGCTGGCCTATTACGAATTTACCGGCGATGAGGAAATTTTAAATGCTGCCGAGAAAGCTACAAAACTTGTAATGCAGCAATACCAGGACAGGAATTACTTCCTGCATACCTCAAAAGGTGGCGGCGTAAGTCATGGTGTTGGTTTTTTTGAGAATCTGGAATGGCTCTACAGGCTCACGGGTGATGCGCAATATTTGGAATTTGCCGGTAAATTATACGAAGATTTTAATGAAGGGCATATACGCGATGATGATTTGAAAACTGAACTGCTCCTTAATGAGTCGGAATTGTTTGAAAAACATGGTGCGCATATTGCCGAAGGTCTATTTGTCCCCGAGTTTATTTCAGCCATACAAAGCGGACATGCTTTAGATAGCGCCGCATCAAATTTAATGGAGAAACTGGAACAGCACCTCACACCTGGAGGCGCTATGCGCTGCGATGAGTGGATTAAGGGTCGCAAGGGAACAGCTGATGAGCATTATGAATATTGCGGTATTGCCGAAATGATCAGCCCAATGAATAAAATGATTTCATTTACAGGTGATTTTAGTTTAGCCGACCGCATTGAAAAAATGACCTTTAATGCAGGTCAGGGCGCACGTATGCCTGTTTTAAAGGCTGTTTCCTATCTTACGACCGACAATCGCATAAAAATTAACCATAGTGAAATAGCCAAGCGTGAATCATACGATGCTGCGCACTTTGCAGCTGCATGTTGTGCTCTAAACGCCGGCAGATTAATGCCTTATTATGCTGAAGGTATGTGGATGAAAGGTGACGACAATAAACAACTTGCCGCATTGCTCTACGGACCCAATGTACTTGAGACAAATATGAACGGTACACCACTAAAAATAACCGAGGATACTGATTATCCTTTTTCTGACAAAATTGTTTTTAAAATCAAGCCCGATCAACCTGTGAGCTTTGATCTTGTGTTGAGAAAGCCGTTTAATTGCCAGGATTTTGAACTAGATAGCCCCGATGGAGCACAGGTCGAAGAATTAACCGACCGCATTATAATTAGTAATCAATGGAAACCAGGTGAAAGTGTTACTGTAAAGTTTAACTTTAAAATTCAGCAGCACGATCAGCCGGAATCAAAAACTGTAAAGGGTAAGGGTGTTTATGTTCAACGCGGACCATTGGTATATGCCTTACCTTTTGAACATAAACTGAAAAAAGTTAAAGAGTATTATAACAGTGGATTTTACCGCTATAAGATAAAAGCAAAAGATAAAAGCAATTGGAAACTAAAAATCGATGCGAATGCACCAATGAATTTTATCCCTGCGAAGGACGATAACCTTTTGACACCATGGGATGATCCGGCTGTAAAAATTGAATCGACCTTAGTAGATAAAAAAGGAAATCGCGAAAGATATTTGCTAGTTCCTATGGGGAATACTATATTTCGCCGGGTTACATTTTCAAAAGCTAACCATAAATAATCAAATATGAAAGAAAAAACAAGTATTGTGATTTGTGCCTATAACGAAGAACCCACAATCGAAGATGTGGTATCTAAATGCAGAGAATATAATCCTGAGAGCGAGCTTGTTGTTGTTGATGACGGGTCTCAGGATAAAACCGAAGAAATATTAAGGTCACTGAATAAGGAACTGGATTTTCGCTATATAAGGCTCGATGAAAATCAGGGAAAGAGCAATGCAATGGCACTCGGAGTGCAGAAAGCTGAACGCGATATAATCCTTTTCTTTGATGCTGATGTTTCTGGTATTAAAAAAGAACACTTCGAGCAGTTGCTCAGTCCATTGGGTGACGAGGCCGATATGGTGCTGGGTTCACCTTCTGAAACTTTGATCGATTATCGGGTAAATCCGTTTAAAAGCCTTACGGGTGAACGTGCGTTGTATAAAAAAGACCTTGAACCGATTCTGGAAAACATTCAGGATATTCGATTCGGGGTAGAGACCTATATGAACCTTTATTTCCAGGCACATGGAAAAAAGATTAAGTACACGCTGCTGGATGGGCTTACACATCCCACAAAATACGATAAAACATCGGCTGATAAAGCTACCAGGGAGTTTATAGATGAAGGAAAAGAAATTGCTGTAACTTTACTCAGAAACTATGACCTGATTACCCAACGTATTTCAAATTCATTTGGAGAGCAGGGCGATAGTATTAAAGATTCGCTGAAAAAACTGCAGAAAGATTTAAATGAAAAAATTCAGGTTTTATTAAGAAATAATGGATAGAAAGCGTGTTGTCAGGTCTGCAGTTTTTCTTATTGTAGGCGTCGGTCTCTTATGGTTGGTTTTTCGCGATACTAAACTCGATCAGTTATACAATGAGTTGAATAAAATTAATCCGTTCTGGATAGGGGTATCGATTCTGATTAATATTTTAAGTCAGTTTGTTCGTGGAGTACGGTGGAAAATGCTTTTCAAGCCGATGAAATACAACCCCCGAACGACCAATATATTTTTATCGGTAATAGTTCTGGCTTTTACCAATCAGGTGATTCCTCGAGGTGGCGAAATTGCGCGACTCGGTATTATTAATCGGTATGAAAAAATACCACTGGCCAAATTGTTCGGTACTGCATTGGTGGAGAGGCTTACAGATTTGTTTATACTCTTCCTGATATTTACAGCCTTATTAGTCTGGAAAATGCCGTTGATTATCAGAATCATAGAGCTACCTGAGGTCAGTATGCAAAATTTGAGTTTTTCTAGTGTGATGATAATTATTGGTAGCTCGGTTGCCTTTTTTATTGTTGTCTGGCTATTGCTTAGGCGGTTCAATGTATTTGAGCGTTTCAGAGATAAGTTGCAAAAGGTTGGGCGCGATATAAAAGAGGGCTTTACTTCGTTATACAAAATTAAGGGTAAAATATGGTACCTTGCGCTATCTTTATTGATTTATGTGCTTTGGTTACTAATGTTTTACGTTCTAATATTTGCCTACCCGCCAATGAAAGAAGTGAGTTTTACTGCAGCTGCTTTTACATTTGGTGTAGCTACTTCAGCATTTTTATTGCCAATTCAATCGGGTATGGGTGCCTGGCACTTTTTAGCCATACAAAGTCTGATGCTTTTCGGTATTGGACACGATACCGCTGCTGTTTTTGCCCTAATGGCCCACGCTGTAACTAATTTGGTGCACTTACCTCTGGGAGCCATTGCATTTGCAATATTACCATTTGTCAATAAAAAGAGAATTTCTGAGCCTGCGAAAGTCAGTTGAGTTATCACAGGTGAGAAAGGTTTTTATTTTTCCTGAAATAAGACTTCAGGCGCAGAATATTTTTTTCATAGAAACCGATAAGGTAACTTGCATTGCATGTTTTTTTATGATAGCATTTTTAGCTTGAGTTCATCGCTTTTCTGTAACCCCCTTAGAAACTCTTCAGCCGTGACACGTTTTTTTGATTGGGGCTGAAGCTCCTGTATTTCGTACCAGCCTCTTTTAACAGCTATTGCCAGTTTGTTTTCATTTATTTTTAAAATTCCTGGAATCATGTCATGATCCTCTTTTGCGAAATGACCCATAAAAATTTTGGCCGTAAATGGCTTCCCGTTTTTCGTGAAAGTTGTCCAGGCAGCAGGGTAGGGCGATAGTCCGCGTATGAAGTTGTGTATAACCCGGCCATCTTTTGACCAGTCTATCTCACAATCTTCCTTGTAAATTTTGGGTGCTGATTTATCTGATTTCTTTATTTGAGGAGCTGCTTCTGCTGTACCTTCTTCAATTTCTTTTACGGTTGCACTCAGTATGGAAGCGCCTGTAACCATCAGCTTATCATGAAGTGTCCCGGCTGTATCGTTGGGGTAAATGTTTACATTATGTTGCATGATGATACGGCCGGTGTCAATTTTTTTGTCGAGGAAAAAGGTGGTTACCCCGGTCTGCTTTTCACCGTTAATAATAGCATGGTTAATTGGAGCGGCTCCACGGTAATCGGGTAGCAGGCTTGCATGTAAATTAATGGATCCGTTGGTGGGCAGACTAAATACAGCCTCTGGCAGCATTCGAAATGCTACTACCACGTTTAGGTCGGGATTATAAGATTTTAATATTTCAATGAATTCCGGGTCTTTTAGGTTCGAGGGTTGTAGTACTGGCAAGCCAGTCTTCGTGGCAAATTCTTTTACCGGCGTTGGTATTACCTTTTGGCCTCTGCCGCGTTTTTTGTCGGGTGCAGTTACTACTGCTACCACATTATAATTAATATTGAGTGTTTCAAGTGATTTTACGGCAAAATCGGGAGTGCCCATGAAAATAATGCGCATATAATTGTTTTTCGGGGTGTTAATAAAGTAGTGTTTTTACAGCGGCTATTCTGCTGCTTGCTTTTTGTAAACCTTAATCCAGTCAATGGAAAAGTTCGCCGGCAGGTTTTCCGGTTGTTTTTCCAAAATGGAAGCTAAACTAATATAAAGTTCTTCTCCATTGAGTTGATGCGTTGCCCTTGCAACTTCTATATTGTTCAGCGACCAGATAAGTTCGCTATCGTTCCATTCAAGACTATGAATAAAGTATTTATCGTTTAGGTTGATACCTTTAATCTTATGACTTATAATATGCGTTTGGTCTTCTTTGGGTATGTAGCGTACTTCGTATCCGCTGCCTTTACCCGTTTTAAGGAGGTCAATATGTGGTGTGATTTTTTCTCCTTTAAGGCTCAATCCATGAACGATATTGCCTGGTTGTTGCAAGCTTACTTTAGCTTCTATTTTGCCCTGGTTAAAACGAAAGGCTTGTGCTGTGTTCAGTGTGCCAGAAGTAAAATCAAATTCTTCTTCCATGAATCCGTGTTTTTTACTCCAGCTTTTGCCTTTAGTATGTTCTTTTTTGGTCTCAATATTCAGGGCTGAATGATCTATGTGCAGGTTTTCTCCTTTTGTGAAGAATTGTTTTTCTCCTTTTGTCACATAGTTGTCATTGAAGGTCATCATGCCGGCAAAAACAACCGGGCTCCATACATCTTTATTCAGTTGCGCATTGTCGAAATCTTCACTAAAAATGGTTTCCCATTTCCGTAATTCTTTAAACCGGTCTTCCTGTGTTACCTTAAAGTACCATTTCAGGTCATCATTTTGTTCGAGTTCTTTATATTTTGCAAGGCTTTTGTATTCCTCTGTTTTTTCAAACTTTTTATCATCTCTCAGGTATTCAACCTTATCTCTGAAGGCCGGATCTTCGGTTTGTTCTTTGAGTTCGTAATAACGCTTGAGCTTGTCACTTTCTTTTACTGCGATGTAGTTTTTATAAGCTTTTGATTGCTCAAACTTGTGATAGAATTTAATATCCGGATCTTTCTGCAGCTGCTTATACTCCTGTTGCAATTTATACAAATCAGATGTTTTAAAATCTGTTTCTTTTAGCTTTTCCTGGTATTCATCCGATTGCAGATAAATTTCCAATGCCTCGTATTCGTTCATTAACTCTCCACTGGAGGTCTGATCAATAAATTCCGGATGCCCGGCATTAACAAATTTAAAATAAACTTTAAGCTCACCGTCTTTTTGGAGGCCCTGATAGCGATTGCGCTGATCAATTTGCTCGCTATATTCTGATTCGTTTTCTTTATTGATCTTGTTATAGTCAAAACTCTCTACAGCCTCTTTAAGCGAATAGAAGTTCTTGAGTTTTTCGCTCTCTTTTATATCTTGATAGGTCTTGAATCCCGGGCTATTGATCAGTTTAAAGTATTTTTTTAAGTCAGGATGTTTTTTTAATGCTTTAAAACGTTTGGCTTTTTCCTTTTCTGCTTTGTGGTCAGCATCCATTTGCTTTTTAAGCTCCTCAATCTGTCCGCTTTCTACAGTCTCCTTGATTTCATTATATCGCTCAAGCTTTTCGCTTTTTTGTATCTCTTCAAAACGTTTGAGTTCATTTGATTCAAGGGTTTTGAAATAAAGCTGAATGCTTTTATCTTTCTGTAAGCTGGTGAATTCATTTATAAGCTTTTCCTCTTCA
>NZ_DATFKB010000243.1:0-2729 GCF_035268865.1 Salinivirga sp. | reverse complement strand
AAATTAACATACTGGCGATCGCTTACATTGGCGCTGCGCCAAACCATAAATCGTTCTATAATTCTATTTTTGCCCATCAATCAACAAAAATATAACGTTGTTTGACAATTTATGGAATTTTGGGATAAAAATCTCCTTTTTTTCGTAAGTCTGATAATAAATAGTATGATTGGATATATTGTTTTTATCAAATTATACATTTTTTTGTCAGTGCATAGCTGAAAGTGAATAGGGTCGGTCTCCGTATTGTTGTCCCCGGTTTTTATTTGGCCTGTCGCTCATGAAAAATGTAAGTTTTCCACCCTCTATTATCATTTGGTGTGTAATAAAAAGCTTTGGCCACTCCTTACCATTTAAAAGTACTTTCTGCACATAAATATTGGCAGGTGATTGGTTCTTTACCTCTATTTCGAATGTTTTACCGTTTTTTAAATTGATTTTGGCTTTTTCTATATTAGGAGATCCCAAAACGTATTGATTGGTACCGGGTGTAACCGGATAAAAACCCAGTGCCGAAAATATATACCAGGCCGACATTTGTCCGCAATCATCGTTCCCACAAAGCCCATCTGGTGTAGCCCTGTACATTTCTTTATTAATGCGCCGGACTATGTGTTCTGTTTTCCATGGTCGACCCACGTAATTGTACATGTAAGGTACATGATGGCCCGGTTCATTACCATGAATGTAATTGCCAATAATGCCCGCAGATGTAATATCTTCTGTGTCGGCATATTTTTCTTCGGGCAATGGCATTGTAAACAGTGTATCGAGATGATTTGCCAGTGCTTCATTACCCCCCTTGAGAAAGGCCAGACCCATTATATCGTGTGGAACGAAGAGGCTGTAAGTGTAAGCATTACCTTCAATGAAACCCATTCCGTGCGTGGCCAGCGGGTCGAAGTCTTTAACCCAGGTTTTATCATGCATTTTCGGGCGCATCAAGCCTGTTTCCTGGTCGAACATGTTTTTATAATTATCGGCCCTTACCCTAAGGGCACGGGCCAATTTTTCCTGTTTCGCCAACTGTGCAACCTGGAAAATGGCCCAATCGTCGTAACTGTATTCAAGTGTTTTAGTTACGGAATAAGGCCCGTCGTCATATGGCACGTAGCCGCGAATCCGATATATTTGGTTCTGATTATATTTTGGATACCAGGCAGTACGCTTCATGGCGTGTAAGGCGGTATCGATATCGATGCCGGGGATATTTTTAACAATGGCATCTGAAATTACAGAAGCGGCATGGTAACCGGTCATGCACCAGTTTTCATTGCTGTAGTGCGACCAGATAGGCAACATGTCATGAACGCTCTGTTGCTGATGTGCCAGCATGGAGTTAACCATGTCTGAAGTTCGTTGGGGTTGCATAATGGTAAGTAGCGGGTGTAGTGCCCTGAAAGTATCCCAAAGCGAAAAAATGGTATAATTGGTAAAACCTTCCGATTGATGGATCCGTTGGTCTAAACCGCGGTATTGTCCATCCACATCTTCATAGACCACCGGGCTCATAAATGCATGGTACATGGCAGTGTAAAAATTACTTTTTACTTTTTCCGTTGCAGTGATCGAGATTTTTTTTAACTCCTGGTTCCACTTTTCCCGTGCTTCTTCTTTGTAGGCCTCAAAATTCCAGTGTGGAGCTTCCTCCTGCAAATTTTTTATTGCCCCTTTTGTACTTACTGCTGAAATAGCCACTTTGACCTTCAGCGGTGGTCCAATTCGAGGTGGTGGTTCTTTCCCGGTTCTGAGGTCTTTGGGGCTTAGATGTATGGGTTTAATGGCCGGTTTGAATTGAAACCATGCTTTTAGTTTTTTGCCTGAACACTCCGGGAGACGCTCTATCTTGTCGAATTTTCGCCAGAATCCCTTATAGGCTTCGGTTTCCTGATTGACCAGGCGATAATCCATGATTTTTTCTGAGAAACTCATGGCGAAATAAAGTTTGCGGTCGCGCGCCCATCCCTGCGTCTGCCTGTAACCGGTAATGAGTGTGTCATTCTCCAAACGGATGGAAGACCAAACGATTTTTCCATCGTAATTGTAAATGCCATGGAACAAATCCAATAAAATTTTACGCTTGGCTCTCGGTTCAAAGGTATATTGATGAATGCCCACGTGTGTTGTCGCTGTTAGTTCAGCCTTTACCTTGTAATCATCTAATTCTACGGTGTAGTAACCGGGTGTTCCTGCTTCTGTAGTTTTTCGGTATCTGCTGCGATAACCTTTATCTGGTTTTTGTGATGTGCCCGGGTTAAATTTAGGTTCACCTTTGAACGGCATTATGAGAAAATCGCCCAGGTCAGAATGCCCTGTACCATTAAAATGTGTGTGGCTAAAGCCTACGATGGTGGAATCTTCATATTGGTAACCTGCGCAATAGCGGTAAACATCTTTGTTGTATTCACCATTTTGATAAAACATTATTGTATCGGTATCAGGGCTTAGTTGTACCATACCGAATGGTACTGTGGCACCGGGGAATGTGTGTCCCATATCCTGGGTTCCGGTAAACGGGTTGACGTATTGGGTAGGATCATTTTGTGCAAAACAATTTGCTACAGCTATAAATAGCAGATATAAAATGGTTGTTTTTCTCATTATTTGTAGTTTTTCATCGTGGTTTCCCTCCCGCCTTCTGCGGCAAAGGTGATGACCATTAAAAATAAATATGTGAAATTGACGGGTTTCTGTATTTTTTCAGTTTCTATGATTCCAAATTACAATAA
>NZ_DATFKB010000242.1:0-15105 GCF_035268865.1 Salinivirga sp. | reverse complement strand
AAAACGGAGCAACCATAGCAGGCACAAGTGCAGGAGCTGCGGTTATGAGTAAAAAAATGATAACGGGCGATGAGTATAAACACCCCGAATACACCGGAGAATTCCGCACCATTGAAGCTAACAACATCGAAATTGCCGAGGGTATGGGATTCACCGATAAAATTATCGTAGACCAACATTTTGTATGGCGTATGCGTATGAACCGTTTGATCAGTGTGGTTATAGAAAACCCGGAAGCAACTGCTGTTGGTATCGATGAATCTACAGCTATCTATTATAAAAACAACCAGTTCACTGTATATGGTAAGAGCCAGGTTATTGTAATAGAAAACCAGAAAAAGCACAAAAAAGCACAAAACGGATTACTTGGAGCAAAAGACATGAGCTTACATGTTTTATTACCAGGCGATACTTTTTCAATTAACTAAATAAACTTGTATACACATCTTAAATTTTTCGTATATGGTCAAAAAACTACTATTACTGCTCATGCTTTTCAGCGTATTGGCGAGCGCCTACGCACAAAAGCGTACAATTACTGGGACTGTTACCGACAAGGGTACAAATGAAACAATGCCCGGAGTAACTGTGATTGTAAAATCAAATCCTTCCAACGGTACAATCACAGGACCAGATGGAACCTATTCCCTGGAAGTTAGCGAAAATGCAAAATTCCTGGTTTTTAGTTTTGTAGGAATGCAAAAAGTTGAAAAAGCCATTGGAGACCAAACAAAAATTGACGTCGCGCTGGCTTCAGATACTGAGAGTTTGGATGAAGTTGTGGTTGTGGGGTATGGCACAGAAAGCAAAAGACTGCTCACTAGCTCAATATCTGATGTCTCTTTAAGAGAAATAGAAGAGGTACCAACAGCTAATATTGATGAGGCGCTTCAGGGAAAAACTGCTGGAGTTCGAATAAACAGCAACAGTGGAACTCCGGGTGGTGGTATTTCTGTTCGCGTCAGGGGAATGAGCTCAATTAGTGCAGGAAACTCTCCTCTTTACGTTGTCGATGGTATTCCCATTATTACCGGAGACCAGGGACAGGTTGGCTTTAGTGGTCAAAATATTGACGCCCTGTCCAGCATAAACCCTTCCGACATTGAATCAATTTCAATTCTTAAAGATGCCTCAGCTGCAGCTATTTATGGAGCGCGTGCAACAAATGGAGTTGTACTGATAACAACAAAACAGGGTAAGGCCCAGAAAACAAAAATCAATGCTAGGGCCTCATTCGGTATTGAACAAATGTGGAACAAACCCGACCTACTCAACAGCGAACAATGGTTGGAATACCAAAACGATTTAACAGGAAACAATATTAATCCCGGGATCGATACCACAAATACTGACTGGATTGATGAAGTTACACAAATAGCGCCAATTTCGAACTATGAAGTTTCAGCTGCCGGCGGTAACGACAAAACAAAGTACTTTTTATCAGGAAGCTATTTTACCCGCAAAGGAATTGTTAAATCAACAGCATTCGACAGGTTAAGTGGTAGACTCAACCTGGACCACCGTTTTAACGACAAATTAAACTTTGGAGCGAATATCTCCTTGAGTGGTTCTGAAAACAATCGCGTAGAGGGTGACCAGTCGTTACATGCGCCCCTGGCAGTAGCCATATCATTACCGCCAACCTACCCGGTTTACAACAGCAATGGTGAATATGACCAGAGTGGCCCATATGCCAACCCGGTTCCCATCATTGAGGACGCGGTAAATAAAGCCAATGCCTTCAGAACCCTTGGTAATGCCTTCATGGAGTACAAAATCATAGATGGACTAAAATTCAAAACCAATTGGGGATATGATTTCTACATGTTGAATGAACATAGTTACGATCCACCTACAACAAGGCAAGGGAACCAAACCAATGGAATGGGATTTGAGACATTCAGCCGCTCTTCTAATTTCACATCGAACAATACTTTAAATTACATTAAAGCATTTGGCGAGCACAACATAAACCTTCTGGGTGGATATAGCTTTGAAAAATACAATCGGGTATCATCCTTTATAAAAGGCGTAGAATTCCCACACGAATACCTGGAATACCTTGAAAGTGCAGCAACTATCCAGGATGCTTATGCAAGCGTTAATGAAACTGGTACAAACTCCTATTTTGGACGATTCAAGTACAATTACCAGTACAAATACATTCTAGCGCTTACAGGCCGTTACGACGGATCGAGTCGTTTCAGCGACAACTACCGTTACGGATTCTTTCCGGGAGCTTCTGTGGCATGGAGAATTTCTGAAGAAGCTTTTATGGAAGATATTGATTTCCTAAGTGAATTAAAATTAAAAGGAGGTTTCGGAATAACCGGGAACGACCGTATAGGCAGTTTCCGCTCACTATCGCTCTACACTGCTGCGAATTATGCAGGAGTCGCAGGTATAATGCCTGTCCAAATTGCGAATCCGGATCTGAAATGGGAAACAACATACCAAAGTGACATCGGATTAACTGCTGGTTTTCTTGACGATAAAATTACAGTGGACATATCGTACTACCTCAAAAAAACAAAAGACCTGTTGCTCGACAGACCGCTTCCACCCTCATCAGGCTTTACCGTGTTATCGGATAACATTGGAGAGATGGAAAACCAGGGAGTTGAGCTCACTATCAATGCCAATATCATTGAAGACATATGGAGCGTGAACTTCAATATATCGCACAACAAAAATAAAGTTACGAAACTTTACAATGGTCAGCCAATTGAAGATATTGGACGTGGTAACCAGCGCATTGCAGAAGGAGAACCTATATCTCATTTCTACGGTTACAATGCTTTAGGCGTAGATCCGTCGACCGGATATATGGTTTTTGAAGATGTTAATAACGATGGTCAATTAACCGATGCAGACAGAACCATTATAGGCGATCCTCACCCCGATTTTATTGGAGGATTTACCAATACTGTCAACTATAAAAATTTTGAACTCAATGTTTTGTTCCAGTTTTCATACGGCAATGATATCTTTAATGCAACACGCATTTATACCGAATCTTTAGGAGTTTCAGGAGATAACCAAAGCACAAACATACTCGATCGCTGGCAAAATGTAGGAGACCAGACAGACGTGCCACTGGCTACAACAACACCAAACCCGGTAACAAAAATTTACAATAATGTTGAATCGTCGAGGTTTATCGAGGATGGCTCCTATTTAAGACTTAAGAACCTTTCCCTGGGTTATAAATTCGACCAGCAAGTACTTGACAAACTCGGACTGAATAGTTTAAAAGTATATTTCTCCGCAAAAAATCTGCTTACATTCACAAAATACAGTGGATTAGACCCAGAGGTAAACTATGCAGGAAATGATGATGTGGTTATGGGTGTAGAATTTTTCACCTACCCCTCTGTGAGAACTTTTACATTTGGAATTAATATTGGAATTTAAAACATGACAACTATGAAAAATTTAATATATATACTCATCGCTTTAAGCTTTGCCGCATGCGATGTTACAGATATAGATCCGAAAGGAGATATACCGCAGGATCTGGCATTTACAGATGAATCATCTGTACGTGCTACCATTGCCGGCTGCTACGACAATCTGCAGTCGTCCAGCTACTACGGCCGGAACTACCTCGTGCTGCCCGATTTACTGGCAAATAACCTCAACCACACGGGAACAACGCAGGAGTATGCTGAGTTCACTAACAACTCAGTGCAATCAGATAACTTTATTATTGATGGAATATGGAGCAGTATCTATGATGGAATAAACCGTGCTAATATGGTTATACACTTTATCGACGATGCCGGTCTATCCAACGATGACAAAAACCTTTATCTGGCGCATGCCTATTTTATCAGAGCTTTTAACCATTTCAACCTTGTAAGAATGTTTGGTGCAGTGCCGGTTAAAACAGCTCCTTCGACAGACCCTGCTCAGGACTTTAATGCACCAAGAACTTCTGTCGATTCTGTTTACATGTATATTGAAACAGATTTAAATAAGGCCAGAAACTACATTGCTGAAATTTTCACAGGTTCTGCTACACCTGCTGTTATTAAAGCACTTTATGCACGAATGGCCTTATATCAAGGAGAGTGGAGCGAAGCAAAAGCCTACGCTGATACAGTAATATCAAATTATGGATACAGCATAGTTCCTGCATTTGCAGATTTGTATCCTGCCAATAATAACCCTGAAAGTATTTTTCAGGCCCAGTTTTCAGAACAAGACAACAACATTTTGGCTCAATACTTTTATCCCACCTCAGAGGGAGGAAGACATGAATTTACACCTTCTGACAGCATTCTATCAGCCTTTGAAGCCGGTGATGTTAGATTTGATGAGTCGATAAGCGAACACCCGGATGATGGGTTGTATGTTGATAAATACAGGGAATTAGAAACCAGGTCAGACAATGTATACCTTTTCAGACTTGCTGAAATGTATTTAATCAGAGCTGAGGCAGAAACAATGCTAAATGGAGATGTTACGGCAATTCAGGATGACATCAATACCATTCGAAACAGGGCCGGGGTAGATAGTACAAATGTGACTGACTACAATCAGTTGCAAGAACTTATTCTGCAGGAACGCAGAAGAGAATTTGCCTTCGAAGGGCACTACTGGTTCGACCTTGTGCGCACAGGAAAGGCTATAGATGAACTGGAAACGGTTACCAGTACGGAACAATACCTCATGCCTATTCCGCTCAGCGAGATGCAAACAAATGATAGGATGACACAAAACCCGGGCTATTAATTTAAAAAAACTATACCATGAAAAATATAAAACGTCTTTTACTATATTTATTGATAGGAAGCACAGTATTTGCCGCTTGTGAGGATGATAAAGTTGATGCACCGGCAGCCAGTACTGTAGCAGATTTTAGCTATACAACTACAAACAATGCCATTGCACCATCAACAGTAACATTTACCAACAAATCGGTAAATACAAACTACTACGAGTGGGACTTTGGTAACGGAGAAACATCCAATGCAGAAAACCCATCTGTTACATATGAATCAGCAGGTACTTATACAGTTAAACTAACCGTTGAAGCTGAAAACGAGGTGTATTATAACAGGCTGGTGCAGCAAAAAGACATCAAAATAAAGGCAGAGCCATTAAAAACACTTTACTTCACCGATAAATTTGATGCTAAAATAAAATATGTTGTACTTGACACAGCCGCCCCGGTAGTACAGGAAATGCCGGATGTATCGACCAATGCTAATTTTATAGCCATCGATACAACAAACGCCAATATTTACATTTCTGACAAAGACGCCGGACTAATTAAACGTGCAAGTCTCGATGGTAGTTCATCAGAAACTGTACTGAGCCTCTCATCAACTTCAGAACCCGGCACACCCTGGGGTATAACAGTGGTGGAAGACAAGGTATACTTTGCACTTGTAAACAGCAACGACGAAGCTAAAATTGCCCGCATGGATCTGGACGGCAGTAATTTCGAAATTGCAGTTGAAATAATTGATTACCTGCCACTCGATCTGACCTATAACCCAACTGACCAAAAACTCTATTTCAGCAACGATGGATATTATGACGATGGAGGAATTTGGAGAGTCAATACCGACGGATCAGGTCTGGAAGTAGTGGTTCAAAACCACAATGGATCGCCAGTTGATGCTGCAGGTATTGCCATCGATCATATAAACGGTCGTATTTTTTACACACATTATGCAGATCAGGTCGTGGTAATGAACAACCTTGACGGAACAAATCCACAAAATATAGGGACTTACACCGAACAAAACCTCGTTTATGGTGTAGCACTGGATCTGGAAAATGGATATCTTTACTGGACAGACAGACCAGCAAGTGATGGTGACGGAAATGGAAATATCATCAGGGCAAGTTACTCGTTTGAGGGCGGACAGGCCAATGTTGGCGCTCAAGAGATGTGGGTAACCGGTGATGAGATCGACATTGCACCCTATGGACTGGCAATTGATACGTACCGATAACGAAATTAAATACCATAAAAAAATCCCGGAGTATAAAAGACCCCGGGATTTTTTTTATTTAAAGTCGATCACTCATAACTACCCTTTACAAGCAAATCTCCATTTTTCATTATCAATTTACCCTTAGAAATTACATGTTTTAACTCGAGCTTTTCGTTCATAAGCAAAAGATCCGCATCGGCATTAAGCGCGATTTTACCTTTTTGATTAAGTTTCAATGCACTTGCCGGATTGCTGGTGAGCACTTTTAAAGCAACATCAAGTGGTACTTTTTCATCAAGTACGGTGTCTCTCAGCTCTGTTAAATTCGCCATGGGTAAACCCTTTTCAAGCTTCACCAGGTTGCCCTGCTCATCAAAATCGGGCAAAGAACCATTGGCATCAGAGGTGAAGGTAATGTGATGCTCAGGCACACCTGCTTTCAACAATTCTGATACGGCTTTTGAAGGCTTAATCTCATATTCTTTAAAATACGGATAGCTGCTTGTGGTGATATCTACCCAGCCTTTTTTCCCATACACCTTAGCATCTTCGAAAATGTAATCGTTCCGGTTGCAATGGGTCGGGTAAAATTGCTTAATGGGTAACTCACTTTGCTCTATCGCGTCATAAATGGGCCGGAACGGGTTTTTAGCATCTCCCATGTGTATGTTGACAATTCCGGCTTTTCCGCCAAGCATTCCGCCAACACGGGCATGTGCCGCCAATTTTATCAATTCCGGTGTTGTTGGCGTAGAAGAACGGTGATCTGAAAGGGCAATTTCACCAATTCCGATGACTTCATCAAGCAAGGCCACATCGCGCCCCACATCACCGGTGAGTGTGGGTGTGGGCACCTGGTAGGCCCCACTGTACATCCATGCCGACATGCCTTCGTTGCGCAGGGCTTTTACTTTCATCAGCACACTTTCAATACTGCGGGTCATCCCATCTGTACCAAGGCAACCAATAACGGTGGTAACACCGGCTTCGAGCAGCTGTGACAATGGAATCTCGGGTGTGCGGGTGGCAGGGCCACCTTCCCCTCCTGCTCCGGCAATATGCACATGGGCATCGATAAAGCCGGGTGTTAACTTAAGGCCATGGGCATCAATAACTTCAGCATCAAGACTACCTGTAGTAATCTCATCCTCAATAGCAATAATTTTACCTCCGGCCACCAATACATCTTTTATGCCTGTTGCTTCAGGTGCAAAAACCTCAGCGTTCTTTATTAAAATCATGGTTATGAACTATTTACTATGTTTACTAATTTAGCGAATACTTACTTTAGAGGTGCTTGTGTAATGCCGTGTGGTGGCACGAAACAAATACATCCCTGCGCTATAATTCTTCACACTAATGCGGTAACGCTTTTGGCCGCTATAACGTTCAATCAATTTACCATCTGATGCGTAAATTTGTAAATTTACCGGTTGACCAAAATCACAAAAAACGTGGTTATTGGCCGGATTGGGATATATTTTACCCTGTATTTCATTTTCTGTTTTTTCAACCCCAAGTCCAGGCTCCGTCCCCATCAGGTAAGTTTGTGTTGAATCGAAAACAGAGAGCATCATCTCTTCAAACCCTGCGACCATTCTCGGGTCGTAATTGCCCACGTTGGGTGTAACAGAAAATCCAAAGGCTGTACCATTGTTTTTAATTGCCATTACAGGTGATGTACCATAGCCATCGAGCCATGTAGAATCATTGTTCACGTAATATTTAGCATAATTTCTTTTATTCAGCCAAATACCATAAGTTAAGTCCTCAAGTAGCATGGCATATGGCACAGCAGTGGTTGTATTCTCATACACATCGCTGTTTTTAAATGTCTGTGGCATTACAACTGATGTTTTCAGTAAGTTAAGCCCCGGATCAAAACTCAACGTGCCATAATAAGAAGCACCTGATTCCAGGTAATTATTTACAACAGTGTGTGCGGCAAAACGACTATTGTCGCCTACAAAAGCTACAACACCGCCATGAGTCCTTATTTTTTCGTTTAATTGATTCCCGTTTGCAGTATTGTTCATAAAATCCATTAAAGTGGCATACGCATTATCGACAAAAACTACCTTTCCGGCATCAGATATAGCATCGCTAAAAGTCTGGTCATCTCCGTTTGCAGTTATAGCTGCAAATTGATAAACGGTTGCTGAAGTATGATTCTCTATAGCAGTGACCAAAGCTGATGCATTAACTGAGTTTTCACCTGTTACAAGCAGAACATTATCGTTTACACTGCCACAATCATTTACTAAAACGTCCATCATATCGGTATGAAATGAACCATACACTCCGCCGCCCAGCAAAACAGTATAATCGCCGCCTTCGCTGGAAAGTGCAGGCTCTGAGAATTGCTCAAAGCCCTCTACAACACCAGTATTCATATCGTAACTGCAACCATTAAGCAGTTGCATAACTTTAATCTCATCGGCCACCACTGATGTTTGGCCAGTATTAAACTGTGTATTCGCCACATCGTAAAAATTCCCAGCTCCAGTGCCATACGCATATACTGAGTCGTTACGAATTATCATTGCTGAAAGGTCATCGACGCCCAACCCTGTTATACGATTTTCAGATTGGGTCTCATACCAATTGGCCAACATACCCACAAGCCTTGGGAAACGGCCCCTTTCAGCAAAATGTGTGTCGAACAAATAGCCGGGCATTAAATCGGCAAAATCATTTGCCAGGGTCATGTAAGAATTCAGGGGATTATTTAGCGCCTCATCTGGATATACCGTACCATTTTCAGCTGTAAAAATAATGGATGATAGAATAGCCATTCCTGCCGAAGTTCCTGATATAACACCACCTTCCGCATATTTATCCATAATAGCCTGTTCAATTTCGTTATTATTGAAATTACTATAATAGTTATGCTGATCGCCACCTTTAAAGAAAAACATATCATACGTCATCAACGAATCATAAACCACAGGATAATCAGCCGGATCGACCGCACTCAGATCAAAATGTTTTGCATCTGCAGCATTACAGGTATTCGTAAAGTAATCTCTCATCCAGCTATCTGGTTCAGGCCCCCAGGCTACAATTGCAACCCTGGAATTACCAGCCAGCGTAACGGCCTTTGTATAGGGATCAAAATTCCAGGCATCATCGCCTGTTCTTTCTGTACCGCCACCAACAAGCATTAAAGTACCCTGTGCAAGTGTATTTAATGAAAATAGCAATCCTGCTAAAAAGATAAAAAACCTTCTCATAACTATAAATTTAAAATTCACAATGAAAATACTGTATTTCAACGGAAAGCGGGAATTCTTAGCCCGGTTTACTCCGGAAATGAGATGTTAAAATACAAAATCAATTTGTACCTGCAAAAAAGAATAAGTTTTTACCAATCTAAAGCGGTAGTCAGGCCAATTACCAGGTAAATATTTTTTAGTTCATCATTTTGGGCGTATTCGCCAAAATTATAAAAGGCTCCGAGTATAATTTGCCCCCATTCAGGATTCATTAAACCACCCATCAAACCGGCTTCATAATAGCCGCGTTTTGCCTGGCTGCTAATTTTGCTGATACGACTATCCCGACTGTCGCCATAAAGTACGCCAAGCTGCGTGGTAAGCGAAAACATAATGTTTTTTTGATGAGAATGAATGGGTAAATAATGCTGCATAAAACCATTGACGAAGCGTGTATGGAAATAGCTATAAACTGGCATTGATTGAAATACGCCGGGCTCATAGAAATGCAATTTACCTGAACCACGACCATTAAAAGCCAGTTCAAGTGGAATATTTTCAGTTACCATTCCGGCATTACCCATAATGCGAAAAGTTCCTGCAAAACGTGTTGGTAAATTATAGCTGAATCGCCCCAAAAAGCGTTCATACTTTACATCGTCATTTTTTACGGCCAACCCTCGCTCATAACTAAGGTTAAAAACAGGTCCACCGGCTCCTTCACGAATTCTGTATTTTCCGAGATTCCCAAGTTTTTCACCGGGAGCATAGCGCAAATCAAAACGAACAGCAGTGCGATTAAAATTTCCAAAAAGCGTATCAATAGCTGTGTGCGATAAACTATACTGTTCCATATACCCTTTTGCACGCAAATTTACATATCTGGGATACTCAAGTTCGAGGGCTGCTTCGTGCCCCTGCACATAATTCAAAGCAGGCAATACAAAACTTCTAAGATTATACATTCCAAGCCGATAAGGGTTATAAAATGCATACGCCCCTTTTTCACTGGTTTCATCCTGGTATTGATATTTTAACCTTAACACACCATTCCTGAGAGGGTTCAGATGCGCACGGGCAGCATACCGCCAGTCGGCTTCCTCGTGGGAACGAATAAACTTTCCTCCTATTCTTATCCAATTAAGAACTTTATAGCTCGTCATCAACGATAACCCATAACGCCATCGCTCCTGCAGGTTAAAACCAATTGACTCTTTTAGATTTAATGTAAAATAGCCCAAAGGCAACTCTCCGGTAGCGAGTAACAGTGGCAAATCATTCATCCATCGGAAGAATGGAATCTCTCGCTGCAACGTATCCATTAATTTAAAAGTATACAAATCCTGGGGTGTAAGGCTATCGGATCTGTATTGCTGCAAGAGCGAATCATTTGTAATTGTAACATCAGGGGCATAACTGAATTCAAATTGTCGGCGTAGTATTGATTTGGGAATCTTGACCCCTACCCTTGGATTCATAATACTGGTCGATGCATACCCGATCATGATTGGAAAAGGTGGCAAAGAATCAATTACCTTATCTGTAAAATTAATTCGTGATTGCAACCTTGTCGGAAACCAGTATTTCCCTTCCAGCTTATCATACTCCTGTCTCACGGTTATTCCTATCTGACTTGATTGTGTTGTAGGTTGAGCCACTAATTTGCGCACAGCATAATCATAACCATCGACGTAAATCATTCCGTACATGGCACTAAACGATGTGCCTGCTTTGGGCCGGAATGTAATTAAATAAATATTGTGTCCACGCGCTGCAGTTAAAGTATCTTTAATAAGGAAAAAATATTTTTTCTCAGCATTCGGACTTACAGGATTCACATATTTGATATTGCCGATATTGAAAAAATCATCGTAACACGACAGTGAATGCAACTGACTTCCGAGCACAGCAAAAGCCGGGTTCCTGAATCCGGAAATATTGGTAGTTAATACATTCTCCCGCATTTTACCTGGTGCCTTGTAGTATTTTTCAGAAATTGCTTCACTCACAAACAAATTCGACTTTTTTGCCATTTTCACCAGGTTCCCTGCACTTCCTCCAAGCTTCCCTCTGGAGCTGAAATATTCCAGCGTATCGCGATTCAGGGCAATGTAAAACTTATTATAAGCCGTATATTTAAAAGAAGGTAAATTCATAGGGTCGTGCTCACTGCGCCGTGCAATAACTTTCTGCATAATTGTATCGGCCGGGTTAATACCCGGAAATACTACAACTTCATCCAGTTTAAAGGACTTTTCAGCCAATTGGATAGTATAAATACCGCTGGTATCCGCAAAAAATGATCTGGGTTTAAGCCCCAGATAAAAAACATGAAGCGTATCGGGTTTCGATAGTGAGATTTTAAAACGACCGTTAATATCTGAAACGGTACCCTTATTATTACCAGATATGGTTATGGTAGCATATGAAACCGGATTGCCAAAATTATCATTGATTGTACCTTCTATCTGAATTTGCCCAATTACTGGAACTGTGAAGCATGAGAGCAAAAAGGTCCAAATAATTAAAAGTTTAGGAAGCTGTAACATGACAATTTTATTATAGCATTTGTAAAAAGCTCACCTCTTTGTCTGTCAAAAACCGCCAATGTCCGCGGTTAAGATTCTTTTTTGTTAGACCGGCAAAATAAACACGATCAAGTTTTGTTACCTTATACCCAAGGTGTGCAAAAATTCTTCTGACAATTCTATTTTTACCACTGTGAATTTCAATTCCAACCTGGTTTTTTTCTGAAGGTTCAGGATAACTCAGGTCATCGGGTTTAATAAAACCATCTTCTAACTCAACACCTTGTACAAGGGCATCAAAATCAGTTTTTGTAAAAGGTTTATTTAAAAAAACATGATAAATCTTCCGCACATTAGAGCTGGGATGGGCTAGCTTTTTAGCCATATCTCCATCATTTGTAAACATTAACACACCAGTAGTATTTCTATCGAGTCTGCCAACAGGGTAAATACGTTCTTTACTGGCTTTTTTTACCAAATCAATTACGGTGCGACGTCCCTGTGGGTCTTTCGAGGTGGTAACTGTATCTTTGGGTTTATTTAGAAGAAGGTATACTTTCTTCTCAGGCACAAGGCTTTTACCCTCATATTCAACATCATCTGAACGCTTTACTTTAAAACCCAACTCTGTTACTATTTCGCCATTAACCTTAATCTTTCCCTGTTCAATCAGCTTGTCTGCTTCGCGTCTTGAACACACGCCACTATTGGCAATATAACGGTTTAACCTTATGGGATCATCCCAATTTTCTTTTTTCGAGCTGTCTTTGCGCTGTCCTTTTTGAACCATTTCTTAAATTGTTTAGTGGACAAAGATAATTTAAAACAAGCTTTTTTACGAACAAATGAAAGTCAAATGCTTTTTTTATGATTTTTTAATCATCATTCAAAAAACTCATTTGTTTAATAAAAACGACAGAACAGTAAACATTTTTCTTATAACTTCCTTTATACTAATAAATACAATCTGTAAACTAAAAGAAATTATTATGAGAACTACTAATTTATTGATGATTGCCTTACTCGCTATAGGCCTGTCATTTGCCTCTTGCGACAGTGCACAAAAATCGAAAGATAAAAAGGCAAAAACAAAAAAAGAAACGAAAAGTGCATTACCAGTGGAAGCCACCACCCTAAATATCAATACTGCTGAAAGTGTGGTACATTGGACAGGTTCACTTGTAGGTGTTTATGATCATCACGGCACATTGAAATTTAAAAATGGTGTAATTGATATCAAAGATGGTGTAATTGCAGATGGTTCATTTGTAGTAGATATGACTACCATGAAACCTACTGATGAGAATTACAACCCAGAAGAGGGAAGCACCAAAGAAAAACTTGTAGGGCACTTATCCTCGCCAGATTTTTTCGATGTAGAAAACTATCCTGAAGCGTCATTTAAAATCAAAGCGCATACAGGGAATAAAATTGTTGGTCAGCTAACAATTCGTGGAAAAACCCACGAAGAGACAGTTAAAAATCTTGAAATTAAAAACATGGATGGAAAAATGAAATTTCATGGTACCATGACCATTGATAGAAACAAATATGATGTAAACTGGAAGCATCCCGTGAAAGACAAAGTTTTATCGGATGAAATTGAACTTGAGATTAAGATAAAAGGATAATTCCGGAATAAACCAGAGAAAGGTTGTCTAAAAAGGTTTGAAAACGTCATTTCGATCCGCCAGCTGGCGGAGAAGGAATCTTTATGAACTGATAATCAACAGATTAACTTCGTTAAGCTTCCTTCGTCGTTCCTCCTACCAATGAACGTATCTAAAAAAGTTTCACGCAACGTTCGCAACGAAGGCGCAGCGACTGCAACGTTCTACTCGTAGCGTTCGTTGCGTATTTTTCGTGGCGATCGTGGCGTGAAATAATTTAAAAGATTTAGAATATAAATTTCAATTATAAACCTGAAAAAGTTATACATCATTCTGCATTACTACATTTAAATTTTTTTGGCTATCGGAATGACGACGATTTTTGACTTTTTAGACACCCTCTTTTTTTTGCCCAAAATAATATTACTCTACTAAACCTTGTCTTTCATAAATTTAGCGTAAAAACACACCACTACAAACAACCCGAAACATAGACCTAAAACCCTAAATAACAGATACATACAAAAGACTAAAAAAGTAAAACTCACTTTCTAAGTAACTCGTGGGTAGGAAATCGTTGTTTGTCGAAAAAGATTGTAATCAGTCTATAGGAAAACCATATTTGCCAGCAAAATTGGGGAATTTTAACTAAAAACGACTGATTATGAACGTTAAACTCTTTACACTTTTATTTACATTTTTAATTGCTACAACGGCGGTATTTGCACAAGACCGCGCCGTTAATGATGATGGCAACTATGAAGGCGTCATCAAAGTAAAATTCGATGACACCATGGTGAAACAACTGGAACAGCTTCACCAGCAAAAATCTAATAACCTGAATGTAATTAAAGCTACTGAGAAAGGTTATGTACTAACCGCGAACTCAGAGCTTGATTCTAAAAACAAAACTCTTGGAGCTTACGAATACAAACGTGTATTCCGTTATGCAGGAAAATTTGAGCAGCGCCACCGTGAATTTGGACTGCACAAATGGTATGAAATTTCATTTGACTCTAAAGCTTCTGTAGATGAGTTATTAAAAGCTTATTCAAGTGTTGACAACATTGAAATTGCCGAGGCATTGCCAAAAATGACCTTATTTGAGAAGCATCCGGAACCAAAAAACAATGGAAAAACACTTTCTACCACACCTAGCGACACCAGGTACGACGAACAATGGCATTACAACAATACCGGACAAACTAACGGTACTGTAGATGCTGACATTGATTTACCCGAAGCATGGGAAGTTGAAACTGGTAATTCAGAAGTTATTGTAGCTGTAGAAGACCAGGGAATTGATGTAGACCATGAAGACATGGTAGGCAACATGTGGATCAACTCCGGCGAAACCCCAAATAACGGAGTAGATGATGACAATAACGGATATGTAGATGATTACCACGGATACAATTTTGCCGACAACCAGGGTACCATTACAGCTGGAGACCACGGTTCACACACAGCCGGAACAATCGGAGCTGAAACCAACAATGGTGTAGGCGTAGCAGGTATTGCCGGAGGAACAGGAAATAATGACGGCGTACGCCTGATGTCTTGCGAAGTATTTGGCGCAAGCAACCAGGGCGGCTTCGATGAAGCATTTGTATATGCAGCCGATATGGGCGCTCACATCTCACAAAACAGCTGGGGTGGTGGCGGCGAAAGCCAGGCCATCAACGATGCCATCGACTACTTTATAGCCAATGGTGGTGGAGCCGGTACACCAATGACCGGTGGAGTAGTTGTTATTGCCGCAGGGAACAGCGATGTTAGCTCAGGATCCAGCATTTGGCCT
>NZ_DATFKB010000241.1:0-15571 GCF_035268865.1 Salinivirga sp. | reverse complement strand
GAAAGTTATCACCTGATCAATAGCTTCAGCTTCCTGAAGATACGTTTTTGAAAAGCGGAGATTAATTGTATTGGCTTTATCGTATGCTTTCTGAAACTGGTTTTTTAAAAGTTCAACATCTTTGGCTACTCTTGGTATTTCTGCTTGTATTTCTTCAATTTTCTTATTGAGCTTGTCGATTAATTCGTTTGTGTTGGTTTGGTTTTTTTGTGCAACAAGCCCTTGATTGAGTTTAAGATTTGTTATAAGGAACTTTAATGTTGATATATTTTGCTTAAAGTTAAGAATGGGGATGTAAAGGTGTTTGAAATCCAGGTTTAAGATATTTACCTGGTCCATATAGTTATTAATATTGGCAGCACACTCTTTAAGTGCTAATTTAAGATTGTCTGTGGTCGACCGTAAATGAAGTAAAGCGTCGTTACGCTTTAAATTCTGGATATTTTCTATTATTTGGGTTGTACTTTGAGCTATTTCATATGTTGTTTCGTGGTGGTTTTTCATTATATTGTTTAAAGCAGTAAAATCGTCGTTGCTCACCTCTGTAAGTTCCATAACCTTATGGTCAATGGATGCAAACCCCTCTGCAATATCACTGATCATTTGCTGAATTTCTTTTGTACTGAGCTCCTTCATTTAATTTAACTTTGAAATTTCAATTGAAATATTATTCTACGATATTACATTATTTTTTTGCACAATAATATGGGTTAAATTACCTTATTTTACTCAGGGATTTTTAGTACTTTTATATTATAATTTCGAAAAAGATATACAACACATATGAGCCACAAAGTTTTAATTGTAGATGATATCGTTATCAACCGGGTTCTATTAACTGAGTATGTAAAAAAACTTGGGTATGCCTACGAACAGGCTGCTAATGGGCAGGAAGCCATTGATAAAATACAGCGTGAGAAAATTGACTTGATCCTGATGGATATTGAAATGCCTGTGATGAATGGCATCGAAACAACTCAATATATTCGATCCGAAATGGATCCTCCTTATACAGATATGCCGATAATTGCACTGACGGCGCATAATCCAAATGACTTTTTCGAAACTTTTGATCAGGCCGGCTTTAATGATCTTATTACCAAACCCTATTTATTGGACAAAATTAGCAAAATCCTGACCAGAGTCCTTGAGAGTTCAAATGAGGCATAGATTAGATTTGTCCTGCTTTTAATCTGTGTATTATCGTCTTGACAATCTTGTGCTAAATTTTATTCAACATTCTGAGCGCTTTGTCTGATTTTTAACAGAGCAAATATTATTTTTGTGTCAACTAAAAGGATAATTCTATGAAACCGCTCTTTAGGCTCGGTCTGGCTCTTCTATCGGGATTAATGCTTACCATGGCATGGTATAGCGAATGGATGACCGTTTTACTATTTATTGCATTTGTACCTTTACTTTTAATAGAGGAATATTACCTGGACACCCGAAAAAATGTTTTTGGTGTTTTTAATTATAGTTATTTGGTATTCCTCATCTGGAATTTATTTACCACCTATTGGATTTATAAAGCTACCCTGCCAGGTGCAGTTATGGCTGTTTTAGCTAATAGCGCCCTGATGGCATTTATCTTTTGGCTCTATCATTTATCGCGCAGGTGGTCTGACAAAAAAGTAGGACGATATGCACTGGTCTTTTGGTGGATTACCTTTGAGTATTTGTATTTTAAAACAGAGATATCGTGGCCATGGCTCACGCTTGGAAATGGTTTTGCCTTTAATGCAGAATGGGTGCAATGGTATGAATATACAGGTGTTCTGGGCGGAAGCTTGTGGATCCTGATCAGCAACATTATTATTGTTTCCAGTATCGCGGAGTTGGTTTTGCAGCGCAACACAATGAACAAAAGGCTGATTGCTAACGGAGTGCTGTTTGCATTAATTATTTTTGTACCCATAATTCTTTCTTATGTGCGATATCATAATTATGAGGAGCAGGGTGAGCAGGTCGAAATGGTAATTTTGCAGCCAAATATTGATCCCTATCATGAAAAATTCGGGTCAATGGGGGCGCTGGAACAAACAAGCAGATTGCTTGAGGTGGCTGACAATCAGATTACTCCCAGAACAAAATATGTAATTGGTCCGGAAACGGCGCTGGTTGAGCGAATTTGGGAAGGGCATGCAAGGGATTATGGCTCGGTGAGAATGATCGAGAAGTTTTTAGAAGAAAACACCCATCTTGCTTTTGTGGTAGGCGCATCGACAAGAAGGGAGTATGGTGAAGGAGATTTTATACCTCCAACAGCAAGACAGTTTCGCAATTCAGAAACTTATTACGACAGGTTCAATGCTGCTTTGCAAATTACAACCTACGATATTGATTTTTACCATAAATCGAAACTCGTGCCAGGGGTAGAGAAGGTCCCTTATTATCAGTATTTTAAGTTTTTAGATAATTTTGCTGCAGACCTGGGCGGTACGGTTGGAAGTTTGGGCAAACAGGCTGAATCCTCAGTGTTTCGATTTATGGGAACAACTGTAGCTCCGATTATATGCTACGAGTCAATTTATCCGGAGTATGTGGCTTCTTATGTTAAAAAAGGGGCAAACTTTCTTTTTATCATTACCAATGATGGTTGGTGGGGTAATACTCCTGGTTTTGAGCAACATATGCGATATGCCAGGTTGCGGGCTATTGAAACACGACGCAGCATAGCG
The DNA here is from genome assembly GCF_035268865.1 of Salinivirga sp. Classification (GTDB taxonomy): domain Bacteria; phylum Bacteroidota; class Bacteroidia; order Bacteroidales; family Salinivirgaceae; genus Salinivirga. The sequence goes on along the minus strand of NZ_DATFKB010000241.1, from coordinate 12,890 downwards.
CGTTCGGCAAATACCGGTATTTCAGCCTTTATTAATCAGCGCGGCGATGTTATAAAGCCCACGAAATGGTGGACCCCCACATCCATTAAGCATGCTGTTGCAGAAAATGATGAAGTTACTTATTATGTGGCAAATGGAGATTATTTAGGAAGGGTGGCTGCATTTTTTACCATACTCATAATTTTACTAATGTTAGTGAAGAAAATACTTAACAAAAAGAGCACGTAAAACTACGTGCTCAATGTCTTGTGTACTTATAATCTTTTGTATTTATTAGTAATCTCCGAGCGTTTCTGAAAGTTGTGAAAGTGCATTTTCTGCTTGCTCATCGTTTGGAGCTGCTCCGTGCCATTTGTGTGTACCCATCATGAAGTCTACACCATAACCCATTTCTGTTCGCATTAAAATTACTACTGGCTTTTTATTTCCTGTTGCTTTTTGAGCCTGTTCTATGGTCTCTAAAACTTCCTCCATTTTATTACCATCCATCTCAAATACAATCCAGCCAAATGATTCCCATTTCGCACGAAGGTCTCCGAGAGGTATAATATTGTCAACCGGGCCGTCAATTTGTTTGCCATTATAGTCTACAGTGGCTATAATATTGTCTATTTTTTTAGCAGCGGCAAACATGGCGGCTTCCCATATTTGACCTTCTTGCAACTCTCCGTCGCCATGAAGTGTATAAACGAGGTTATCTTCTTTATTGAGTTTTTTGGTAAGTGCAGCACCACAGGCAACAGAAAGTCCCTGCCCGAGTGAACCGGAAGCTACCCTTACTCCCGGAAGTCCTTCTTCCGGCGTGGGGTGCCCTTGCAAACGAGTATCTATTTTGCGAAAAGTACTGAGCTCTTTAGTGTCAAAATATCCTGCACGTGCCAAAACACTATACCAAACAGGCGAAATATGGCCATTGGAAAGGAAGAACAAATCTTCATCTGTGCCATTCATATTAAATTCTTTCGGATTCTGCTTAAGTATTTTGAAATAGAGAGCAGTCATAAAATCTGCACACCCTAGCGATCCTCCGGGGTGGCCAGATGATGCACCGTGAACCATTCTTATAATATCTCTCCGAACTTGCGTTGCAGTGTCTTTAAGTGTTGAAATATCCATATCTGTTGTAAATTTTAGCTGCAAAAATAGCTAAATTTTCGAGACTAAGATTGTTTTCCATTGGAACATGTTTAATTAACTTGCTAACATAAATGAGTGGAGCGGAAAAATTTCTTTTGCTTCTTTCTATTATTATAATTCATTTTATGCATAAAGAAGCTTTATTTTTTTATCTGATCGACCCGTATCTTTTTATGGACTTATTATGGTTTTAGATTTATACTTTTAAAATTATGATATGGAATGAATAACCATAGAAATAAAAATAGTGAAGCATACGAAAGGTAGTAGACTTCGAGAACATTGTTAAAATTGTGTTTGTAAATCAGATATGTTGAAATAATATTACCAATACCTGCAATGATAATTAAAATATATAAAGCCAATTTATTTTTGTATTGATCTACAAAAAACAGAATATAAACAATAAATAATGGAGCCGCTACGGCAATTGTTCTGTCCTGAACTGTTGCCCACAATAATAAGAAGGGAATTGTTGCAAGACCCGATAAAAGCCATGAATTTGCAGTATGATTTTTTTTTCGTTTTTTAATTAGCGATATAGTCCCAAGAATGATAAATATCCAATAAACATCAAAGCTGTGTGGTATTTGTGCCCATCTGATGTTAAATCCGTTATTAATTTTGAATTCTTCAATAACATTTGAAAAAGCATCATGTGTTTCAAAATATATACTTATTACCGTTTGAACCAACAATATTAGTACTCCGCTAAACAAAATCGAAATACTAAAATGATATTTAGTTCTTTTGCTTTCATTGAGAAGCAAGTGGGGTACAATTATAATTAAGGCCATACCTGCACTTTCTTTACTTAAAATCCCAATGACGATTGATAAAGAAAACAATAAATAAAAATACAAATGTTTTTTCTTTTGCTGCAGGCTTTTGAAGTACAAGTAAGTAATAAAAACACTAAAAAAAATACCTGCAATATCATTAATCAATTCTAAACTATGCACGGCAATAGCTTGCACGGTGAATAGCATAAATATTCCAAGTTGTTGCTTTTTTAGATCAAAGTCAAGTGCTTGCAATAGTTTACCAAAATAGATAGCGGTTAATATCACAAAAACAATATTTTGAAAGAGCATTATACTTTCTACTTTAAAACCCCACAACTTGTTAATTAGACCGGGTAAAACCAGAACAACAGGTTTTGTAATTCTGGATTGTGTTTCCACGAGGTTGTCCTGTCCCAATAGCATTTTTGCAGCATTGACAAAGTTGGGTGTGTCTGCCTCATTATAACGAAGGAATTCAAACAAGAAAAGATAAATTACGCAAAAAAATAAGCCTTGTGTTGCGCTGAATAATAGCGAATGGTTAATTTTTAAGCTTTTCATAGTTCTTTCTGTTTTTTTACGTTGAATCTGTATCCTACCGTAAACCTGACATTACCATACCCAAAATTGATGGCTGTAATGTCTTTGTTGATGAGGTTACTGCTCCCGCTAACACCGGTGAAGGCCATGTAAAACCTTTTTTTATTGTATCCGAGTGCTATTCTGCTCGTGGTTGAAATGCCCAGTCCACCTTTTGAGAGTACTGTATTTTCCTCTGTATCAATTGCTGAATATGCCTGTAATCCTAATCCCGGTACAACACCTGCAGTTATAAAAAAGTGTTTGGCTATTACAAATGTATAAATGTAACCAACTGAAATACCAAGGTTGATGGATGATACATTTGAAAAAAGTGCCTGATCGCTAAATTCATCCCGGACAAATGCTGGAACCACAAGTGAGTCGGCACTTGCCCCATTTACAAAGCCAAATATGCCTGTAACCAGCGAGCCTGAACCTTTTTTCTGTTTTTCGTTAAAATCATAAGCGGCCTTATAAGAGAATTTATTGTAATTCCATATATATCGGGCTGATATTCCAACGTTTGCAAATGTTAGATCGGGTCGCTGATAGTAGTTCATCTCATTTTGGTCGAAATTATCAAAATAACTGTCCATATTGTTCAGATAAAATCCCTGGTAATATTGTAAGTAGCCATCAATCACAAATTTTCGCAGATAAGCATTGAGCTGTATATCAAGCCTTTCGGTTTTGCCGTATCTATCAATGTTTTCTGAGGTGTGGGGTAACCCAAAGCCGACACTTAGGCCCAGCCATTTATAGGCACCCTTAATGCCCACAGAAATATTACTGTTGGGTTGATACTCCAAATCCTGATCATTTTGGATATCATTGAGGCTAAAATCAACATATTTACGAGGAATTGATAAACCTAAAGTAAGGTCTCCGTAATATGACTGGATATATGAAGTGTCAATCTTCTGCTTTTCCCCACGGAGAGGTTCTTGGGCAGTAGTCAGTATGTGAATCTGCAATAGGCAAATTGCAAAAATTGCTTTTAGAACCGTGTTTCTTGTTTTGTTCATAGAAAAACCGGGGTTGTTATGGGATGTTTTTTTATTTCGGCCGCTTTTTTTATGAGAAATTGAATTGCTGCTTCACCATCTTTGCCGCAATTCGCGCTGTAGTCGTTAACATACAAAGTTATATGTTTGCGCATAACATCTTCATCAAGATCCCGTGCATGTGATTTTACATAGTCCTTGCTTGCAGCGGGGTTTTGAAATGCAAACTGAACACTGGTACTTATTAAACTCTGAATTTTCAGCTTTGTTTCACGAGGTAATGTTCTTCGAACGGCAATGCCTCCAAGCGGCAGCGGAAGATTAATTTCTTTTTCCCATATTTCCCCCAAATCTGCAACTTTGAGCAACCCCTTTTTTTGATAACTAAAACGTGTTTCGTGTATAATTAGTCCTGCATCGGCTTCACCTGAAAGCACAGCTTCTTCAATATCTGAAAAGAGATACGTTTTTTTTCTCTGAGCTTCCGGAAATAAGATGTTTAGTAAAAGATTTGCTGTTGTATGTTCACCGGGTATGGCAACAATAGCATCATGGAGTTCGTCAGGGTAAATTTTGTGTTTACTTATAACTAAAGGCCCATTGCCAAAGCCCAGGGCAGCGCCTGAATTGAGCATTTGGTAATGTTCTGTAAGTGATGCAAATGCATTAATGCTTATTTTAGTGATATCGTTTATTTGTTGGTTGGCCTGATGGTTAAGTTCTTCAATATCGGCCAGTTTAACGTTAAAATTAAAGCCTGCTGCATCAATTCTTTTATGCACCAGGGCATCAAACATGAAAGTATCATTAGGGCATGTCGAAAAAGCCAAATTTAGCGTCATACTTTATTTTGCAATTAATTGTTTAAGGTTTTGAGCAGTAAAAATATGCAATTGTTCTATTGCATCTTTAATAGCCCATTCTTTTTTATCTCTATTTTCCACATAATTTGAAACACACCTGATTTGCAAAGCATGTATATTTTTTCGATTGGCAACTTTGAATATTGCTGCCCCCTCCATTGTCTCAATTTTAGGTTGAAAGAATGTTTTGCGTTTTTGAATAAATGTACGGTCATCTGTAAGGAAATCAACCGTAATGCCGCGAACTTTTACCAGGTCGGGTCTATTTGCCCATTCTGGTTCAGTGGGTTTTATGATGAGTTCTGATTGGTGCACCAGCCCAATGTCTGCCCAGGTTTGCCAGCGGCCATCGTGTTCAATTAACTCATTTGCTGCTATTTCCTCTGAAACCCTTACTAAAGTTCCGGGAGGGAATTGATCCGAATAACTGCCACATATGCCAAGGTTAATGAGGTTGCTTGGAACCCCGTATTGCATAAAATAATGCATAAGTGCATAAACTGTATTTACCTGGCCCACACCTGTAATTAAAATATGAGTATTGTCCCAAATCTGGTAAAGGTGCTCATTGGGGGTTGCCTGAACGTTTTGTTCAATTATTGGGGCTACTTCGCTATACGTAGCTGCTACTATTAGGTTTTTCTGATTCAATTTTGTTTAACTTTTCCGAAAAAACATTTTACAACTTTTATCAAATTGGTTTGTTAACTTTTTAAAGTAAATATTTAATCAATTAAAATCAAAGCATTACTTTTGAATTGTAAAATATAAATTATGGTGTACGTAACTCGAAGAGAACGGTTTAATGCGGCTCACAGGCTTTTTAAGGCGGAATGGAGTGAAGAAAAAAATTATGAGATTTTTGGTAAATGCTCCAATCCAAACTGGCACGGGCATAACTACGAACTGTTTGTAACAGTAAAAGGAAAAGTAAATCCCGAAACCGGATTTGTTGTGAATTTAAAAGAACTAAGCAACCTGATAAAAGAGCACATCATTTCAAAAGTGGACCATAAAAACCTAAATACTGAGGTTGATTTTTTACAAGGCAGGATGATGTCGACAGAGGTGATTGCTAAGGCCTTTTGGCAACAGCTTGAGCATCACGTTAAGTTACTTGGGGCACAATTGCATTGTGTGAAAATTACAGAAACAGAAAACAATTATGTTGAATATTACGGAGACTAAAATTAAATACACGTTAAAATAAGAACTATGAGGATAAAGGCAAATGGCACCCAAATGGAAGATGGGTATACACGAATAGATCAGTTCAATGATAAAGCAACTGCTAAACTTGCAAAACATTACAAAGGCGTACTTGAAGGTCTGGGAGAGGATCCCGAAAGAGAAGGCCTGCAAGACACACCCAAAAGAGTAGCGCAATCAATGCAGTTTCTCACACAGGGATATCACCAGTCAGCCGAAGAAATTCTGAATTCTGCAAAATTTAAGGAGGATTACCGTCATATGGTACTTGTAAAAAACATAGACTTGTTTTCTATGTGTGAGCATCATATGATTCCGTTTATTGGCAAAGCACATGTAGCATATATTCCCAATGGGTACATCACAGGCCTGAGCAAAATTGCAAGGGTAGTGGAGGTTTATGCGCGCAGGCTGCAGGTACAGGAACGAATGACCAACCAAATCAGAGACTCAATACAAAACGCCCTTGATCCGCTTGGCGTTGCAGTGGTTATTGAAGCACAGCATTTATGTATGCAAATGCGTGGTATTCAAAAACAAAATTCTGTTACCACGACATCAGCTTTTACAGGCGCTTTTCTTGAAAAAGAAGCAACGCGTGAAGAATTTATTCACCTGATTGGATCTAAATTATCATAAACAAAATTTGTTTTTCACAGAATTATGTGGCTGTTCAAATCTTTTGGAGCAGCCCTTTTTTATTCTATGTCTTCAGTTGGCGGTGCTTCTTTATCTTTTAGGGATTTTGATGTAAGGTCAATAATATCAAAAAGATAGGTGGCGGCAAACGAAACGGTAGTATTGCGGTTGCTTTCTGTTGATATATCATTTGTGTAGATATCAACTGCGCCATGTTCGATCAGTATCTCACCAACAATTAGCCCATAGTCAAGCTCATACTCAGCCCCGCCACCAAAGCTAAACCCAAAATCAACCTTTTTGTAAAATTCTTTCTCAATGCTATGCTCAAACGTCTCAAAGCTGTATTCATAAACTGATTTTTGATCAAGGGTTACATTGCTGTATATGCCTCCTGAGCCATGCAAACGGAAATCCCCGATTTTAATAAATGATAGTTTTGCAAGAATCGGAATACCAATATAATCGGCAAAGCGTTTCCCTTCATAATCGAATTCATCGCTTTTTACTTTGCTGCCTTTTCGGGAAAAAATAAGCTCCGGTTGGATCGATAAGCGATTGGTCACACCAAATTTTCCAACCACTCCGAATTGATAGGTAAAGAGCGTTCCTGTTTCTTCGTTGTCTGTTTTTAAATTAGATACCCATGCGCCACCCATGCCAATTTTGGGGCCGATGTAAACAAATCCGATTTCCTGATTTCCTATGGTGAATAATTGAGCGTGAATTAGATTCACGATCACCATGGCCAGCATTAAAAATGTAATTTTTTTCATGGTTATGCAGTTTTTAGTTAGTGCTAAATCGAGGCTTTTTTGTTCTGTGCCTCTGCAAGCTTATCAAATTTATGGCAAAAAATGGAAATATAGAGCACTTGTGTTCAGTTTTTTATTGGTTAAATTTTAATTAGTGTTTTTAACTGTTTGGTGATTTTCAAGTGTTATGTTAGTGGCATGAACTAGAAAATTGTACATTTGCATCTGTTTTAACCAAAAAAAACAATCATTTATGAAGGCATTTGTGTTTCCCGGACAGGGAGCTCAGTTTGTAGGCATGGGAAAAGACATGTACGATTCAAATCCCGAAGCCAAAGCAATGTTTGAGAAAGCCAATGAAATATTGGGTTTTCGCATAACAGATTTAATGTTTGAAGGTACTGATGAGGATTTGAAGCAAACCAAAGTTACGCAGCCGGCCATTTTTTTGCATTCAACCATACTGGCTAAGGTTATGGGCGATAAGTTTGCGCCAGAAATGGTTGCAGGTCACTCACTTGGTGAATTTTCTGCGTTGGTTGCTGCCGGAGCGCTCTCTTTTGAAGACGGGCTTAAGCTTGTATCAAAAAGGGCCATGGCTATGCAAAAAGCCTGCGAGCTTGAACCATCTACTATGGCTGCCATTATTGGACTTGATGATGAGAAAGTAGAAGAGGTTTGTAATAAAATTGATGAAATAGTTGTACCGGCTAATTATAACACAGTAGGCCAGCTTGTTATTTCAGGCTCCGTTGCCGGAATCGATCAGGCTATAGAACAATTGAAAGAGTTGGGCGCTAAAAGAGCAATGAAGCTACCTGTAGGAGGGGCTTTTCATTCGCCATTGATGGAGCCGGCGCGTGTAGAGCTTGAAAAAGCTATTAATGAGACGAATATTGAAAATCCGGTTTGCCCGGTATACCAAAATGTTACAGCTGCCGGAGAGCGCGATCCGAAAGAAATAAAGGAGAACCTCAAAAAGCAACTTACTGCGCCAGTAAAATGGACGCAAACTGTTAAAAACATGATTGCCGACGGCGCATCTTCATTTACTGAAGTCGGACCTGGTAAAGCTTTACAGGGAATGGTTAAAAAAGTTGACCGCAAAATGCCTGTTGAAAGCGCTACAGCAGAATAAACGATATTGATAAACAGCGAGCCCTGTAAACTTTATTGTTTGCAGGGCTTTCTTTTTATAAAGTCGATTTTACATTGCCTCCTTCCAGGGCATAGACCTGACCTGTAACGAATTCCGATAATGGTGAAAGCAGCCATGCAGCCAGTGTTCCCAGCTTTTCAGGGTCACCCATTTTTTTTGCAGGTATATTGTTGATCATTTTTTGGCGTGCATCGTCGTAAGATATTCCATCTGTTTCGCTTTTCTTTTTTATCAGGCGTTCAATGGCAGGAGTTTCATGGGAGCCTGGTGCTATTGTATTCACTGTAATATTTTGCCCTGAAATTTCCTGCGAAAGTGTTTTCATCATACCCACAACAGCCAGCCTTATTGATGTGCTCAAAACAAGGTTTTCTATAGGTTGCTTTACGGATGCGCTTTCTATGTATACAATCCGGCCATATTCTTTTTTAGTAAAGTGGGGTATAAGTTTTTGTGTCAGGTCAACCTTCCATCTCAAAAGGTTCTGGTATGCTGTATCCCAATCTTCAATGCGAGTTTCTGCAAAGCTTTTTGCGGGAGGTCCGGCAGAGTTTATTAGTATTCCGTCTATATCATGTTTCCTTGCTTCAGATGCAACTTCATCGATTGTTTTTTGAGTAGTTAAGTCGCCGGTAAGTGGTATGAAGTTTTGCTTATGTATTTCAGCCAGTTTTTTTAGTTTATCGGTATGCCGGGCTATACCTATAACAGTGGCACCCTCTTTTAACAGTGCTTTTGCTGTAGCATGTCCGAAACCACTTGTAGCACCGCATACAATAAATGTTTGTTGAGCTATTTGCAAATCCATAATAATATTTTTAGTATTTTTAAGCTTGCGGAATGTTAGAACCTTAACGTTACGTTTTGTTTTAAATCATCGTGTACACTAAGGGGTACCGGGCTCACCTTGACTAGTTTTTTGAGTATGTTTTGTTGCTTCTCATTTAGATTGCAGCTAGTAAAATCAAATTCAACGCGGACTTCAGCTACCCGCCTTGGGTTTTCAGCCATTATTTTCCAGGTTTTTGCGGAGGCTCCTTCTATGCTAAAACCAGCAGCTTCTGCTTTTATACCCATAATCGTAAAAATGCAACTTGTTAAGGAGGTTGACAGCATATCGGTGGGCGAAAAATATTCGCCTTTACCATGATTGTCTACCGGAGCATCGGTTATGATTTTGTTTCCAGAGCGCACATGTTCTGCTTCTGTGCGCAGGTTTCCAAGGTATGATGTTTGAATTGTAGGCTCCATCAGAATTTGTTTTTTAGTGGTTAAACATTCTACATGATTATAAAATGTAACACATATCAGCCTGCAAAATGTTCGAACTTATCCATTATTTGTTGCCGCTCAGGTAATCATTTATCATCGATAGTAAAAGGTTTATATCAATGGGTTTGGGGATGTAGTTATTACAACCTGCTTTGAGGGAAGCTTCTCTGTCGTCTCCCATTGCATAGGCTGTTTGTGCTATTATGGGTATGTTTTTGTTTGTTTTCCGTATTTTCCGTGCTACGTTAAGTCCCAGCATGTCTGGCAGCCGAATATCTAAAAGAATAAGGTCGAATGGAATTTTAGATTCCCAGTGGTCTAGACTCTCCTTGCCATTTTGCGCTATGGTAATATTGGCCCCGCTGGGTTCAATTAGTTCGGACAGGAATACCTGGTTAGCCTCCTCGTCTTCTACAATTAGTATCGATTTACCAGTCCAGTTGTATTTTACTTCTGTTTCAATGGTAATGTCACTTTTTACATTTGCTATTTTTCCAACCGGTATTTTTACATAAAAAGTTGAACCTTTACCAGGCTCAGATTTTACCCAAATTTTACCGTCGAGTTTTTCAGCGAGGTTTTTGCATATGGAAAGCCCAAGACCGGTACCTTCAAATTTACGTGTCATGGCCTCATTTGCCTGTCTGAAACGATTAAAAACTTCTTTTTGCTTGTCTTGAGATATACCAATGCCGGTATCTTTAACATAAAAAACATATGAATCGGCTTCGGTTGTATAACCCAATTCAATTTCACCTTCATCTGTAAATTTTAATGCATTACTCATTAAATTTGTAATGATTTGCCTTAGCCTAATATTGTCGGTCGAAATGGACGAATCTTTTCTATGCTTTTGCGTGTTAAGGTTTAATTTAAGATGAGTTTTCTCCTGGTTTTGGATTTCTTCGGAAAAGGTGTTGTATATCTCATGCATGAGATCGTTAACATAAAATGTTTCTTTATAAATAGAGAGCTGGTTGGCTTCAATCTTCGAAATGTCAACAATGTCATTTATGAGTTGCAGTAAATGCTTTGTTAATGAGTGAATTACACCCAGAAATCTTCTTTGTTTTTGAACCGGGTAGTCGCCTTTTTTTAGCATTTGTGAGAAACCCATTATACCATTCATCGGTGTACGTATTTCATGGCTCATGTTGGCCAGAAAAGCCGATTTTAAGCGATCACTCTCTTCTGCTTTATTTTTGGCTGTTTTAAGTTCTTCGCGTTGTTTTAGTAGTTTCTCTGTAAGCTCCAGCAATTCATTATTGGTCGATTTTAGCTCTTCTTCTGTTTGTATGAGTTCTTCATTTTGCTCTTTGATGCGCTCCTGGGCAGCTATACGCTCTGATATGTCCCGCATGTATGTCTGAAGTCTGCCATCTGCTACTTTCCGGGTGTTCATCTCAATCGTAATGAGTTTGTTGTCTTTTCTTTTAAGCAGGCGCTGACTTAGTATGGTTTTACCTTCCAGGATTCCTTTATAATTAAAGGGTTTTTCCTTAATTTCTTTTTCCGGAAATAGTTTCTTAATGTTTTGACCAATAAGCTCTTCTTTCTCATACCCACTTATTTGTGTCATGCTGTGGTTACAATTAATTATAGTTCCGTCATGGTTGCCAATGAGTATGCCGTCTGCAGCCCATTCAAATAAGGCCCTGTACCTTTCTTCACTTAATCTCAGCTTTTTTTCAGCTATTTTCTCTTCTGTAAGTTCTCTGAAAACTACCTTAACAGTTTCTTTTTCCTTGTTAGGGAGATATAAAGTATGGTAAATTCTTCCATTTCGCTCATCTTCAGCCTCAATTGGTTCATTGCTTCTTAATGCATTATGCAATATATGCATTTTGCTTTCAAAGGTCTGTTTCTTGAGGAATTCTGATATTGGCTTATTTACTATATTTTTTGGCGTGGACTCCAGGCTGGAGGCCATTGTATCGTTCGCTTTAAGTACTGTTCCGTTTTTATCAAGTTCTCCAATACCAAAGAATTTTTTGGGGTCCAGATCCTGATAAGCCTTTTGGCGATTAGGGTTTTGCTTAACTTGTTCTATAAAGAAAATTGTAGTTCCATTAATCTGGCCTTTGTTGCTATAATCGGGTTGTATGTTTACCTTTATTTTATTGTCTTTATTACCTGTTACATAAAATTGCTTCTCAAGCTCATTTATCGAATTATTTATTAATATTTCTTTTACTTCTTGCAGACAGGTGTTTTCGGGCTTAAATTTCTCCAGATTCAACTTTCTTATTGCAATGGGTTGAATATCAAAATAATGACAAAAAGCTTCGTTATAGGCCTTAAATACCAGATTTTTGTCTAAATATATTGCCGGATATTTAATTGCCTGGATCAATTCAGCGTGTATATTATCATCGTTTTCTGAAAAGGAGAAGCTATATACCATAAATTGAAATTTAATAACGTCCAATTTACTAATTATTTTTAGAATAAAAAAGTTGTAAGTTATTTTGGTGTTTATGCTTTCAATTGGGTACTATAATTAAAAAATTGGCGGCATAAATAAATGATTAATGCGCAAAAAAATTATGCTATTGATCTATTTTTGAAAACTTGTTACTATCTTAAAGGTTTGAAATTGTTAAGTAAAAATATCAACTTATGATCAGATTATCAGTTGTTTTCGTGCTATTGCTTGTGAGTAATTTTCTGTTTGGTCAAACTGAGCGCCCTTTTCCCGAAATACAGGAAATGAGTTGGGGAAATGAATTTACTGTTGAAATGAAGTTATCAAACGACTCTGCCCATGTGTATGATGTTGAGGAGTTATATCATTCGGCCAGCTTTTCGAAAAACAACAGAGACGAACTGGTATATTACCCTGTGGGTTTGGAAAAGAGTTTCATCGACCAGCTAAAAGCGCGAAAAATTTCCAACTCTGACACAACCAATGTTGAAGCAAAAAGTACGAACAAGACCCTGTGGTCTGCAATTCATTACTCTATAGGTGGCGCATACGTCCATTTTATAAACTGCCTACTTTATGCATTAGAAACGGGTGAGCTACAGGTAGATGCTCCTTTAATGCAACGCCCTGAAAGTGATTGGAAGCCAAAACCACGAACAGAAAGTTGGAAGCGAACAAAAAAATGGGATTATTATGTGCCTGTAAGACAGAGATATGCCCATCGAGAATATAGAAAGAAAACCCGAAATGATAATTTGAGAGATCTTCAAAGTGTGCCACAGCAATTTATAGATTTATTTCTCGAAACCAACGATAAGGAATATGAGGAACTTAGAAAAAAGAGAGAAGTGGAAAAACTTGCGAAAATTGATTTGATAAAAATACTTTTAGCCTCTAATTACCTTGGAGAAACACAGATTAAGTACATAAAAAACAGGGTTCTGAAAGCTATGAGTCGCTATTCTGTGAATCAATTACCTTCAGTAATTATTCTTGACGATTTTAATGCTGCCGTGGCCATGAGCCTGGATGAGACAGGTTACCAGGTGCAAAAAATTGT
>NZ_DATFKB010000240.1:0-4237 GCF_035268865.1 Salinivirga sp. | reverse complement strand
CGCTTTATAAACGAAATGGATATAGAACGACGTCGTAAAATAGTAGTGATTGGCGAACGTGTTAAAGAAATACTTTTTGACAAAGGAGAAGAGCCTCTGAATAAATTTATTCGTATAAACGGGGTATACTTTCAAGTTGTTGGCGTATTTAAATCGAAAAAAAACGGTCAACAGGCAGATAACGAAAACCAAAACGTACACATACCTTTCACAACCCTACAAAGGCTTTACAATTATGGCGATAAGGTTTTCTGGTATGCCATGACAAGCCACAAAACCACAAGTGTTTCTGCCGTGGCAGACGAAGTAATGGAGGTGGTAAAACGCAGGCATGATATTGCTCCACACGACGACCAGGCCATTGGGCATTTTAATGTTGAAGAGCAATTCATGAAAGTACAGAATCTATTTACCGGCATCAACATACTCATATGGCTGGTGGGTATCGGCACCCTTCTGGCAGGAGTAATTGGCGTTTCCAATATCATGCTAGTAGTAGTGCGCGAAAGGACTAAAGAAATTGGCATACGCCGTGCAATTGGTGCAAAACCCGTCAAAATTACGAATCAAATCCTGTTGGAGTCGCTGGTACTGACAGCTTCTGCTGGTTGGATGGGGTTGGTTTTTGGCGTAGGACTAATTGAACTGATAAACTCAGCCATGGGAGAAGGCTCAGATTTCTTTAGTAACCCAACCGTCAATTTCAGTGTAGCCATTACTGCATTAACCATTTTGGTTATATCGGGTGTAATGGCTGGAATGCTGCCGGCCAAGAGAGCACTCAGAATTAAACCGATTGAAGCATTAAGAACCGAATAAAAAATCATTATAAACTTAAAACCATGAAAAAGTTTTTTCGCATTTTACTGTATGTCATTATTGGTGTTGTTTTTATTGGCACCATTGGCTTCCTTTATCAAAAATCGCAACCCAAAGAAAAAATATACGAAATAGAGAAGCCGTTTATGACCGACATTGAAAACAAAACTGTTGCTACCGGCACCATTATTCCGCGTAAAGAGGTAGAAATTAAACCACGCGTAAGTGGAATTGTGACAGAAATTTATGTTGAGCCGGGTAAGGTACTCAAAGAGGGCGACCTGATTGCTAAAGTTACGGTTGTACCCGACATGGTAAGCCTCAACAATGCAGAAGCACGTTTAGAGCAAGCCAAAATTAGCAAAAAAGATGCTCAAAGAAAGTATGACCGGCAGAAGTCGCTTTTCGATAAAGGGGTAATACCGGTTGCCGATCTTGAACAGGCAGAAATTGCTTTAAAAAACGCAGAAAGCGAACTTGATGCAGCAGAAAACAATGTAAACCTCATTAAAGAAGGGGTATCGGCAAAGAAAGGTTCTCTAACGAACACGCTCATCAGGAGCACAATAGATGGAATGGTACTCGACATCCCGGTTGAACAGGGAAATTCAGTAATTGAAAGTAATACATTCAACGATGGAACAACTATAGCAGTGGTTGCCAATATGAACGAAATGATTTTTGAAGGAAAAATCGATGAAAGCGAAGTGGGAAAAATACGCGAGGGTATGCCACTGAAACTCACTGTGGGTGCACTTGAAGATGTAACGTACGATGCAAAACTGGAATACATTGCTCCCAAGGGCGAAGAAGAAGAGGGCGCTGTAAAATTCAAAATCAAAGCAGCAGTGGAACTCAAAAAAGACTACTTTATTCGTTCGGGTTATTCCGCAACAGCCGACATTGTACTGGAGCGGAAAGACAGCGTAATGGCCATAAAAGAGAGCCTCATAAAATTTGAAGATGAAGGAGACTCTGTGTATGTGGAAGTAGAAACTGAACCACAACAATTCGAAAAACGCTATATTGACGTAGGCATAAGCGATGGTATAAACATAGAAGTGCTTAGCGGCCTCGAAAAAGATACGCGCCTAAAATCAAAACAATTGATTAAAGAACAGAAAAAAGAAAAGCAGCAGGAAGAATCTGAAGAAAAAGCGTAATAGTGATAAATATACCATGAAAGCTGCCTCACCGGGGCAGCTTTTTTTTGTGATAAAAAGGTCGTAACTTTCGTGTAGTATCTGAAAAAACACTACTTGCTATCTATCAAAAAAGAAAACATATGGAACTTTATAACAAAACCGACCAAAAAATTCACTTGTTAAGTCAACCCATTGCAAAGGCTAACCGCACGTTTGTCCAGGCAAAAAAAGATGACAGCCACACAAATCTCTACTTCGACCCCCTTTCCAATCGGATTCTTGGGCGCTGGATAGATACCGGTAAAGGCAAAGTAATACTTGCCCTTAATCTCACAAAACAAACGTACGAGTGGCTCAACGATAAACTTATTCCTATTGCAGCAGTAGCTTACTCCACAAAAACAATGGACGAAATAGAAACTGAAATTGCCGAATCACTGATGATACTGGGCATAAGCCCCGATGGATATAAAGATCCTATGCACTACAAAATACCCGAATATGACTTCATAAATGAAGCCTTTGAGCTGATAAATGCCGAAAATATCTCACAGTGGACACATTTCAGAAAACTGGCCAATGAAACCTGCCAGCTTGTGCTGGGACACCTGCAAATTGAAAAAGAGATCAGGATTTGGCCCCACCATTTTGATACCGGCATTTACATTGAACCCAATGACGATCTGGGTATTGGATTTGGTCTGGCCATGGAAGACGACATGGTGGAAGCACCATACTTTTACCTGAGCGGATATTCAAAAACTGGCAAAATTAATTACCTAAACCTGCCTGACATCTCCCCTGCCCGCTGGGAATTAACTGAAAACTGGGAAGGTGCAGTACTTCCAATTAACACTCTGGAAGATACACCCTACAAAAGCTTTCAGAAAACACTCATAGATTACCTCAACAAATCACTTGAGTGGTACCTGCAAATGAGAATTGAATAGAATCAACAAATATTTCTATGAGACGTTAATTGATAAAAATACTTTATGCCAGAGATAAAAAACATTTCCACCAAAGAAGCTATTCAGAAACAAAACAACAAAAAATCAATTTTCATAGACTCCAGACCGGTAGATGCTTTTAACGGATGGCGGCTTAAAAACGAATCCCGTGGCGGGCACATACCCGGGGCCATCAGCCTTGACGCCAAATGGACCAAATACATCGACTGGATTGAAATTGTAAGGCAAAAGGGTATCGTGCCAGAAGATGACATTGTCATTTATGGGTACGGTGAGTCTCCAAATAACGAGGTGGCCTCCATGTTTGCCACTGCAGGATACCAAAATATTGTCATTTACCCCTACTTTACTACCGAATGGATTCCAAACACTGACCTGCCGCTAAAAAAGCTGGCACGTTACAAAAACCTCGTCCCTGCCCAATGGCTAAAAAAGGCCTTAGATGGTAAAAAAGTTGAGCACCTCGAGGGCGAAAACCTGGTAATTTGCCATGCACATTATCAAAACCCAAAAGATTATGATTCGGGGCATATCCCCGGAGCCATACCTATGGATACCAACTGGCTGGAATCTATGGAAACATGGAACCGCAGGTCACCCGAAGAGATTAAAACCGTACTCGAAAAATCAGGCATCACCCAAAACAGCACAGTAGTAGTTTATGGCCGATTTGCCGCTCCGCGCAACGAAGACCCTTTTCCGGGCAGCAGCGCCGGTCACCTCGGAGCCATGCGCATCGCATTCATTCTGCTTTATGCTGGGGTAAAAGATGTAAAAATACTGAATGGTGGATTACAATCCTGGAAAGATGCCGGTTATGAGATTACATCCATACCCACAGAACCTGAAACTTCAGCTGATTTTGGAGCAGAAATCCCCGGTCGACCCGAGCTTGCCGTTGATGTTCCACAAGCCAAAGAGATGCTGCAATCAGCTGATGCCAATTTGGTTTGCATACGCAGCTGGAAAGAATACATCGGTGAAGTAAGCGGTTACAACTACATTGAAAAAACCGGCCGTATACCCGGTGCCGTCTTTGGCAATTGCGGTTCTGATGCCTACCACATGGAAAACTACCGCCATTTGGACCACACCATGCGCGCTTTCCCCGAAACAGCTGAAATATGGGAAGATGCGGGCATTACACCCAATAAACACAACGCCTTTTATTGTGGAACTGGCTGGCGCGGCAGCGAAGCATTCCTCAACGCATGGCTCATGGGTTGGCCCCGCGTATCGGTATACGACGGCGGCTGGTTCGAGTGGAGCAACGACCCCGCCAACCCAATTGAAACCGGCCAC
>NZ_DATFKB010000239.1:0-9923 GCF_035268865.1 Salinivirga sp. | reverse complement strand
TGTGCTTTTTTGTGCTTTTTCTGGTTTTCTATTACAATAACCTGGCTCTTACCATATACAGTGAACTGGTTGTTTTTATAATAGATAGCTGTAGATTCATCGATACCTACTGCAGTGGCTTCAGGGTTTTCGATCGCTACGGTTATGAGCCGATTCATGCGCATACGCCATACAAAATGTTGGTCTACAATAATTTTATCCGTGAATCCCATACCCTCGGCAATTTCAATGTTATTAGCTTCAATGGTCCGAAACTCTCCAGTGTATTCGGGATGCTTATACTCGTCACCCGTTATCATTTTTTTACTCATAACCGCAGCTCCTGCACTTGTGCCTGCTATGGTTGCTCCGTTTTGGTGAGCCTGATGTATCGCTTTATAGATGGGTGTTTCTTTTACTACTTTCATGAAGCGATTCTGGTCCCCTCCGGAGATGTAGATTAATTTTGCCTGCTCAAGTGAATCAAGCCAGGCTTGTTTCGGTGATTCTCCTTCAATGAAATTAAATGCAGTAACATTGGTTATCCCCTGTTCTGTAAACTGCTTTTTAGCATAGAAAGCGCTCGTGTCTGGCACAGAACTGGACATTGGCAGAATTACAATGTAGCCAGTCCTGTCTACATTGCTTAACTTAATGAGATCTTTAACCAGTGCGGGTGGCCTCTTTCCTCCGCCAATTATGAATAAACCTCCTGCAGAGCTTACTGTTTTGTGCTCATTTGTTTCTTGTTGATTTGCTTTGTTTTGCTGTTCGGTGCAGCTCACGAATAGGAACAGGAATCCCATTACAATTATTGATAATTGCCTCATAAAATTGTGTTTTTGGATTCGTATATCTAGGAAACGTTACCAAATATATGAATATAGTTGCGAATTATAGTCAAAAAGAGTGATTTTTATAAAACATGTTTAAAAACATGTTTTGAGGGTATTTAAGCTGAAAGGCAGATTCTTTTTGCTTTTTAGATATCGGTTAAGTGTCTTATTGTTAGGTTTCTGGTATATTGGTTTTCTGTTTGGATAGCTACCCGGGAATGATATCGATGCCCATGAAATGATGCTGTTTTTTGTGAAAAAATGTGCGTGTATGGTTTTGAGTACGAAATACTATGGAAATATGCTGCAAGTTGTGATGGTGGTAATGTATCGTATTCCCGTTATTATCTTTAATAGAAGTCAATACGGGTAAAATGATTTCGGGTTGCAACCACTATAAGTTGCAACCCCTTTATTTAAACATGACTTACCTTACTCATGCCAAGTGTCTTTAGCATCCATTTGGGCAGTGGTTTTTCAGGAGCCCGTTTTTGCAGGTTAAGGTACCAGCCTAATTTTTTAAGGAGGGGAATTTTGTGGGTTTCAACAAATTCAATTAAAGTTCCTTCTGGTGCCTGTATGTATGCAAAGCTTCCTGCAGCCTCACCCATGTCAAAAGATGGATTGTCGCGCTGGCTGTCTACCGTGAAGGGAAAACCTTTTGATTTGCACTCTTCGCGCAGTTCATCTATGCCGTTCATGTCGAAACACAGGTGAATAAAACCAGGGTCGCCCCAGATTCGACCTTCGAAAATTTCTGAAGGTTTACGTGTTTTTACTTGTAGCAACTCTATTTCTGTGGGGCCAAACATTTTGCTAAATGCTCCCTTTCTTGGTTTGTTGTGACGCAATAGTACACGCCTGATTTCTTCGTGTCCGCCGGGAATAGTTTTAAAATCGTCGAAATGTCCTGTAATATCGAAAACTACCTCATCATAGCCCAAAATATCGCTGTAGACTTTCATCGATTCTTCGATATCATTTACCCCAATAACTGCTCCGTAGGCCCCGCCATTACTGTTCTTTTTTGTAAAATAGGTATCAGACTCAACAAATTCAAAGATGTTTTCATACGGATCGCGCACAAAAAAATGTTTTTCTCCGGCAGGATTGGTATGAATCTCGCTAATCAGGTCCAGTTTTTCCTTTTTAAACTCTTTGTAAGTGCATTCAATGCACCGTGTTTTCATTTTAGCATAATTTATCCCAAGGTCACCGGCCATAAGGGTTTTTTCTTTGAGGGCTGGTGTTTTGCCTGTATGTTGCCATATTTCAAATCCACCTCCACCTTCCATATTGATGGCCAGAGCTGCTACACGCTTGCGTGTCTCTCCTTCGGTATGTGGCAACATCAACTCAGCTACAGCCTCTTCTTCAAAGATGCGGATATTCATCTTGAAATGCTTAATATACCAATTCCAGGCTTCTTTGAAATCCGGTACGCCTACTCCTATCTGTTGTATTCCTGAAATAATTTTCGCCATAATGCACTAGGTTGGATTTGTTTTACGAGCTATTTTATAAAAGAGTGGTGGAATGAATTTTTTGAAATATACCATCAAAATTTCCTTGCCACCTATAAAAACTTCTTTTTTGTTTTTTTCTATTGCACGTTTCATTTGTGCTGCACATTTTTCAACTGGTATGCCATTTGCCTGGCCCGGATCCATTACTCCCTGGGCTTTACCCTGTGCGTTAAGGGCACTCAGGGATATGGGCGTATTAACCCTTCCCGGACACATAATTGTTACCGAGATATTATCCTTGTAATGTTCAAGCCGGAGCGACTCAAAGAAACCATGCAATGCAAATTTTGATGCAGCATAAGCGGAGCGTAAAGGGAATCCGAATTTTCCGCTAATGCTTGAGGTCACACCGATTTTTGCGCTTTTTGATGCTTTGAGCAATGGTAAAAGATTTTTGGTAACCTCAATGGCTCCAAAATAGTTGATTTCCATTATTTTGCGATCAACGTCAATGGGTGCCTCTTCGGCACGTGAACGCTGACTTATGCCGCTCACATGGATCAATCGATCTAAATGATTGTGCTTTGCAGCTATGCTGTCTGTAAATGATTTTACAGATTCGGGTTTGCTTAAATCAAATTCTATGACTGTGGTTTCACTACCTTTTTCTCGACATGCCTCTGCAGTTTTTTCCAGTTCAGCCTGCCCGAGTGCTGCCAAAATTAAATGGTTACCTTCACCCGCATACGATAATGCAAGGGCCCGGCCTATTCCGCTTGAAGCTCCTGTGATAGCGATAATCCGTTTGTCCATAGTCAAATTTTAAGCAAGCGCAAAGTTAGTAAAATATTCAGGGCTTTCATTATGAAAATAAGCCTATTTTGAGCAAGACTAAGCACTGTAATAAAATAAAAATTATTTTAAGTTATTTATTTTCAATGCTTTTAGTCTCAGCTGATGGCCCCTTGCCCTGTGTAAAAGCATTGGCCAATAAAGTGCAGGTTGGAAAATAGTTTGTAACCTGACTGAAAAATGAAATACCCTGATATTCGTTAGTAGGTTTCTGTTACATCTTCATTTACAACCAGAATGTAATCAGCAACGTTTGTGTTTTTATCTAGTATCTCATTTACATCGTTTTGCAATACTGTTGAAATGGTCTTGATTTTTGCTTCTGGTGCATATTCTTTAACGTACCAAACTATGCCTTCGTGGTTGTCGGAATGGTAACGTCCGTTAAAATGAAGCATGAGCATGCCCGGTTGCATGTTTTGAACGATAAAATGTGCCATGGTAGCATCTTTAATAGCCTGGGCTTTTGCGAGGTTTTCGGCATTGCCTTTTTTGCCCGGCATATGTGCTGCCATTTTCAGCATTTTTGCATAGCCGGGTAGTTCAATGTCGAATGGAACGGGTAGTGGCGGTAGCCATTTTTTCGCCTCGTCAGAGAGCTCTTCAAGGCCTTTGAATCCTTTTTTATTAACAAGCGATGCATATCGTCTTGGGATGTTACTTGCTATAAATGGAATGCTGTGTTGTTTGGCAAATTCCAGTAATGGTTTATAATCTGTCTTATAATTGTCCCATAACCGGGCTTCTTCTTCAAAGTTTTTATTGGCAATGAGGTCATTCAAATATTCATCAATGATGATTTGGTTGTCTGCTTCGAACATTTCTGCTGCTAAAGCCAGTTTATTGGTTACCTTCATGTAAAGATTTTTTGTGAGCTCAAGTTGCAACCAATGTGCGATGGCACTGTTATGCAGCTCACCAAAAAATACCACATCCTGTTTTTGCAGGTCTTTGGTCATCTTTTCCCATGATACTTTTTTTCCTTTGGAATTGTATAATTCGTATGATTTAGGGTTTTGACCAATAAGGTTAATTCCTATGAGGAGTAAGAGTACGCTGAAAAAAGTTTTCATAATAAATAGATTTAATTTATGGCAATTATTTGCCAATAAGTTTCATGAATTCCGCTTCATCGATAATACGAACACCGGCTGCCTGTGCTTTGTTTATTTTCGAGCTTCCAGCATTTTCGCCGGCAAGAAGAAGATCGGTTTGCGATGATACTGAAGATACTGCCTTGCCACCGTGAGCTTCTATTGTTTCTTTAATTTCATCTCTGGTGAAATTGTTAAGCTTTCCGGTTGCTACTATTTTTATACCGTCCAGGGTGCCCGATTTAGGTTTGTCGTTGGCAGCAGTCATTTGCAGGCCATATTCGCCGAGTCTTTCAACCAGTTTTTTGTTTTCGTCGTTGTCAAAGTATTTGCGTATGCTGAATGCTATTTTTTCACCTATCTCATCCACAGCGACCAGCTCTTCGGTTGTGGCATTTGCCAGTTCCTGTATGGATTTGAAATGGCGTGCAAGTGTTTTAGCAACGGTTTCTCCTACAAATCGTATCCCCAGTGCATAAAGCACCCGGCTCATGGGTACTGATTTGGAGCTTTGTATGCTTTGAATGATGTTTTGAGCTGATTTGGAGCCTAATCTTTCCAGCTTTTCAATATCATGGGCTTTAAGTTCGTACAAATCAGGCAGGGTTTCGATTAGGTTTTCTTTCAGAAATAGCTGTATAGTTTCTTCTCCGAGCCATTCGATGTTCATGGCTTTGCGACTGATAAAATGCACAAACTTACCTTTTTGCTGAGGTGGGCAGTGATTTTCATTGGGGCAAAAATGTGCTGCTTCGCCTTCTTTACGTATGAGTTGTGTGCCACATTCAGGGCATTGGGTAATGAACTCAACAGGATTTGCATCTTTCGGACGTTTTTCTTTATCAACGGCGGTTATTTTTGGTATAATTTCGCCCCCTTTTTCCACAAATACTGTGTCCCCATGGTGCAAGTCCAGTTTTTTTATGATGTCCTGGTTGTGTAAAGAAGCACGTTTCACCGTTGTACCTGCAAGAAATACGGGCTCCAGGTTGGCAACCGGAGTCACTGCGCCGGTTCTACCTACCTGAAAATCAACTGATTTTAGGTGTGTGCTGGCTTGTTCGGCTTTGTATTTGTAGGAGATTGCCCAGCGGGGAGATTTGGCTGTGAAACCCAGTTTTTCCTGTAGTTCGAGCTCATCTACTTTTATTACGATGCCGTCTATTTCGTATGGTAGCTCATGCCGTGCTGTTTCCCAGTGGTGTATATATTCGAGTACTTTATCTATATTGTTTGCTCTTTGCATGGTGTCAGGTACGCGAAATCCCCATTGCGCAGCTTTTTGCATATTTTCAAAATGCGATGACCCGGGTAAATCATCGGCCATCAGGTAATAAAGGAAACAGTCAAGTGGTCTTTGCGCCACTGCCGATGAGTGAATAAGTTTGATTGAGCCTGCTGTAGCATTGCGCGGATTGGCAAAGGTTTTTTCTCCCTGTTGTTCTCTGCGCTCATTCATCTCCAGAAATTTTGATTTGGGCATGTAAATCTCACCTCTTATTTCAAAAAAGTCCGGGTAATCGCCATCGCTTAGTTTCAATGGAATACTTTTAATGGTTTTTACGTTTTCTGTTACATCGTCACCCTGTGCGCCATCGCCGCGTGTAACAGCCTTGCTTAAACGTCCTTTTTCATAACGCAGACTGATGGATACCCCGTCGAATTTCAGCTCGCACGCATAAGTGAAATCGTTACCTGCCACCTTACGCACCCGGTTGTCGAAATCTCTTAATTCTTGCTCGTTGTAGGTGTTTGCGAGCGATAGCATGGGGTATTGATGCTGAACTTCCTCGAAACGCTGATCGCGATCGTCACCAACACGGCTAGTGGGGCTGTTTGTGTCGGCAAACTCCGGATGCGCTTTTTCGAGGTGCTCCAACTCTTTAAGCATCATGTCATACTCATAATCAGTTATTTCGGGCGTGCTTTTTACATAGTAGAGGTGGTTGTGATGGTGTAATTGTTCACGCAATTCATATATTTTCTCTTTGATGTCGGAAGTACTCATTTAATCTTTTTTAGGCGAATTTAAGGTTTTTGATCGAAAAAAAGATGTACCCTGGCTTACTACATTAACTCAGCGGGCATCTTTGTAAGGAAGCAGTCGCTTCAGGTAAATATCAGTGCCAGAATAACGGCTATGACCAATGCGGGGATCATATTCATGATTTTGAGTTTGGTAATGTTGAGTATGTTTAGCCCCAGGCCAAGTAGGAGTAGGCCGCCCACGGCAGTAAGTTCGTTTATGATCGGATCGGTCAGGTAATCCGCAAGTGATGCTGCAAAAAGCGTCAGCCCTCCCTGGTAAATAAGCAAGGGAATGGCCGAAAAAAGCACTCCTATACCCAGCGATGCGGCTAGGGCTATTGAAGAGAAACCGTCTAAAACAGATTTAGCCATTAGTAAGTTGGGTTCGTCTCCCAGTCCTTCCTCAAAAGCCCCCAATATGGTCATTGAACCCATACAAAACAGAAGGAACGATGTTACAAAGCCTTCTGAAAAAGTACTCGTTCCGTGGGATTTCAATTTTCCTTTCAGCCAGTTGCTGAATTTTAGAAAGGCTTTGTCTATATCCATCCATTCTCCAAGTATGGTGCCTGTTACCATACTGAACACAAGAATAAGGAAGTTGTCAGTTTTGGATGCCATATGAATTCCAAGAAAGAGTGTGAAAAGGCCAATTGCCTGAAAAACCCGATCAGTAATTCTTTTGGGCATGCGTGATCTGATAATGAGTCCGGCTACGCTGCCTGCAATTACTGCTGCTGTGTTGATAATGGTTCCTAACATGGCCTCAAAGTTATGGATTTAAAAAATTTATTCAAGTTTTAGTTTAGTTAGATTAGCTTTTTGGGTTTGCTCGATGTTTTTTATCTTCCCAATGCTTATTGGATTTTCAAATTTTACTATTGACTTATGAGCTTTTTTTTCCTAAATTACAGCTAATTATTCTGTGCTGATATGTTTGCCGATCAAATACCAATAGAGGACGACAGGTATAATGTGCTTTATAACAATGCGCCAACCTCATTTCAGACACTTGGTGCAGATGGTGATATAAAGGACGTTAATAAGACCTGGCAGGAAACTTTTGGTTTTAAGGCAAAGCAGGTTAATGGAGAATCCTTTTACAACTATCTACATAAAGACGATAGCACAGTTTTTAAATACTATTTTGAGCTGTTAAAGAAAAACGAGTGCCCTAATAATGTGCGCTGTCGGATAAAGCATAATAACGGACATTATTGCGAAACAATAATACAAAGTCTTGGAAGTGGGCAAACGTGCAATTCAAAAGAG
Organism: Salinivirga sp.; assembly: GCF_035268865.1. Lineage (GTDB taxonomy): Bacteria > Bacteroidota > Bacteroidia > Bacteroidales > Salinivirgaceae > Salinivirga. Next base: position 2,396 of record NZ_DATFKB010000239.1, on the reverse strand, counting down.
TATTACTTTGTGATTAAGACTGATAAAGGTCGGTCAAAACCCGAAATTTATGCAAAGGAAAACATAGCAAAATATCAGGCCATATTTAATGGGGTGAATGAGGCCATTTTTTTACACGATCCTCAAACCTTAACCATTTGGGATGCCAATCAGAAAGCCGCTGAACTTTATGGTTATTCTGTTGATGAGTTTCGCAATAATAACTTCAGCATTTTTGACATAACGGCTCCTGAGCAAAATATTACACCCGATTTTGTAACTAAAAGTTTTCATAAAGTAAATACAGGGGAGTCTTTTGCCATACTATGGAAGGCTAAACGTAAAGATGGCAGTACTTTTTGGGTTGAAGTTTCACCGAAATTAATTTTTATCGAAGGTGAAAAGCAAATTATGGCCTCTGTGCAGGATATCACTGACCGATTAAATACAGAAAAGGAATTACGTGAGCGTGAACGCAAATATCGACTGCTGGCAGAGCATTCATCAGATGTAATTGCAGCTCTTGATAGCAACTTGAAACCCATTTATATCAGTCCATCTGCTCAGACGCTTTATGGCTATTCTGAATCCGATTTTCTCCATAAATCTATTTTCGATATTGTATATAAAGATGATTTAGAAGCATTGCAGGTTGCAATGCAGGAGCATATTAATAAAAAAGATAAACAAAGCCGGCTTACCTTTAGGATATATACCAAAGAATATAATGTTAAGTGGATAGAGGCCATTTCAAATTATTTTTACGATAAAAGTGGCGAAATAGAGCGTATAATAATTAACGAAAGAGACATAACAGATCGAAAGAAACTTGAAGACAGATTAAAACAAGCCGAAAAAGTGAAGTCTTTGATATTGAATTCTACAAAGGAATTGGTAGTGTATTACAGTCCTGATTTTAAAATTAACTGGGCTAATAAAGCATCTGCTGATTCTGTATCAATGAATACCGACGATTTAGTTGGAGAGTATTGCTATAGTATTTGGCATGGTCGTGAAGAACCATGCACGGATTGCCCTTTGATTAAAGTGCTTAAAACAGGTAAATACCAGGAAGGTGAAGTTAATACACCCAATGGACGATATTGGTTTTTGCGAGGCTATCCCATTCTCGATGAAACGGGTAATATAAAAGGACTTGTTGAATTTGGACAAGACATTACGGAAGAAAAGCTTTTAAAAGATAATGAAAAGCAACACCGAATAATGCTTGACATGATTGCGAACAATACAGGGAGTATTATATTTTTACTTAAAGTGGAAGGAAAAGATAAATACCGGTATCAATTCATAAATGAGACCTTTTTTCAAATAACTGGCTACAAAAAGAGTCAATTTATGGGCAAGTTACTTGAAGAAGTAATGCCGGAGGATACACTCGATTTAGAACTTAAAAAATACAGGGAAGCTATTGCACAAAAACAAAGTACTCAGTGGGAAGAACAACTGCCTACACCCTATGGCAACAAAACAGGGCTTGTTACACTTACACCCATATTTGATTCAGCATGTAAGTGTACATATATTGTTGGACATATTACTGATATTTCGGGAAAACTAAAGACGGAGCGCATTTTACGGGAGAAGGAACAAGTACTTAAAACGGTTATAGAGCAAATGCCAATGGCTGTATTTGCCCATGATTTGGAAGGTAGATTTGTACTTGTAAATAAAGCTGCCGAAAAAGATACTGGTTATTCGAGGGATGAGCTGCTTTCGATGAAAGTTTCAGACATAGACCAGGACAGTGCAACTCGAAATGACCAGCAGCATATATGGAAAGAACTTGAATTTGGAAGCAGACAGCATATCACAACATATCATCGGAAAAAGGATGGAAATACTTATCCTGTAGAACTTTTTATTACTGCTACTGTACTCAAGAACCGCCCCGTTCTGATAGCCATGGCACAAGATATTTCGGAACGGCTAGAAAACGAAACAGTTATAAAGGAACGGGAAGAACAACTTAGGAAAGCCAATGAAACAAAAGATAAATTTTTTAGCATCATTGCGCATGACCTGCGAAATCCTTTTAATTCTCTTGTGGGTATTAGCGAATTATTGATCGAAAAAATTGAAGAGGGCGATATTCAAAATTTGCCTGATTTTTTGAAAATACTTCATAATACAGCCATTCAGGGCACCAATTTGCTCGATAATTTACTGACCTGGTCCAGGTCTCAGTCAGGGACTATTCAATTTAACCCTAAATACAATAATCTAAAAGAGTTGGTAGATGAATCCTTAATGTTACTGGAGAATGTGGCACATCAAAAACAATTGCGCACTGAAAATAGCATAAATAATAATCTGATAATTTATGGAGATTTGGATATGTTACGTACAATTCTGCGCAACTTGATTACCAATGCTTTGAAGTATACTGCCAATGGTGG
>NZ_DATFKB010000238.1:0-5642 GCF_035268865.1 Salinivirga sp. | reverse complement strand
ATGCTGGCCAATGCGTTGGGGTCTTTTGTTGGACCGCTAATTGCTGCATTTTTATTTATCCCGCTGGCAGGTACGGGCAGGAGTATTTTGCTGGTGGCCATATTGCTTTTTTTAGCCCTTGTGTTTACCCTGCGCCATTTGCCTGAAAGCGACCGCAAAAATCCCCGTATCATGGCGCTGGTATCCATTGCCCTGCTTTTTTTGGTTACTATCTCCGGATTGCATATGCGCATTTTACCACCCTCTTTTCACCTTGAGGATAAAAAAGTGTTGCATTACAACGAGGCTGTACAAGGTACCTTGGTTGTTGGTGAAGTGAGTGAAGGCAACAATTCGGTAAAATCTACTTATGTAAACAATGCTTCGGTTATTGGTTCGAGTTACGATGCTATTAAGGCGGTAAAAATGGTGGGGCACATGCCTTTTTTTGCCGGACTCGAGGCCAAAAAAGCTCTGATTGTGGGTTTTGGTATTGGCGTTACAACCTCTGCCATTGCCTCGCACGGCGAAATAGAGCGGATCGATTGTGTGGAATTGGTGCCCGGACTTAAAAAAGCGGCGAAATACTACAGTGCATTGAACAACAATATTGTAAACGATCCGCGACTGACCATACATGGCGACGATGGCCGGCATTTTTTACAATCCACCTCCGAAACTTACGACCTCATTTCCAGCGATCCTACGCACCCGGTGCTTGGCTCCGGAAACCTCTATACAACAGCCTATTTTGAGCTTTATAAAAAGCACCTGAACCCGGGAGGTATGGTCACCCAGTATTTACCTTTGCATAAGCTGAACAGGGACGACTTGCTGGGATTAATAAAAACCTTTCATCATGTTTTTCCGCACACTGTCGTGTGGCTTGGCCACTACCACGCTGTGCTGATGGGAAGTACCGATCCGGTAAAAATCGATTTTGAAAAATGGAGCAGTAGGATTGCCGATTTCCCAAAAGACCCGTATTTTTATGCCAATCCGTATCATTTGGCGGCCAACTTAATTTTCGACCCTTTGGCCATTGAGGATTTCCCGAAAGAGATAAAAATTAATACCGATAATCGCTCCTATGTGGAGTTTTTCGATTTTAGTGTTTTTCGTGAAGAAAATTTGCCACAAAACCTGGCCTATTTGAATTTTAACCGCGATGGAGTATTCCGCGTATTCCACAATATTCCCGACACCATGAAAATGAAACGCTTCATTGAAGCCAATAAAATGATGACCCGGGGGCTGGAGGGTATGTTGCGCAACGATAAACGGTTACTTTACAATCAGTTGCAAAAAGCCATTCGTATAGCTCCTGAGAATGAAGAGCTTCCTTTTCTATTAAAACTCTATTTCCGTGAATAGGTTAATATTTTGGTCATTTACATCAGTAACTACAGGAGTTTTTGGAATTTCTGTACTTACCTGAAAATATATCGAAAATTAACCTGGATTATGCATGTCATTATCTTAGCACGTTTGCTGCGTTACTGCATCCTTGAGAAAGAAATACTCATTGCGCCACCATTTATGGCGGTGACAGGTATCTGTTAATATTTATGGGTTGACTTGATTTAAGATAAAACATTTTGCAAAGCTTTATTGATCTGCTATTTTTGCCCAAAAAAAATGAAAAAACAAGTAATTGTATCAGCTTTAGTATTATCAATTTTATGCAGTTTTAATGCTGTGCAAGCCCAAACAGGGTTTCAGGGATTTGCTTTAAACCCACAGGCCGGGTTTTTCAATAAAGATGGTCTGGTTTATGGTGGAGATGTGGACATTGCCTGGGATAAGATGGTTTACAGTGCCGGTTACCATGTACTGGAAGAGCATAGCATAGCCAGTTCCGACAGACCTTTAGAAACTTATGAGCATTACAGCTTTATGCTTGGCAAAAACCTCGACCGTGGTAAAATACGCATACAGTATTTAGGCGGTATTGCCCCGTTTCTAAAAACCAAACGAACAAACGAAATTATTGAGTTCGATGACGGTGGCAATACCTATGCTACTGAAGATATTTGGGTTGTGGGTTTATCCATTAAAGCCGGTGTAAAATATATCCCATTCAGGTTTATGAGTGTTGGGGTGGACTTTATTGCAAATTTTAATAAAGAAACGCCCTTGTATATCCCAACGCTAAGCGTGGAGTTTGGTCTGCTGAAGTAAAAAAATACAAAAAACCGGAAAGAAAGGGAGTACTTTATAAAGTTGTGGATTAGTATTGAATTGTCTATGTCGAATATATTACAACCCATTTGATGCTTCAGCATAAAGACATGGTTTGAATTGTTAGAATGCAAAAACATTTCAGATGTAACCTGAACGAACTCCCGTAAATAACAATAGAACGCAGATTAAACGGCTAATTCCATTAGAAAAAATAATGGACTGATAAATACTTATCAGCTAAGCATTTTTCTATAAATATCTGCGATAAACCGATGAATACTGATAACGCTTGGGGTTATGATTGGAATTTTTGGGGTTTCATTACCAGATTTTTTTGTAAAAAGCCACAATTATGCTTCTCCTTATCTGTGAAAATCAGCTTATTTAAGATATCTGACATGTTATTTTTTTAAAATAATTACCGAACCCTATGCTGCAGAGAGTAAACATATGATATTTGGATTAATTAACCTGTATAACCCGCGTTCTATTCTATTAAAAAAATTCAACCGTTATTAAAAAGCCCACAACTTTTTCAACTGATCCATAGAAAGTTGAATTGAAATATTTGATTGGATTGTTTGCGGTTAATATAAAGCTTATTAATCAATGTACTGATAATCAATTATTTATGTTTGTTGAGCGGAATAGTAAAATAAAAAGTTGAGCCCTTTTGGGGTGTAGAATCTACCCAAATTTCCCCACCCCAATGCTCAACTATTTTTTTAGAAATTGAGAGTCCGAGTCCGGTGCCACCCTTAACTTTGGTGAAATCCTGCTCTACCTGCCTGAAGCGCAGGAAAATATTGTTTTTTTCACTTTCCGGTATACCGATGCCTGTATCACGCACAAAAAATCTAATCGCCTCGGATTCTATTGTGTAGCCAAATTCAATTTCTCCTTTTTCGGTGAATTTCATGGCGTTGTTCAATAAATTAATCAATACCTGTCTCAATCTCGCATCATCTGTTCTGATGTAATCGGGTCCATTTGCGGGTTTCGAAATATGGAGCTTCAATGATTTCTCTTGGGCCGTGGGCTTGATAAAATCATAAATATCATCGAGCATGTTTTTCAGATGGATGTTTTTGTAAAGAAATTTCAAACGACCGCTTTCAATACCCGAAATATCCAGAATATCGTTTACCAATACCATGAGGCGTTTGCTATTCTCCATAATAATGTCGAGGTACCTGTCTGTTTTGTGAATGAGGTTTTTGCGCTCTTTAAGCATGCGGGCAAAACCAATTATGCCATTCATGGGGGTACGTATTTCGTGACTCATATTGGCCAGAAATGCCGACTTGAGTTTATCGCTCTCTTCTGCCTTTTCTTTCGCCTTTTCGAGTTGCACTTCCATTTGCTTGCGGTCTGTAATGTCGTCTATTGTAATAAGCACATATTTCTTTTCTCTGCGGTATAGCAACGAGGAGGAGACCAGCACAGTATGCCTTTGCATACCTTCTCTTCCCTGGATAATTATTGAGCCTTCATGTTTCTGATAAGCACGGTTGTGCTGATAAGCCTCGTTGAATAGTTTTTTGATAATACAATTTTTACACCAACGGCCTGCTCCGCATGGCATATTATTTCTGGTTGGTTCAATACACCTGAAAGTTTCTCCAATAGTTGCGCTCAGAGCATTTGATTGCATTTCTTTTGTAAGCAAAGGATTGGTATTGATCTTGACAATTTTCATTTCGCCATCTAGCAAAAGCATTGTAAAAGGCGCATGGTTAAAAATGTTGGTGAGTGTTTGTTCATTTTCACGAAGTGCTGCTTCTGCTTTAATTTGGTCTGTAATATCACGACTTACAACCTGTACGTATGTTTCATTATCATCTTTAGTTTGTATTAACTGTCCGTTAGATTCCACCCAGGTGTAATGTCCATCTGCGTGTTTTATTCGTTGTTTAATTTTTAAATAAGGATTTTCTTCAATTATTTTTTTTCGACTTTTTTTAAATGCTGGCCAGTCATCAGGATGCAAAAATAAAGTAACATGTTTACCTATAACTTTTTCTGGCGGTAGACCAGTGAATTTTTTAATAGATGGTGATACATATTTTATATAACCGTCAATGTTGTGTAAAGCAATAAGGTCGTAGGCATTTTCACTAATCATGCGGAATTTTTCTTCACTTAAAAGCAAAGCATTTTCTGCTTGCAGTCTGTGTTCTATAAAACGAATAAGTACTCGGGCTACTATTACTCCGGTAGCCATTGTGATAAACAGTGCAATGCTGTCGTAATAATGAGATTGATTTTCTACACTGCGCAATAAATAATAGTCGAGTCCGATAAAAGTTAGCCACATAAATACTGAAGTAAGTATGCACAGGGCAAAAATTCCATTGTTTTTACGCATGAACTTCATAGAACTTATTCCCAGTATGGTTCTGATTGCCGGGAGCTTAAAGAAAAGCTCTGCTGTTATTATCATAAATACAAAATTCAGCGTATCTTTTATGGCAAAGGCCTTTAAAATAGAAATATCAAGATGATTAATTGTTTCGGTTTGCCAAAAAGCAGGATTCAAGTTCAGCAAGGGATTATATAATACTAAATAAATAATGGTATAGCCAACCGAAGCTAAAATGCCTAAAAAAATAATTTTTATTGTAAGCGGGTATTTATGTTTTAAATGGTGACCGTGAATTACGCTGCCCGATACGTAATATAAGCTAAGTAATAGCATCACTACAGCCAAATTTGCATAACCCTCCTGGGGCCATAAAAGCAATGGATAAAGTGCTCCGCCGGTTATACCTGACAGGAAGCCGTATTTTCCTCCAAATGTTATCGCAATAAGGAGTGGTAACCCTACAGACCAGGGAAAATTAAATTGTATGTGCCCAAGATCTACATTAATATTAAACTGAGACACCAGTAAGGATAGAATGCCTGTACATACCGCAATAATAACCTTCAGAAGTGATGTGTACTTTGATGAATGAATATGTATATTATCTTTTATTGCCATTAATAGAAAAGCCTGAAATTAGTAATTTTTAGATAAAAGCAAACTAATAACCATATTTAATGAAATACGCTGTGTATTATTCAGGGTGAATAAAACAGCTTGTAAGATGATCATTGACCATGCCAATAGACTGCATATAGGCATATATGATAGTCGGTCCAACGAAACTCATTCCCCGTTTTATCAGGTCTTTGGATATTGTCTTTGATAATGCTGTTTCAGCTGGCACATCTTCCTGTTTATTCCAATGGTTCACAATGGGTTTATGGTTTACATATTTCCAAATATAGTGGTCAAAAGAGCCAAATTCTTCTTGAATCGTAATAAATACCCTGGCATTTTTAATTGCACTTCGTATTTTCAACTGATTCCGTACAATACCTTTGTTTTGCAACAGAGCTTCTATTTTTGATTCATCATAATTGGCAACTTTTGTAACCTCAAAATTGTCAAATGCTTTGCGATAGTTTCCCCGTTTGTGTAATATGGTCGACCA
>NZ_DATFKB010000237.1:0-19564 GCF_035268865.1 Salinivirga sp. | reverse complement strand
TTATCGCTGATGGTCACCAGCTTGTTGCGCTCCGATACCCGCACACCAATGTACTCATCGTCGCGCAGGCGGTCGGGAAAATTTAAAAAAGGGTAGATAAAAAACACATCCTCAAGTTGTGGTGCGCGTTCAGGTAATTTTAGATTGTTGATGTTGTGGTACGACATGAACCGGTTGATCTGCTCAAAACCGTTTTCGTTGCGTGCGAGCGCCGTGTAAAGCCATGTATCGCCGCTGCGAAACTCCATGCCCGCCACAGGTGCGATGCCATACTTACGACAGGCCTTCACAAAATCGGGCATACCGGTGCTGTTGTTGATATCGGTGAGCGCCACGACCTGGATACCTTTTTGCGCGGCCATCTGCACCAGTTTTTCCGGCGACAATGTTCCGTAGCGGAGACTGTAATATGTGCGGGCAGCGAGGTACATTTGGTTTCAGGTTTCAGGTTCAATGTTTCAGGTTTCAGGTTACAGGTTTCAGGTTGCAGGTTATTTATTAGAACTTGCAACCTGAAACTTTATAAACCTGGAACATTACAGCCGTTTCATCGCTAGCGCTTTGTGCACAATATGCGATCCGTAACGGTTGCGCAGGCTGTCGAGTGCCTGGTACAGTTTCACCATTTCGCTGGTGTCTTCGAACAGGTTGAGCTGGTGCGCGCCATGCACCAGATGGCTAAATTTAACGCCTATGAGCCGCACACGCATACGCCGATCGTACACTTTGCGAAAAAGCTCCCGCGCCACCTTAATCAACTGATGATCGAGTCCGCTGTATGGAATACGCTGTTGTTTGGTATGTGTATCGAAGTTTGCATAACGAATTTTCACCGTTACACAAGCCGTCACCTTCTGCTTTTGGCGCAGTTCAAAAGCCAGCTTCTCGGTCATGGCAGCAATAATTTCCTCCAGACGCGCTGTATCGGTACGGTCTTCACTGAAAGTGCGTTCCGTACCAATAGACTTTCGTTCGCGATACGGCTTTACCGGGGTCGGATCAATGCCATTGGCTTTTTTCCACACACCTTTACCATTCTTCCCCAGCACCCGTGTAACCATCTCCGGCGGCACCATACGCAACGTCTCAATGGTATCGACGCCCATGGTGCGGAGAGTCTGAAAGGCTTTGTGCCCTACTCCCGGTATTTTGCGTATGGACAACGGACTCAGAAACGGCAACACTTGCTGCTGTGCCACCTGTAGCTCTCCATTGGGTTTGGCCTCGCCTGTGGCAATTTTGGCTACGCTTTTGTTAGTCGACAAACCAAAGGAAATGGGCAACCCGCTCTCTTTTATGATGCGTTGCCGCAATTCCCGCGACCATTTCAACGTGCCAAAAAAGCGATCCATACCGGTAAGGTCGAGGTAATGCTCATCGATGGACATTTTTTCGTACAAAGGGGCTTCCTCAGCAATGATATCGGTCACCACGTGCGAATATTTTGAGTACTGATCCATATCGCCACGAATTTGCAGCGCCTCGGGACACAACCTGCGCGCCATCTTCATGGGCATACCGGAGTACACACCAAACGGGCGTGTCTCGTAACTGCACGCCGACACCACACCGCGGTCAGATGTTCCGCCAATGATGATGGGTTTATTGTTCAGCGCACTGTTCCGCAGTCGCTCTACCGATACGAAAAAGGTATCGAGGTCGAGATGGAGTATGTTTCGAGTGTTCATGTTTCAGGTTTCAGGTTACAGGTTTCAAGTTTCAGGTTTCAGGTTGCAGGTTGCAGGTTGCAGGTTGCAGGTTAGTCGCGGTGTGAGTAAGTTAAAAAGGTGCAGTTCAAATCATTTCTTTCGAATCATTCATTTGTAACCTCACGCTGCGACTTTAAGTTTCATGTTGCAGGTTTCAAGTTTCAGGTTATTTCGTTTTTAATTTTATTGTTCTTTATATTTCGTCGATGAAAACTATGCACGCACCAAATCTTTGCAGTAAGGACAACTTGAAACCTGAAACTTTCGAACATGAAACCTATCAATTCTTGTACTTGTTTCCTTTGAATTCTGAGTGCTGCAGATACTTTATAAATGCACTTATCTTTTTACTTTCAACAATTAACAGATCATATAATGTATCAAAATCTTCTTTTGAGACATACTTTAAATCAAAAGCTCTGTACAATTGTGATCTTGTTTCTCCGCAAGATGCTTTAGCAATTGATAAATATTGTCGAAATTCTTTTCTTCCATCTCTTTCAAAACCTTCTGCAATATTATCCATTACGGAGCCACTCGATCTGCGTATCTGATCTTTCAATGAAAAATCTCTCGAAAAAGATTCAAACATTGTAAATTCGTATACCACATTACAAATTTCTCTGGCTAATTGCCATGTTTCCAAATCTTCAAAACGACTTATTTTTGCCATATAATTATAATTTAGTTTCAGGTTACTTTTGGTTTCAGATTTCAGGTTTCAGGTTCAATGTTTCAGGTTATTCCGTTTGTAATTTTACTGTTCGTTTTATTTCGCCGATGAAAACTATACTTGTGCCAATCTTCGCAGTAAGAACAAACATGAAACATGAAACATGAAACTTTTTAACCTGAAACTTGGAACTTGAAACATTTTTACGTATTTTTGATTAGTATTTAATCATTTTTATGATTATAAATTAATCATTATCATTAAACCGTGCAAATGAAATCGACATTTTTCGCCCAAAATATTAAACTGTTGCGCAAACGTCGCAAGCGCACGCAAGACGAGGTGGCAGCTGCATTGGAGATGAAGCGCTCTACCTTAAGCGGATATGAAAATGGCGTGGCTTCACCGGGGCTGGATGCGCTGGCCGGATTCTCTGATTATTTCGAAATTGCCATTGATACACTAATCCGGGTCAACATGGCAGAGCTTTCTGAAAGCCAACTTTCGGAACTGGAACGTGGCTTCGATATTTTCGTAAAAGGCAGTCGCCTGCGCGTACTCACCACCACGGTTGACAGCGATAATGATGAAAACATTGAACTGGTCCCCGAAAAAGCCAAAGCTGGTTATACGACAGGTTATGCCGATCCGGAATACATTCGCGAGTTACCGGTTTTCAAGCTTCCTTTTCTGGACCGCCAAAAAAAATACCGCACCTTTCAGGTAAGTGGCGACTCAATGCTCCCTGTACCCGAAGGCGCATGGATTACGGGAGAGTACATTCAGGACTGGAGCAGCATCAATGACAATACGCCCTGCATTTTTGTAACCCGCGACGAAGGCGTTGTTTTTAAGATTGTGGAAAACCAACTCAGCGACAAACAATCGTTCCGCTTACATTCGCTCAATACGCTTTATGAACCTTACGATTTACCTGTGAACGATATTCTGGAAGTGTGGCGCTTTGTGCACTTCATTAGCAATGATATGCCCGAACCGCGATTGCCGCAAACAGACCTTATTGCCACCGTAAACAAGTTAAGGGAAGATGTAGATATGATGAGGGGGCAACTTGGAAATAACCGAAGAGAATAAAGCCTGTCATCCATTCCCTTTTTATATTCTCACTGCATTGCATATATTTGCAAAACAAAATGCAGCAGCCATGAATATTCAAACCCAAAGCATTTATCACATTATTCTCAGCACCCTAAATAATGAAAACACCCTGGTAAAAAACGGTCAGCGCGTACTTTTCAAATACATATGGGAGCATTTAAAGAATAAAAATTGTGAGCTTCTACGAATTAACGGGACAGCGAATCACCTTCACCTTGCGGTGAATATTTCACCTATCATCCCTTTAGATGCGCTAATTAAAGATATAAAACAATCGAGTACTGATTTTATCGGCGAAAGCCACCTGTTCCCTGCCTTTGCAGGGTGGCAGGATGGATATACGGCGTTTACACATTCTTTCAAAGAAAAGAAGGAGCTTATAGATTACATAAAAAAACAGGAGGAATACCACCAGAAAAGCACATTTGAAGAAGAGATTTCTCAATTAATAAAAATGCATGGTCTTGCTTAAATTAGCTCAATGCTGAGCAACAGTAAATTCAAACCGGGATCCCTGATGCTCTTCAGATTCGATTGTAATATTTCCTCCGAGCATCTCTAACAAGCTCTTGCTAATTGACAGCCCCAGACCTGTACCTTCGTAATTGCTTGTATGCCCATCATGCAAACGATGAAAACGTTCAAAAACCTGAGCTTGCTTGTCTTTTGGAATACCAATTCCGGTATCGCTGACAAAAAATGTTATTTGTCCATAACTATCAGCTTTATAGCCAAATGCTATTGTTCCCGCTCGAGTAAACTTCAGCGCATTACCAAGCAAATTATTGAAGACTTGTTTCAGTCTCAACTCATCTGTAACAATCCAGCTTTTTTCATCGGGTAAACTTTTCTCGCTCTTTATTTCGATTTGATCTTTATTAAAACGTTTCATCTGAAAGGCATCGAATAAGTCGTCTATTATTTCATTGACATTAACCTCTTTGCGGGTAATGGTAATTTGGTTGGCTTCAATTTTTGAAAGGTCAACAATATCATTAATCAATTGCAGTAAGTGGTTGCCCTGCTTAATGATTGTACTGAGATAAGGCTCGGCATCTGTGCCTTCAAGAGCTTCGCTTTCCAGTATTAATTCAGAAAAACCGATAATGGCATTCATTGGAGTACGTATTTCATGGCTCATATTGGCCAAAAAGTTTGACTTCAAACGATCACTCTCCTCTGCCTTAAGCTTGGCTTGTGCCAAAATAGATTTTTGTTGTTCCAACAATTGGTTGGTACTTCGAAGCTCAGTGTTCGATGTGCGCAATTCCTCTTCGGCAGCCATTAATTCTTCATTTTTCTCTCTGATAATGCGTTCATTTCGAATACGGCGACTAATATCTCGAAAAAAAGACTGTAGTGTTTCGCTATCAATTCGACTGGAATGCATTTCAACAGTAATTCTTTCTCCGTTTTTCCGTGTCATTTCCCGCTCTCTGCGCAAAGTTTTTCCTTCAAGCACACGCTGGTAATCCAGGGGTTTATATTCTAAAATCTCATCCGGGAACAGTTTATCAAGAGGCTTTCCGATAAGCTCAGCCTCATCATATCCCGTTATACGGCAAAAACTCTTATTAACCCTGGTAATATTGCCTTTTAAATCTCCGGTAACAATACCATCGGCAGCAAGATCAAATAGCGCTTTATAATGAAGCCGGCTTTTACGAACTTTTTCCTTAGCGTCGCGCTCTTTTCGAAGGTAACGAACCTGCTGGATATAAAACACCAGTATTACCGTAACTAAAACAATTGCAATTAAAGGTATCAGGCGAAAAACAATTGTTTTATTCCAATCCTGCACTGTTACATCCATTCCAAGCACAGCTAGTATTTCACCATTTTCTGATTTAACAGGAATAAGTGAAGTAAATAGTTTGCCCCACCGATCTGTAATTGGACCCACAGTAGCCGGTGTCCCGGTTCTAAAAACAGTTAAATACGCTTTCGGGACCTCTGAATAAATTAATCCGGGTGGTGCATAATCTTCTGATGATGGTTTTTGTGCATCTACCAGAAAAACAATATCGCCACCTGTGTTCTCTCGCATTATATACAAGTATTTGCATGGATCATGAGTAGTACGAATATCCGTAAGTTGTTGTTTAATGCGTAAATAATCCGCTGAATTAAGGTCTGATGTATCGCCTGATAAGTTTTTAAGTCGATTTATGTTAATGCCGTAAGCTACAATTTTGGCACGTTGCAATAAATCGTCACGCATTTTATTGTGTACACCATTTATGGTATAAAACACTACAAAAACCCCAAACAGAGCTATTAGCGCAATATACAGTAAGCTTTTTCTCCTTGAGAAATTTTTCAGATTAAAAGACAAATCCAATGCTTTCTGGTTTTGCAGCAATTTACAATTTTTATTTCAACAGTTTAAAAATATTTTGTAGCATTGCTTTGTGGCTAACAGGTCTTTTTTTGTACAAAAAGAAAAAAAGGAGAGTAATAAACAAAGATAACTCCAATTATACATAAAAAGGGACATTACAAAATTGCAATGCCCCTTGCTAACTAAAATCAATAAAACTATTTGTGAAGCTGAGCAATAATGCCTTCAGCCGCCTTGATCATCACATTTTTTGTGGGTGCAGTTGTTAGAAGTGGATGCGTCCCGATCTGGAACGAAACCAACTCGTATACTGTTACCCTTTTTTGAATGGCCATGCTTATGGTATTAATAATTTCGCCTGAAGATTTGCCTCCCCAAACTTCTCCACCGAGTACACTTCCATCAGAAACCGAGGCAAAGAGCCTCACTGTAAGTGGCTGTGTATCATCTAATGTACCAGGGTGACGGTCTACATCAGAAAACTTTGCTGTCAGGTATTCAACCCCAGCTTCGCTTGCAGTGTTTTCATTAACCCCGGCAGAGGCCATTGAAAGATCATTCACTTCAGTTGAGAAAACGCCCAGTGTTCCTGAAAAACAGCGTTTAATTTTTATCCCAAACATATTGTATCCTAAAATACGCGCTTCGGCTGTTGCTGTTGAGGCCAACATAATATTGTCCTCCCGGCCAGTCAAAAAGCCTATTGTACCGGCACAATCACCTACGGCATAAACATGATTTTTATTGGTTCTGCCAAAATTATCAATACGAATTGCACCAATGCTATTCAAATCTACACCAGCATCTTTAGCCAGGGCAGTGTTGGGACTATATCCAATTGACATAATCACCATATCAGCCGGAATTTTTTCACCTCCAGATGTAACAACAGACTCAACCACCCCGTTCTTTCCTTCCAGATGATCGACTTTGGTAGAAGTCAAAACATTCAATCCGGTATCCCTAAGTTTATCAGTGGCAATAGCAGCCAGTTCTTTAGAAAAAGCCTTACTGAAACACTGTTCTTCGAGTTCTATCAATGATACATTTGCTTTTCCTTCCAGATGCATCTGCTCAGCCACTTCAGCTCCAATAAAACCGCCACCAATAATTACAATATTTTTAGCCTCATTAGCTTTTTCTTTCAAATGTTCAATGTATTGGTAGCTCTTCTTTACATAAAAAACACCTTTCAGATCATAACCTTTAATAAACTTTGGTACTACAGGTTCCGATCCCGTGGCAAAAACAAGGCGTTCAAACCCAAATTCGGCTCCAGATGTTACTTTTACTTTTCTTGCATCCAGATCGACACCAACAGCCTTGTCAACAACTACCTCCCCTCCTGCATCCAGAAAGGGCTTGGGGCCCATTGCATTTTTCGAAACATCATCTAACCGATGAAAAACATAAGGAATTCCGCAAGGCACAAGACCTTTATCTTCTTCACCAATCATCAATATGCTTTTATCAGGGTTTTGCTTTTTTGCTGTCACACCAGCTATAATTCCGGCTGGTCCTTTTCCTAAAATTATTACGTCGTATGTTTTCATTGTATTTATTATTATTAAAATGATACTGCAAAATTAGCAGTATTGTACAACATATCGAAGCATTGTGATGTATAATTATATTTATATTTAGAGATTAAGAGTACATTATGCTAATATACTAATAGGCCTAACTTTCTTGTTATCTGAGATTTAAACACATTTTCGCAATCATATATATAATTTATACTGAATATAAATTGTGAACCATGGTTCACAATCCCGATCGATAAATACAAATATATCAGGCAAAGAAGCAATAAGCCCAGTTATAAAAAATTACATTATTGGAAATTTTTAGATAAATTGCAGAATAATCAAAAATCTCAAAGTATGTTTTACATCAGAATTGCAATTACACTAATGACACTAACCTTTGCAGTTTCAGCCAGCATGGGTCAAAAAGACAGGCAAATGATTCAAAAGGTAATTGAAGAAGGTTATGTTCAAGGTCTGCATAACAAGGGCGATCTTAATAAAACAGCAGCCAGCTTCCACCCCGGGTTTAATTTACTTGGTGTGCGTAATAATATGCTAACTAAATTCCCAATATATTCCTGGTTAGAATCGAGCAAACAGCGCAGAGAAAAGTCTGAAGATAAAAGAGCATCAAGAACCATTGCAAAGTATCCTATGATAGACATTACGGGTAACGCTGCAATTGCAAAGGTTGAACTCTACAAGGACGACAAAAAAATCTTTACAGATTATCTATCCTTGTATAGATTTAATGAGGGTTGGCGTATCGTCAGTAAAATTTACTATGATCACAGGTAATTTAACTGGTACGAAACGTTAGTTCGGGTTTTTAATGCGGCCATTGAAATGGAATCTCCTTCACCAGGTCAATTCCATCAGGAGAAACTTCGGCCTGCATAGCGATGACCTCCACGCCTGAATCAATAGCCTTTTTTAAAACATCGGCATAGGCTGGATCGATATCAGCTGCAGGTCCTGCTTTGGCAACATCCATGCGCTGAACTACATAAAACATTACCGCACGCATTCCTTCCTCTTTCACACGAATCAGTGTTTCCAAATGCTTTCTTCCACGTTCAGTTTTAGCATCAGGAAACAATGCAAAATCGCCATCTTTCATAGTTACGTTTTTAACCTCTACAAAGCAGGTTTCCTGATCGTTTGTAGCCATCACATCAAAGCGGCTGTCCTGAAATTTTACTTCTCTTTTTACTTCATTATAACCTGCCAGTGCAGGTACTTCATTATTACTAATTGCTTCGTATACCAAAAGATTTGGATGGTTCGTATTTATTCCCACCCATCGTTTGTTAATCTTTATCATTTCCCACGTAAACTTCGTTTTTCGTTTTGGATCGTCTACCGGATTTAAATAAACCTCTGCGCCCTCTTCCAGGCAGGTTTTCATAGTGCCTGAATTCGTACAGTGGGCAGTTACTTCCTGTCTATTATCAAGTTTAACGTCGGCTAAAAAGCGCTTATATCTTTTTATAAGACGACCATGCATAAGATTCTTATTAAATTTCATTGTTTACTTTTCCATTTTTTTTTCTGGTTTCTTTATGTCATCATACTCTACTCTATGGAGTCCTTTCCCCTGAATAAAAACAAGTAATTTTTGCTGATTGAAACCTCTTATAAAAGCCTCGATCTCTTCAATTTTTTGTTGCACAGGTTTTTTAAATATTACTGTATCTCCAACTTTAAAATTATTGTATTGTTTGTTTGCATCCTCACCCCAGAATAGATTTGAAAGTCTTATTTTCTTCAATTGAAAATCGCCACCTTTATCTGTATAAAATACAACTGCATTTTTATCTGACAGAGATACTACGCGCACTGAATAAATTTTGTTCTGCTCCAACATTAATAACTGATCATTAAGCTTAAATTCATTAGTTGATAAAACTTTGTTCCTCGAAAATTGATTTAAATACTGATCGGCATAAACAATATGCAAATCATTATCCCAGGCAATAACATCGGCAATAGTAATAACTTCATGCTTCAGGAAAGGGCCAACCCAGGTATGTTTTGAATTCACCACTAGATTTTCTAAAGTCTGATTCGGTTTCAATGGATATGACATGCGCATATTTCTGTATGCTTCTGCAAAAAGCATATCCTTGCTTAAACCACCTATACCGAAGATATAGGTAGCCTTACTGTAACCAACTGCCAAATCGACGTAAGTGTGATTTTCTCCAGCCCGGGTATGGGTATTGTTAATATTTCCATGATGCGATGCACATGAAACCAATAAAAAAGGCAAAATAAGAAAGAATAGCTGTTTCATTTTTGATAGTTTTGTAATTTGTTCAAACATATAAAAAATAAATTGACTCCAAGCAATTTTTAGGCAATTTGCCTGCACAATATTAAAAAAACCTATATAGCACTGATTATGCCGGCTAGAAACAACAAACAAAATATAATAATAATCTTCTCAATTACATTATTAGCCGTGATGGGTGTAGCAAGCTTAACGCCAGCATTCCCCACAATAGCACGACATTTCAGGTTAAATATGGATGAAATAGGCTTATTAATTACAGCTTTCACCATACCGGGTATTTTTATGGCGCCTTTGATGGGGATACTAGCCGACAGATTGGGACGTAAAGCTGTGTTAATACCATCATTAGTTCTTTTCGGACTGGCAGGTGCTGCCTGTGCTCATACAAACACCTTCAACACATTGCTTATTCTGAGAATTTTTCAGGGACTCGGGGCAGCATCGTTGGGTTCTCTGAACATTACAATAATTGGAGACCTTTTCGAAGGAAACCGACGCACCACAATAATGGGCTACAATGCAAGTGTACTTAGTATTGGAACCGCATTTTATCCTGCCATTGGTGGCGCATTGGCACTTATTAACTGGAAATTCATTTTTTACCTACCATTATTAGCCATACCCATTGCTATCTGGGCACTGACCACATTACCCACACCCAGACCAGAAAATGGCCAAACGGTAAAATCCTATTTCAATAGTTTATGGAAAATAGTGAATCAGCCCTATGTATGGGCCTTATTTTCCATGAATATTTTTGTATTTATCATACTATATGGAGCCTATTTAACCTTCCTCCCTTCATTTTTGGAGACAAAATTCCAATCTGACTCTTTTGAAATTGGAATCATTATGTCAATCATGTCAATAACCACAGCTATCACAGCAACTCAACTTGGTAGAATCTCAAAGCTATTCAATAAAAAACAAATTTTATCGACCTCGTCAATTGCGTATATATTGGCTCTTGCATTACTGGCCTTTTCATCTAAAATTACAATGGTTATAATTGCAGTTATTATATATGGATTTGGGCAGGGATTATTTATTCCAACAATTCAGACTTTACTGGCCGGTATTGCATCTGTCAGGGAGCGAGCCTCCATAATGTCGATAAACAGCATGGTGTTGCGTATAGGCCAATCAATGGGACCTGTGGTGATGGCCCTTTTCTATATAGAAGAAAAATTCTTTTTTGTTTTTATGGCGGCATCTGCAATTGCACTGGGAATTCTGATAATTAATAACATATTTATGCGTTTTAAAACCAAATAGCATAAAACCAATCAACTTTTGCTTATTATAGTTGTTTAATTTGTTTATTACAATAATCTTTACAGGCTCAAAGCCAACTTGAAGTTTCTAGGCATAAAGTATTTTATCGCCAAATTATTGAAAAATTAGACCAAACGTTTACTCATGAGTAGACAATTAACCATCAAAAAGAAATGCGCATGGCCAGATCTATTTACAGTATCATTACAGGAACGGGGAGCTATATACCTACTGAACGAATAAAAAACGAAGATTTTTTAGTCAATGAGTTTTATGAATCTAATGGAGAACGGATTGAAAAAACCAATGAGGAAATTATTCGAAAATTTGCCGAAATCACAACAATTGAAGAGCGCTTGTATGCATCAGACGATTTAATGACCTCTGACATTGCCTTTTTTGCAAGTGAAAAGGCTATTGAGAATGCCTCCATAAACAAAGAAGACTTAGACTATATAATTGTAGCGCACAATTTCGGAGATGTAAAGCCCGGATCGAACAGGACAGATTTGGTACCATCTCTGGCAGCAAGAGTAAAACACAAATTAGGCATAGAAAAGCCTGAATGTGTGGCCTACGACATAGCATTTGGTTGCCCCGGATGGCTACAGGGCATAATACAGGCAGATTACTATATCAAATCGGGCGATGCAAAAAAAATCTTAGTAATTGGTGCAGATATTTTATCACGTATTTCGGACAAGCATGATCGTGACAGTATGATTTACGCCGATGGAGCCGGAGCTACAATTTTAGAAGCCCAGGAAAGCGAAACTCCAACCGGAATTCTTGCACACAAAACACGATCTGATACTATTGAGTACTCGCATATGCTCTACATGGATAAATCATATAAAAGCACTTACGAACCATCTGATGATATATTTTTAAAAATGAATGGCCGGAGATTATACCAGTATGCCCTGGAAAATGTACCCCAGGCCATTAAAAGTTGTCTTGAAAAAAGTGGGACCCCGATTGAAGATGTAAAGAAGGTACTGATTCATCAGGCTAATGGTAAAATGGATGAAGCGATTTTAAAAAGGCTGTATAAGCTTTACCACATTAAAGAGGTGCCTGAATATACCATGCCAATGACTATTTCATGGATGGGTAACAGTTCTGTAGCTACCATTCCTACTTTACTTGATTTAATATTAAGAGGTGAACTCGAGTCACACAATTTAAAAACGAACGACACAATAGTATTTGCATCTGTGGGTGCAGGGATGAATATTAACGCTTTGAGCTACAAGTTTCATTAAGGAAAATAAAGTTGGCAAAAGCTCAATAAAAAACTCTGTCTAAAATATGCCCCGTTAGTGACCAATTCTCACTAGCGGGATTTTTTTTCTTGAATATAACTATTCACGTGCCTTTCTATTTTGGAAGGATAAATATCTTCAATTTTTATCATAATGGCCGTTTCTTCCACCCCGCCAAAATATTTATTAAAGGAAGTGCCAAAAGTTTTCATTGAGGGTGAAAGATTCATATAGGCATTGATCAGCGGTGGAATATTCTCCCCTAATTTCCGTACATTTTGACTCAGTATTTTTTTATTCTCCTCAAAGGTTGAGCCTGTAAAAAGTTCATCGTATGCTTCATAGTCTATACCTAATTCCATTGGCTCTATCAGCTCCATAAGATTTTCATCATCCGAAAACTGTTTTTGCAGGAAATAAAGAATCATATTGCGCGCTTCGGTATTAAAATGTGGATACATGGTTACTTTGCCAAAAAAGTACCTTGTTTCAGGATACTCTATGACAAGTGCACCTAAACCATCCCAAAGATTGTCCAACGCAAAAATACCTTTACGGGTTGAACTGGAGGATTGATAATCCGGATGTACGAAAGACCGACCTAACTCTATGGTATATGGTAAATACTCCTGTATAAATTTATCGCTAAAATTAAAAAGCCTGTATGTTGCAAGCTGTAAAACCCCATCTTCGTCACGCTGTGCTTTATTACAAACAATATATCTATAACCTCCAAGAACAATACGCTCTTCAGGCGACCACACTATTAGCTGGTAATAGGGCTCCTCCTGCATATCAAACTTATCCAGATCGATAGATTTTCCAGTCCCGCCCCCAGCCAGACGAAAAGTTAATTCACGTAACCGCCCAACCTCTTTTGTAAGATTAGGTGCATTGTGGTAGGTAAATGTGTAAATTTCGTTATTGCCGTAATTGGTTTTACGCACAAACTTATCAGGAGTAAGCTCTTTCTCCAGTAATTCTGTTGGTATGGGTTCAATAATTGGATCCATTCAATTCAATTTGTCCTCTAATTCTACACAAAAAACAGTCCGTAATGTTTATTTTGGATGGCTACAAAATATAACATTGTCTGCAAAAACAATCCCAAATAGTTAAAAACAAGTCTGATTTTTTATTGGAATAGCCACTTACTACCTTGACCTAATCCCCAAAAAATCTAATTTACAAACAATTAATCCTACTCAAAGAATAATTTACACATCTGCAAATTATTGTAATTTCCCAAATATAATGATTATCATTCTTTCGGCTTGAGAGAATATGCAGTTTTTTTAATTTCAGCAGCCCACTCATCGGCTGTTTTTTCTTTAGTCAATGACTTATAAGAGATTGGCTCTCCAAAGTAGACATCAAAATGTTCATTATGCTGTTTAAACACCTCATCGGGTAAATAAAACATTTCAATATTCGCTTTTATGCCCAAACGCTTTCGCCATTGTGCAACACGATAAAACCGTTTAGAATTATGACCATCAAAGAACACCGGCACAATATCGCGCTCATATTTTCTTGCACGGTTCACAAAAGTCCGGTTCCATTTCAGGTCCTGAATTTTTCCCTTCACTTTACGAGACACCAAACCGAAAGGAAAATCCAGAATTGGATAGTCTGTTTTAAAGGCTTCATCAATTACCTGAATTGCTTCACGGCTATGAGTCCCATGTTTGTTGATGGGCAAAAACAATGGTTCATAATTCTTGATCAACAACAATAAATCATTCACTAACAACCTTGGCTCTCCCCAGTTTGACGCAATTAAATCAGCCATTACCACACCATCAAACCCTCCAAGCGGATGATTTGATGCAAAAATATATCGCCCTCCCTGTGGAACAGCTTCAGCATTGTGCGCGGTATAAGTTACATTAAAATCCTTAAGTATAGAGCGTACAAAATCAATCCCAAATTTATCTGCGTAATCATATAATATCCGGTTTAACTCCTCTTCATGAATTGTACGCTTCAAATAGCGCATCACAAAACCTGGTATAGCTTTGGCTAAACCTTTATTTTTCGAAGCAATAGCCTCCTTTAAGTCAATTTGAACTGGCGTTATACTCTTCTTTTCTTCCATTGCAAATTTTAGCTTTAGCAAGTTTAATATTATCCAAATACTGTTTATTCTACCAACCTGGTATTGACACAAATTTATATCACGACAAAATTAGAAAAAAATAAACTTCATCCAGTGATTTCAGCGTTTCTGCCTACCAGGTATCAATTTCTGTTCCTAATTCACGACAAAAAGTTATCAACAATGTGGGAAAAAGTGGGTAAGAGTGGTTGCATGTGGGGAAATTTGTTGTAATTTTACTTTTGTAAATTCTGTGCGGAATGGTAACGTTTATAGGCGAATTCAATTTAAAAATAGATGCTAAAGGGAGATTGGTATTTCCATCAGCCCTCAAGAAGCAGATAAATTCATCTGCACAGGATAACTTTGTGATAAAAGAAGATTTGTTTGAAAAATGCCTGGTACTCTATCCAATGGAAGAGTGGGAACGCCAAAATTCCATTTTAAGAAAAAAACTCAACCCCTTTAATGCAAAACACAATATGTTTTTAAGGGGATTCGCAAAGGGTGCTGCCGAATTATCGCTAGACGGAAGTAGTCGTTTACTTATTCCAAAGCGATTACTGGACTATGCTAATATTGACAAGGAGGTGGTTCTGGCAGGGCAAAACGGGAAAATAGAGATTTGGTCTAAAGACCATTACGAAGCATTGTTTAGTCAAAAAATTGATTACTCCGACCTGGCCGCAGAAGTTATTGGAGATAGTTTAAATCCTGAAGCATGAAACAATACCACACACCGGCATTACTGCAAGCTTGTATAGACGGGCTGCAAATCGATCCGTCGGGCACCTACGTAGATGCCACGTTCGGTGGAGGTGGGCATAGTGCGGCAATACTTAAACATCTCCAGGAAGGACACCTTTTTGGCTTCGACCAGGATGATGATGCACTTAAAAATGCTCCAGAAAACGAAAGATTTACATTCGTACATCACAACTTCAGGTTTCTAAAACACTTCATGCGTTTCTACAATGTGGAACAGCTTGACGGAATTCTGGCCGACCTGGGCGTATCTTTTCACCATTTCGACACTGCCGATCGTGGATTTTCTTTTCGATACGATGCCAAACTGGACATGCGCATGAACCAGAGAGCAACATTAACAGCTGAGAAGGTCATCAATGAGTATGCACAGGAAGAACTGATGGAAATATTCAGAACTTATGGTGAACTGCGCAACGCACGAAAGCTCGCCCAGGTAATAATTCAGGCAAGGAACAAAGAAAGAATTGAACTAACGGGGCAGCTAAAAGAACTCATTGCGCCACTGTTTCCACGAAAAGTAGAAAATAAATTTTTAGCCCGGTTTTTTCAGGCCATTCGCATAGAAGTTAACCAGGAAATACAGGCGTTAAAATCATTACTTATTGACGGCACACGGTTGCTTAAGCCTGGCGGCCGATTTGCTATTATTACATACCATTCAATTGAAGACAGACTGGTTAAAAATTATTTCAAATCGGGTAACCTGGAGGGGCATATTAAAAAAGATTTTTATGGAAACCCCGAAGTGCCGTATAAAGTAATTACACGAAACGTTATTGTTCCAGATCAGGACGAAATAGAGCAAAATCCAAGATCAAGAAGCGCTAAACTAAGAATAGCAGAAAAGAAATAATGGAAGACAGGCAAGCAGAATATCAGGAATTTGATGACTTTCAGGGCCAATCGCAAAAAAAATCAAACAGACGAAACATCCTGAAAGACATTGTTGATGGTTCAGTACTGACCAATGAGTTTTTTGTGTCAAATCTGCCATTCATTTTCTTCCTGACATTTTTGGGCATATTATACATCGGGAATAATTACCATGCTGAGAAAATGGTACGCAAAACTAAAAAACTGGAACAGGAACTCAAAGAATTGCAACCAGAAGCAATTGCTACCTCCTCAGAACTTATGCAACAAAGCAATCAGAGTGAGGTTGCAAGATTGCTACAAGAAAAAAACCTGGATTTAATTGAATCAAGAGAGCCGCCCATAAAAATTGTAGTTGACAAAAAAGCTATTGAATGAGCATACGCGGAGAAATAATAGGTCGAATAGGCTTTGTCTACGGAGCTGTAGTGGTAATAGCGCTTATAATCATAGGTGCTATTTTAAATATTCAGTACGGCCAGGCGGAGAAATGGCTCAAACACGAAAAAGTAAACTTTCGTGAGCGAACCATTACCCCTACCCGTGGTGACATTAGAGCCAGAGACGGCAGGTTGCTGGCAAGTTCTGTGCCCGAATATGAGATCAGAATGGACATGGTACCCGAGGCCTTGACTTCAGATATATTCAAAGCAAAAATTGATTCGCTTGCATTATCGCTATCCAAACTATTTAAAGATAAAAGTAAAGATGCCTACAAAAAGGATTTAATGGCTGCGCGCTACCGCAAAGAGCGTTACTACCTAATCCAACGCAATGTTACTTATCATCAATTAAAACAACTGAAAGAATTTCCAATTTTCAGGAGGGGCCAATACAAAGGCGGTTTAATCGTAAAATCGAAAAATGAAAGAAAAAAGCCATTCGATAAACTTGCAAGCCGAACCATCGGATATACCTTCCCCGGAGAACGAGCCGGAGGTGTTGGAATAGAAGCTGCTTTCGACAGTATATTGTCAGGAGTTCCGGGGAAACGAATGGAACAACGCATTGCAGGAAACTACTGGAAACCAGTAAGTGATGATGCAACTAGCGACCCTGTAAACGGAATGGATGTTATCACCACTATTGACATCAATATTCAGGATGTGGCACACAATGCACTTCTGCGCATACTTAAAAAGCATAATGCCCGGCATGGTGCCGCAGTGCTCATGGAAGTTCAAACCGGTGAAATACTGGCAATAGCCAATTTACAGAAAAATGAAAATGACAACTATTATGAAGCCTTCAACTTCTCAGTTGGAGAAAAAACTGAACCGGGAAGTACTTTCAAGTTACCCGTACTCATGGCAGCCATTGAAGATAATTATGTAGATATAACAGATAGCATCGATACTGAAGACGGCATAGTAAAATATTACGACCACACAATAAGAGACTCAAAAAGAGGTGGGTATGGAAAAATAACAGTACAACAAGTATTTGAATACTCTTCGAATGTGGGGATGACAAAAATAATCACCCAAAATTACCAGGGGAGAGAAAAAGAATTTGTAGAGCAACTCTATGCAATGCACCTCAATGAGAAAACCGGAATTTGCATACCGGGCGAAGCAAGCCCTTACATCAAATACCCGGGCGATAAACTCTGGTCAGGAATCTCATTACCTCAAATGTCATACGGATACGAGCTCCAGATGACACCCTTGCAAGTACTTATGTTTTATAATGCCGTAGCAAACGGTGGAACCATGGTAAAACCCAGGCTTATAAAAGCCATTCAAAACCATGGGAAAACTGTAAAACGGTTCCATCCCAATGTGATCGATAAACGCATTGCATCACCCTCAACCATAAAAAAAGCGCAAATAATGCTTGAAGGCGTTGTAGAAAATGGCACAGCCCGTAACCTCGCCAATCTTAATTTCAAAATTGCAGGTAAAACTGGTACAGCCCAAATTGCCAATAAAAAATATGGATATAAGTACCAGTCGAAAGTAAGCTACCAGGCCTCATTCGTAGGGTATTTCCCTGCGGAAAACCCCAGATACTCATGCATCGTGGTAGTAAACGAGCCTTCAAACAGCCAATACTATGGTAATGCAGTGGCAGGACCGGTTTTCAGGGAAATTGCCGATAAAGTATATGCCACACGCCATGAAATGCACACACCACTAGACCAGGTAGATGCCGGAATACAAGAGCTAATTCCATATTCATTATCAGGGAACAAAAACGATATTCAGTATCTGTTGAATGAATTCAACATCCCCATTGATGATAAAAGTGCAGGAACTCCATGGGTTGTGACAACACGAACAAACGACGATGTAAAATTTCAAAACAGGCTCATCAGAAAGCAAATTGTGCCAAATGTAGTAGGCATGGGAATAAAAGATGCCCTGCCATTGCTTGAAAATGCAGGCCTGCATGTCACATTTAAAGGCCATGGAATAATTACAGATCAAAGTTTAAGAGCGAATGATGTGTACCAAAAAGGGCAACATATTGAGTTAACCTTATCAAACAATTTCTAGTGAAAATATTAAACGACATATTAAAAGAATACAAATACGAACTCGTAAACGGGAGCGAACAAACAAGCATCTCGGGTATAGCATTTGACTCCAGAAAGGTTGAAGAAGACACCCTGTTCATTGCTATAAAAGGCGCCGAAACTGACGGACACAGGTTTATAAACAATGCCATTAAAGCTGGAGCAAATGCAATTATATGTGAAGATACTTCCGGAATCACAGAAAAAAACGCCACTGTCATAAGCGTACAAAACAGCCGTGACGCCCTTGCATGGCTGGCTGCTGCCTGGCACAACTATCCATCTGATACAATGAAAGTCATTGGGATTACGGGAACAAATGGAAAAACCACGACAGCAACAATGCTTTATAATGTATTTCGTGAATTGGGCTATCCTTGCGGACTGTTCTCAACAGTAAGAATCCTCATCAACGGTCAGCAAATGAACACAACCCACACCACCCCCGACCCACTGGCCATACAGGGAACAATGGCAGAAATGCGCGATGCTGGCTGCGAATATTGCTTTATGGAGGTTAGTTCACATGCGGTAGACCAGGATCGGGTAAAATACATAGATTTTGCTTCAGGAGTTTTCACCAACATAACCCAGGATCACCTGGATTACCACAAAACTTTTAAAAACTACATTGAAGCCAAGCAAAAATTCTTTACACACCTAAGTAAAGATGCAAAAGCTATTTATAATGCTGATGATAAAAATGGCAGCATTATGGTACAAAACACAAAAGCTAAATGCATAAGTTATAGCCTGAAAAAACCATCTGACCACAAAGCCAAAATAATAAAAAAGGAGATGGATGGCATGATGCTGCAATTGGAGCAAACTCAAATGTGGACCATGCTCACAGGGCTTTTCAATGCGTACAACCTAATGGCAGTTTACAGCACAGCTATTCAGTTTTATAACGATAGCCAGGAACTACTCAGGGTAATAAGCAAGCAAAAACCAGTTCGGGGACGCTTTGAACATATTATATCGGCAGATGGCACACACGGCATTATCGACTATGCCCACACACCAGATGCGGTAGAAAATGTATTATCGACTGTAGATGAAGTAAGAACAGGTAACGAACAGCTCATAGTAATAATTGG